>NZ_LUKE01000001.1:1512068-1873119 GCF_001592735.1 Bdellovibrio bacteriovorus
CATATTGTGAACTCTTCAGGATATGGCTTAGTCATGGCGCTGTTTTCTAAGAATAAAGAACTTTATGAACAAGCCTTATTTAAAGCCCGCGTGGGTCTTTTAAATTGGAACCGTACAACCAATGGCGCAAGTTCACGTTTACCCTTTGGTGGGATGGGTAAGTCGGGTAATGATCGTCCGTCAGCACACTTTGCAATTCAGTATTGCACAGTTCCGGTAGCAAGCCTTGAAGATCCAACACCTTTTGATCCGACAAAAGTTTTGCCGGGAATGAATCTGGATACTAAATAATGAAGAAGACCTATGTTGTTCTATTATTGGCAGTGGTGGCATTAATCGCAGCTTTGGGGGGCGGGTTTGCCTTCTTAAGCTATCAGTTCTTAAGCTCTCGTCCTAGTGACGTGGCTCAGGATGTGGTTTATGAAGTCAGTCCTGGAAAAGGATTTAATTCCATTGCGGCAGAGCTGGAACAAAAAGGTCTGATTCGCAACGCGCTTTTCTTTACGGCGTATGCGCGCATTCGTGGCGATAGATCCAAAGTTAAAGTGGGTGAATATCTTTTGCGCACCAATATGGTGCCAAGTGAAGTTCTTAACACGATCACCTCAGGGAAAAGCATTGCTCGCAGCTTTACAGTCAGTGAGGGCTTAAGCATTTACGAAATTTCAGAGCTCTATCAAAAAGAAGGTTTTGGTACGGCAGAGGATTTCATGCGCTGGGTGCGCGACCCACAGTTTATTAAGTCTTTATTGGGTGAAAGTCAGATCAGCTTAGAGGGCTATCTTTTCCCTGAAACCTATATGCTGACAAAATACACGGATACCAAAACTTTGATCACCAACATGGTTCGTCGGTTTTTGTACGTTTATAATGAGGTGATTTCTCAGGCTGAAGTGCAAGGCTGGACTCGCCATCAGGTTGTGACCTTAGCAAGTATTATCGAAAAAGAAACCGGAGCGCCGGAAGAACGGCCGACAATTTCGTCGGTATTTCACAATCGACTGGCAAAAAGAATGCGTCTGCAAACAGATCCAACCGTGATTTATGGCAAAGCAGATTTGTCCGGAAAAATTGAAATCAACATCACCCGGGCAGATTTAACGACGCCAACTCGATATAATACGTATGTGATCTATGGGTTGCCGCCTGGACCGATTGCCAATCCAGGGAAAGAGGCTTTGCTTGCGGCCGTTAAGCCTGCGACCAGCAGCTACCTTTTCTTCGTCAGTCAAAATGACGGAACTCACATTTTTTCTGAGGACTATGCGGGACATAACAAGGCGGTGCAAAGATTTCAGTTGGACCGTAAAGCTCGCGAAGGCAAGTCCTGGAGAGATCTGCAAAACCGGAAGCAGGTACCGACCGTTCCGAAGAAGTAGTTCGGCAATTCTGCCAGAATGGTAATTTGCAGTATTGAGCCTACAGAGCTAATTTATCTCTATGAATCTGGGCACGAAAACCAGCCAGCTAGAGTTTGAAATCAAAAAAGTAGATCTTCTGTATCGTCAGAATGTCGCTGGGATGATTGCGATTTTCGTGAACACGGGCGCTTTTGTTTTTTATGCGTGGTCCTCGGCGCCCTTTATTTTCCTCATTACCTGGTTTTTGGCGCTCAACTTTTCAACGATTATTCGCTATTTTGCGTTTTATTTCTGGCGTTCCGCGCGGACCACTCTTCGTAACCAACAAGATCTAAAAAAATGGCGTTTGATCATCTATTCTTGCCTTTTAGTTTCGGGCTTGGGTTGGGGGTTTCTGGGATTTTTGACGGCGTTAGCGCCGGCTCGGGAACAGGTATTGGCCGGTCTTATTGTCGCTAGCATGTGTGCGGGGGCGATGATCACCTATGTCTCTTCGCCGATTGCAATGATGTGCGTAATAGTACCTTCCATGATGTTATGGGCCCTGGGCCACTTTTCTACGGAAAGCTCTTTAGATAAAATCATGGGGGGGTTGATTTTATTTTATTGTCTTATGATGGTGCTGATTGGTCGAAATCTATATTCAACGATCATGCGTTCCATGATGTTAGATGTACGACTTAAGGAAAATGAAGAGCGTTTAAGGATGGCTATGGAATCTTCAGGGTCCTTAACCTGGGATTGGAATTTGGTGGACCAAGATTTTTATTGGGAAGGAAATACCGAGCTATTCCCGCAGGGCCAAGGACAACTGCGCGCGATCATTGCACCTTTCGTGCAAACTCGCACCGACATTGACCACGAACACGTTATTAAAGACGAAAAAGGGCGTTATAGATATATCGCTATTCGGGGGCGATTTCATCAAGATGCATTCGGCGTGTATTCAAGATTTGTGGGAATATGTTGGGATGTCACGGCTAAAAAGAATGAAGAGTTTTTAAGACAAGAGCGAGATTTGCACGAGGCTGAAAACAGGGCAAAGTCGGTGTTACTGGCTAATGCCAGCCATGAAATGCGAACTCCGCTGGCGGCCATTATCGGTTTTGCGGAGGCAATTTTAAGAAGTCCCACATTAAGCGCTCAACATCGTCGGGACGTTCAAGGTATTTCTCGCCAAGGTCATTATATGACCTCCTTAATTAACGATCTTTTGGATTTGTCTAAGGTCGAAAGCAACCGTTTGTATTTGCAAAGCACGGCCATGAATCCCGCTTATGAGATCGAAGAATGTGTTTCGGCTTTAGGTGAGAAACTTAAAGAGAAAAATCTAAATATTGAAATCGAATATGAAACGCAAGTTCCTTTAGAAATCCAAGCAGACCCTGCTCGATTCAGACAAGTTATGATGAACGTCCTTAATAACGCCGTGAATTTTTCACAAGAAGGACCGATTCGCGTTTCGGTGTCCTTAGGTATAGATGCGACGAATCAGGCAACATTTAAAATCCAAATCGCTGATAAAGGTATTGGCATTGATCCCGAAACTCAGGCGCACCTATTTGAACCCTTTGCCCGAGGTGATGCCGAAGAGGTGCAGCGCACTCAAGGCTCAGGTTTAGGGCTGCCCCTTTCGTCAAGTTTGATGAAGATGATGAACGGAGAACTCAAGCTTCTGCACTCGGAATTGCACGAAGGGAGCACCTTTGAATTGATTTTCCATTTAGGCCCAGCAAATCGCCTTAATATTGGTATGGTACCGACAAAAAAATCTAAGAGCTCGAGTAAGTTAAAAATTATCAACGAGGGTGCATTTTTAAAGGGCCGCCGTGTTTTAGTTGTGGATGACTCTGTGGATTTACGTCTTTTGATGCGTCGATACCTTAATAAACAAGGTGCTTCAGTTGAAACTTCTGAAAACGGTAAAGAGGCTGTAGAAACCGCAATGAAAGATCCGTTTGATATCATTTTAATGGATATAAAAATGCCGGTGATGGACGGGTATGAGGCCACCGCGAAGTTAAGAGAAAGTGGCTATCGTAAACCCATCGTGGCCTTAACGGCCCAAGCCAGTGTGGATGGTCAAAAGAAATCCGTCGAAATGGGTTTTGATGGATATTTAAGTAAGCCCGTAGATATGGGCATGCTTAAAGAGATTCTAAAAGACAAGGCAGAGTTTGCCTAAGGTTCAAAGCCTTCAGGGGCTGAGGCGCGATCAAAGGCCTTCGATTCAGGATTAAAACGGAATATATTTAGTCGTGGCACCATTTGCTCATCATAAGTAGGGGCGACGATTTCAAGGTTTCCGTCTTTATCCACATCTGTCAGTGCGAGATTCGTGGCATTTCCTTGCAATAAAAAATGTCCATCGCGCGCTTCAAACAAAGGAAGCTTTGTCATTAAAGTTAAGCTCCCATTTTCATCTTCAGAGTAAACTTCAAGACCTAAATGACCGCCGCTTTTGATTTTTAAAACCGTCAGGTGGGGCCCGTTCGGTCCAATTTTTCCTGAAACCTTTGCTAAAACTTCTCGGGAAGAGCTTGAGAACGCCTCTTTCACCTTAAGACGCAGGTTGGGCACCACAGCAATCGTAACTAGAGTCATTGCTACTACTGCAAGGACCGCCATGAGGATGATTTCGGTTTTTTTAAAAGCAGAATCATTGGACATGCATATAAGTCTGCCACAAAAGTCGTTGAATTCAAAAGCGGAAAAATAATAAGATGGCTTCCTGGCCCGTCCTGCACAGGAGAAATTCGTGACAAAATTGATCGTTTCTAAATTCGGTGGAACTTCCATGGGAGATGCAGAATGCATGCTTCGCAGTGCGGAAGTCAGCCAACGCCAAGGTTCTGGTTTGATTGCTGTATCGGCGACTTCAGGTACGACGAACGAGTTGATCTTGTTAGGCAAGACCGCAGAATCAAAAACTTGGGAAGAAACAGAAAAGATTTTATCTAAGATCCGTGAAAAACACGTGAAGATCGCCCAAGATTTAAAGCTTTCGGCGGAATCATCTAAAAAAATCGAAACACTTTTCGAAGAAATGAATTCACTCGCAAAAGGAATTCATTATTTGCGCGACTGTTCCGTGAAAGCCATGGACACGTTGATGAGCTTGGGTGAAAGAATGTCTTCCGTTCTTTTTACCGAAGCAATGTCACAAGTCCTAAAAAAACACGGATCCACAAAATCAGCTGAGCTTTTTGATGTGCGCCAAGTTTTAAGGACGAACGACGACTTCGGTAAAGCAAAACCTAATACCGCAGAGGTCGCAGCCCTTTGCCAAAAGTATTTGGGATCTGTGCGCGATCAGAAGAAAGTTTTTGTCACTCAAGGTTATATCGGCATGACGGAAGATGGTTTCACCACCACACTTGGTCGTGGAGGTTCAGATTATTCTGCGGCGATTTTAGCAGAGGGCGTTGCGGCTGACGTTTTAGAAATTTGGACGGACGTGGCAGGGATTGCGACAACCGACCCGCGCATCTGCCCACAAGCAAAACCTATCAGCGAGATTTCCTTTAAAGAAGCTTCAGAGCTTGCAACTTTCGGCGCCAAGGTTCTGCATCCCGCAACCTTGTTACCGGCGATCCGCAAAAATATTCCGGTGTTCGTGGGTTCCAGCTTTGATTCTGAAGCTAAGGGCACATGGGTGCGTAAAGATGTCGACCAGCATCCACTGATCCGCGCCATGGCCTTACGAAAAAATCAAGTTCTGGTAACTTTATCGACGCCAGAGATGTTGCACGCGCATGGTTTCTTGTTTCAACTTTTTAAAGTCTTTAACGATCACAAAGTCAGTATCGATGCGATCACCACCTCGGAAATTTCGGTCAGCGTGACGTTAGATGATTCAACATTGTTAAATAAAAAATTGATCGCCGATCTTTCGCAATTTGCCGACGTGCAAGTGGAAGAAAAACTGACGTTGATTTCTTTGATCGGAAACAATATCAATCACACCGCCGGTTTAGCAAAAAAGATCTTTGATTCGATTTCAGATATCAACGTGCGTATGATTTGCCTAGGTGCAAGTAAGCACAATTTCTGCTTTCTAGTCGCCGAAGATCAAGCCACGGCCGCGATTCAAAAACTGCATAAAAGTTTTATTGAGTAGGTACCAGCTTCTTTTTGAGTAGGTACCAGCTTCTTTTAGTGGAGAATTGGTACACAAAAAATAACGCATTTAGCTGACTTCAGGACGCGGCAGCGCAGAGTGTTGATGCATGAGCCAGTGCTACTCGCAACTGCTCCGTAAGATTTTGGATGTTCTATTTATATTATTGTTCAAGCAGATTTGTTTCCCTAAACTATCTGTATGGAAAAATCAGAGTTTTACAAACTGATCGAATCACGAAAATCCATCCGTAAATACAAACCCGATGCAGTCCCTAAAGAAGTCATCGAAAGGGTTTTGACGGCCGGAATGCACGCGCCATCAGGAAAAAACCGCCAAAACTGGCGCTTCTTTGTGGTGACCGGACAAAAGCGCGATGAATATCTAAAATATTCTCAAAAATCTTGGGTTGGCATCAAAGATATTTTGCAGCAACGACTTAAACCTTCTTTATATCAATTCACCGAAAGATTTTTTTATACTCTGGGTGATGCCCCGGTCATTATTTTCGCATATTCACACAACGATTCAGAAGAGCGCTATCACACGAGTATCGGTTCTGTGTATATGGCTGTGGAAAACATGAATCTAGCCTGCATCGTCGAAGGACTTGGTTCGTGCACGATGGGTGCCCCACTAGAGATAAAAGAGGAAGTAGATAAGTTTTTGGGTGTGGATAAGTTAGCGGAATACCAGCGAGGAGAGTTAGAACTTCTGTGCGCGATGGTGTGTGGTTATCCTGATCATGAACCGCCCAAGGCGGCTCGGCAGCTTGAGGGCCGAGTCACCTGGCTTTGAAATTTGAAGTTAGTAGTAACGAGTTTGTTCTGAGAAAACTAGGCGAATAACTTCCTTGCTGATGCCGTGTTCATCTAAAGGAATTTCATAGTATGTCTGGCCTAAAAGCAGGTCACAGTATCCTATAGTGCTGCCGTGAAGATTTTCGAGATTCTCTAAACGATTAGTTCGGTCTTCAAGCTTATATGAAAGAGATTGCTTAGAAATTATTGGCAAGAATGATCCCTTGATGTCATCGGCTTTCAGAGCTCGGACAGGCAGATCTTTCAGTTTAGGATTTGTGTTATTCGCTGCAAAAATCTTTTTTGCCTCGAATAGCGATAAAAATTCTCCGGAGAGTTTGGGCTTTTCTAAACGAGTGTAATACAATCCAAAAATTTCGATCGGGCTAGTCCCTTGGTTAATTTCCGTCGCCACAAAACGTTTAAATGAAGCACAAGACGTCACGTCGTTCTTAGCTTTTGCAGGATTAACGTCATCAATCTGTTTCATTTGCGGATAAGAAACTCGGACTTTCACCTCCAGAATTTTTGGCGTCACAATTCCTTCGGTTTTTTTATTTGAAGAGTTTCGAATCACTAAATTATATCCCTCGGTAAGTGGATAAACACCCGAGGAAATTTCTTCCGGTTTAGGCTCGAGTTTCGGTTCTACAGTGGATTGCGGGGGCTGAGGTTTGGGATCCGAGGTTAAATTGGTTCCCGGCCCGCTATTGCACGCAGAGAGTGTTAAGAGAAAAGCGCCTACTATTACTCTATATTTCATATATTCTCCTTATTTAAACGCCCGGGTTTTCGGACGCTGGTTGATAAAGGCACTGATTCGCAAGTTCGGGACCAACTAAGGCAAGGCTCAGTTCGTTTTTACGAGATAAACACGTCCGGACCTTCCACAAACTCGGAATTTTGTAGAAAAAATAAGACCGCCTAGACGGAGTGATTTGTTAAGCAGTCACAATCATCCCGAGTGATTTCAGATAGTTACAAACCGGCAAAGTTGAAGCCTTTTTTGATCTCAGCGGATCGTCCTTAAAATCCTATAAGTCATCGATTTCTTTTAATTATTCCCTATCTATTGGCAGACTGATTTGGTATATCCGTCGGACCTATGAATCCAATCGAAGCCTTAAAGACAAATCCGTTTGTCCTCGCGCCAATGGCGGGGATTACTGATCATGCTTTTCGTACATTCATGAAGCGACTTGATACTAGTGTCGTCGTCACGGAACTCGTGAGCGCTAGTGGTATCGAGTACAAATCTGAACGCACGATGAAGTTGATGAGCTTTGATGAATCTCAACGACCCGTGGGAATCCAACTTTTTGGTGAAGAGCCAGAAATCGTAGCCCGGGCAGCGCAAGTTGCCGAAGCTGATGGCTGTGACTTTGTTGATTTGAACTTTGGTTGTCCTGTTCCAAAAGTTGTAAAAAAGGGCGCGGGCTCCGCGATCTTAAAAGATCCGATAGCTTTGCAAAAGATGGTTTCTACCGTTAAGGCTGCAATTAAAATTCCTCTGACAATTAAAATCCGCACGGGATGGGATGCGAACTCTCGCAATGCGGTTGAAGTTTGTAATATCGCTTACGATGCCGGGGTGTCATGGGTGGCCATTCATGGTCGCACGCGTGCTCAAGGTTATACGGGGTTGGCGGACTGGGATTTCATCACGGACGTCAAAGCCAAAACCAAAATTCCAATTTTGGGTAACGGAGACATCCTAACGCCTCGTCAAGCAAACTTGAGACTTGCTCAAAGTGGTTGCGATGGCGTGATGATCGGTCGTGGGTGCTTAAAAAATCCATTTATTTTCATGGATGCGCTTTCATTGTGGCGTGGGGAACCCCTTAAGGACGTTCGTCGGGATTATGTCAGCCTATTTAACGACCTTCGCAACGAAATCGTGGCGCATTGTGAGGAGCACATCACGGGGATCCAGCTCAGAAAGTTTGCAGCTTGGTTCTCAACAGGGTATCCTGGTGCAGCTCAATTCCGTAAGAATCTATTTCAGTCCAAAAGCAATGACGAAGTCATGGCTCTTGCAAACGAATTTTTTGCAAGTATCGGCAATGTTGAACAGGAAGATCAGAGCTCGGATGAGTTCTTAATGGGCGGTCACGGATAGGATCTTAACCAGATCCTGTAGTGAACAAATTAATATAAAGTTTTAAAAAAGTTTTTAAGAGAAATAACAAAGGGCAAAGAATGCAAGATCCAAAGAAAATTAGAAATATCGCGATCATCGCGCACGTCGACCACGGTAAAACAACTCTCGTCGATCACTTAATCAAACAAGCCGGAACTTTCCGTGACAATGAACACGTTGAAGAGCGTCTGATGGACTCTATGGATCTTGAAAAAGAACGTGGTATCACCATTGCGGCGAAAAATGCTTCCTTCCAATACAAAGATATCAAAGTAAACATCGTAGATACACCGGGACATAGTGACTTTGGTGGTGAAGTCGAACGTATCTTGAACATGGTTGATGGTTGTATCCTTCTTTGCGACGCTTCTGAAGGTCCACTCCCACAAACTCGTTTCGTTCTTAAAAAAGCTCTTGAGGGCGGCAAAAAAGTTATCGTTTGTATCAACAAGATTGACCGTGCCGATGCTCGTATTCAAGAAGTTCATAACGAACTTTTCGATCTTTTCATCGATCTTGATGCTACGGAAGAGCAATGTGATTTCCACACGATCTATGCGATTGCGCGTGAAGGTATGGCGACTTTGGATCCGGCGGTTAACACTGGAACATTGCAACCACTTTACGATGCTATCGTTAATTTGATTCCGCCTCCGCAAATCGAAGAAAACGCACCACTTCAAGTGATGGTTTCTAACATTTCGTACAATGATTACGTAGGTCGTTTGGCAATCGGTCGTATCAAAGCCGGCTCCATCAAAGTTGGCGACGATGTTATGTGCGTTCAAGCTAACGGACAAAAGAAAGTAAAAGTATCTGCGTTGATGCAATACAAAGTGAACTCGCAAGTTCCAGTTCAAGAAGCTGGTGCGGGTGACATCGTGGTCATCGCGGGTATGGAAGATTTCACTATCGGTGACACGATCACTTCGGCGATTGATCCTCGTCCACTTCCACGTATCGCGGTTGAAGAACCGACGGTCGGGATGGTTTTCTCGGTCAATAACGGACCGTTCGCAGGTCTTGATGGTAAGAACGTAACTTCACGTAAGATCCTTGAGCGTCTAGAGCGCGAGTTGTTATACAACGTTGCGATCCGTGTAGAAAAAACTGAAAACACCGATGCCTTCAAAGTTATCGGTCGTGGTGAGTTGCAACTAGGTGTATTGATCGAACAAATGCGCCGTGAAAACTTCGAACTTCTAGTTTCTAAACCGACTGTTGTCTTTAAAGACGAAGGCGGCAAAAAAATGGAACCAATGGAGCTTGCGGTTATCGATATCGAAGACAGCTTCGTCGGTGCGGTTACTGAGAAACTTGGTAAACGTAAAGGTGTCATGACGAACATGGTTCAAAAAGGTTCAGGTCGTACTCGTTTGGAATTCCGTATTCCTTCACGTGGTTTGATCGGTTACCGTTCTGACTTCTTAACAGACACTCGCGGTACGGGTTTACTTAATACTCAATTTGATGGCTGGGATGATTACCGTGGAGAGATTGAACATCGTTTGAATGGTGCGATGATCTCTGACCGTAAAGGCCAAGCGACGGCATACGCGATCTGGAATCTTCAAGAACGCGGTGTTATGATGGTTGAGCACGGTGATGATGTTTACGAAGGTATGATTGTCGGCGAACATGCGAAGGAAAATGATCTAGAAGTTAACATCACGCGCGAGAAAAAGTTGTCAAACGTACGTGCTTCGGGTTCTGATGAAGCTATCCGTCTAGTTCCAGTGAAAAAGTTCACTTTGGAAAGAGCCATGGAATGGATTAAGGATTCAGAGTTGATCGAGGTAACGCCGAAGAACATCCGTCTTCGTTTGCGTGAACTAGATCCTCACAAACGTGCTAAGGCTTCTAAAGAGTAGTCTTTAGCTCGAAGAGTCCAAGGAAGGGATTCGATGAGTACGAACGTTGCTATTGAAATTAAGGATTTGACCAAGAAGTACGATGATCGCGTCGCGGTGAATGGGATTAATCTAGAAATTTACAAAGGTGAATGTTTCGGCCTCTTGGGTCCCAACGGGGCGGGTAAAAGTACAACCATGAAGATGATGTACTGTTCCGCCCTGGTTACTAGCGGAGAGCTCTATGTGCTAGGGCTCAACGTTAAGAAAAACTACCGCGAAATCAAATCTCGCATTGGGGTGGTTCCTCAAGAAGACGGCTTAGATCCGGACTTCACTGTCTTAGAAAATCTTTTAGTTTACGCTAGTTTTCATAATATTCCGAAATCAGACGCCGAACTTCGCTGTCAGGCCTTGCTTCGTTTAATGAAGTTAGAAGAATATCAGGATCGTTCAGTAGAAACTTTAAGCGGCGGTATGAAACGTCGTTTGGCGATTGCGCGTGGACTTATTAATTCACCAGAATTGTTATTCCTTGATGAGCCGACCACGGGTCTTGATCCGCAAGCGCGGGTTTGGATCTGGGATTTCTTTAAGCATTTAAAATCTGAAAAAAGCACGCTTGTTTTGACGACCCATTATATGGAAGAAGCCGAGCAAATGTGTGATCGCGTAGCCATTATCGACGATGGGAAAATCCTGACTGTCGGTAAGCCCCGCGATTTAATCCGCGATCTTATTGGTAAAGAGGTTGTCGAATTTGATACCAATCCCGTCGATCTTAATTATTACCTAGGCCGTTTGCGTGCGGAAGGCTTTGCTTATCAAGTGATTCAAGAAACCGTGTCTGTATTGGTAAAAGAAAATCAAGATGGTCGCCGCGTGATGGATTTAATTGCCAGCGATAAAATCTTTATTCGTAAGCCGACATTGAATGACGTGTTCTTAAAACTAGCCGGTCACCACTTGAGGGATGAATAGCATGAAAATCAAAGACTGCTTTTCCATTCCAAAGTTTTCCGAAGACGCACTTAAAGTATGGTCGCGTAATTTCTTGTATTTCAAAAAAACCTGGATGGTTTCAGTTTTCTGGATCGTCCTTGAACCCGTGATTTATTTAGGCGCAATCGGCTTTGGATTAGGTGCTTTTGTAAATAACATGGGCGGCATGTCTTATATTGAATTCTTTTATCCTGCGTTATTGTGTACGACCGCGATGATGGTTTCTTTCTTTGAAGGCACTTACGGAAATTACACTAAACTAACCCATCAAAAAACATACGCCACCATCATGTTGACTCGAATTGGACCTGAAGAAATCGTGGCGGGTGAGTTATTGTGGGCGGCCAGCAAAGGCTTCTTTGGTGTTTGCGGTGTTACTTTGGTGGCGGGCATTTTTGGTTTGATTGATACTTACCGCATTATCTTAGCCTTGCCGATGCTGTTCTTATTATGCGCGCTGTTCTCTTGTATCGGAATGATCTTTACTTCGATTGCCAGAAACTATGACTCGTTCATTTATTCAACGTCGGGCTTAATTGTGCCAATGAGTTTACTCAGCGGAACTTACTTCCCTTTAGAGCAGCTGCCTTCCGGTCTTCGTTACGTGGCTTATTTATTTCCATTAACTCACGCAGTGTCGGCGATTCGTGAAACGATCCATTCAGGTGTCTCGCTGAATGTGGCTGGGCATTTACTGATTCTTTTGATCGCAGCATGGATCTGTATGAACGTGGCGTTTTATAGAATCAGAAGAAAACTTCTGCGATAACTATTCTTGAACTTCGACTTCTTCAGCATCCATCGGTTCACCGGCTTCCAGTTCCTCTAGCGTAGGAACTTCATCCGCAGGCACATTCATTTCCGCCGGCAAAGGCTCTGCCTGGAAGAAGTAAGACAACTGATACACCGCTTCGTTGTATTCAGCTTCGTTGATTCGGTTATAGCGATACATATTGTCGATGATTTCACTTAAACGTTTCTTGGCAAAGCCGGTCAGTTCTTTACGATAATATGATTGGGAATACTTCACCGGATTAGGCAGTACCATGGCAAAAAATGCACTTTCCACGACGTTTAATTCGGCCGGTGTTTTCTTAAAGTAATATTGAGCGGCCGCTTTGATGCCGTAAATATTTTTTCCGAATTCCACCACGTTTAAGTAGCGCTCTAAAATTTCTTTCTTAGATAATGTGTGCTCAATGCGATCGGTAATGATGGCTTCCAGGGCCTTACGAATAAACGTACGGTCTTTATTTAAGTACATGTTCTTAGCAAGTTGCTGAGTGATCGTGGAGCCCCCACGTTTAAAGACCCCAGTTTCCCAGCCGGCGCGCGCATTTTTTTCAAGCGAGGCCCAATCAAAACCTTTGTGGTCGTAAAAGCTTGAATCCTCAGTGAGAACCACCACTTTTTGCAGATAAGGAGAGATCTTTTTTAACGGCACATAGTTTTTGGAAGTTGGACACAATTCCACTTGGTACATGCGCGTAATCATGCAGCCACGGATTTCTGCCGAACTGGGCAGCCAGTTTAACAAAGTGACTAACGCCACAGTGATTAAAGTAATAAAACCTAAGATAAAGAAAATGGCGTGTTTCATCAGTCCTTAAACTAGTTTGTGATCTTTCATCCACTGAACACTGTTATGAATCGCTTCGCGCGCGGGGCGAGGTTTAAATCCTAGCTCTCGTTGAGCTTTCGCGGAGTCAAACCAGTGATACATCGTTGCGGTGTAAGCATTTTCTTTGCTGACCGGGCCTTTTAAGCCCGCTTTTTCCATCATATCGCCAGCAGCTCCCAAAACATGTAAAAGTCCGTCGGGAAGTTGGAACGATGGAGGCTTCACTCCGGCTTCTGCCGCGATCATGGCAAAAAGATCTTTGATCAAGATATTTTCGCCGCACAAAATATAGCGTTCGCCACTTTTGCCGTTCTTCCAAGCCTTTAAAATGCCGTCGACGACGTCTTCAACGGCGACAACATTGACGCCACCGGAAGTATAAAATTTCAATTTTCCTTGCGCTACTTTAAGCTGCATTTTGCGACTGCCTTTTTTGGCATCGCCGGCACCATAGATTGTTGAAGGATTTAAAATAACCGCATCGATTTCATGCTTATCACAAGCTTTCTTAACGATTTTTTCAGCCTCGTGTTTGGTTTCAAAATAGCCTAAGTTTAAATCGTGTAAATTGTAGGTGGAGTCTTCATTTAAAACTTCATCGGTGCTAAACCCACCACCGATGGCGACTACAGATGAAAGATAAACCAAGCGACGAATTTTATGTTCACGACATACCGAAACTACGTTGGCGGTTCCTTGCACATTTACTTTATCCATTAACGGACGTTGCGATCTTTTATAAGCAATAACACCAGCCAAGTGAAAAACCGAATCCATGCCCTTAAAGGTTTCAAGCAAGGAATGAACATCGGTGACATCACCGTGCACATATTTACAGTTCACACCTTCAAGTTCAGAAAGATCACTTTTGGGACGAACCAAGGCATAGACGTCGTGACCTTCTTGCACTAGCGCCCGAGTCACCCAACTGCCTAAAAATCCATTTGCTCCTGTGACTAAAACTTTTTTCATGATCCTTCTACCTTTACAAATTCCATGCGCTTTAAAATCATCCGACATATCGTGGCCATCAAAAGACCACAGAATATTCCGACAATAGCGCCCCCTAGAACGTCCGTTGGAAAATGCACACCGTTATACACACGGCTATAACCAATCAAAACAGCCATGCCGTACATCGGAACGGCCGCTGGAGGAAACATCGCTGCGGTAAAGCTTGCAAAGCCAAACATATTAGCGGCGTGGTTGGAAACAAAACTGTAACCGCCATAAGGCGCACGCGGGATAACGGCTAAGCCGGCCGTTTCACCAGGTCGAGGTCGCTGAATTGTTTTTTTAAATCCGTGATTACCAATACCATCGGCGGCTAAAAGACTGAACACGGCAAAAAAGAAAATGATCAAGCCGCGTTTGGTGCCTCTTCTCCACATGAAAAGACCAAGCACTAAAGGAATCACTATAATTTTAAAAGGTTTTGTCTTATGAAGGTCTGTGACGAACGGAAAAAACTGATCCGCCCAGGGTGCGGTCCACACAGAGTTAATAAGATGAAAGAGCTTCCAATCAAGATCTAAAATATAGTCCAACATCATAGGTAATGTACCCTAGTTTTACGCCCGCAGAAAGTCTAGGTCTTCGAGGGGTCTAAGTGATATCTCTGATCCCGTGTGGCAAGATTTGATTATGGACAAAGCAACTTGGTTAGGCCTTCTAATAGGCTTCGGTGGGATCATCGCGGGAAATCTTTTAGAAGGCGGGCACATGAGTTCTCTCATGCAGCTGACAGCTTTTATTATCGTTATCGCGGGTACAGTGGGTGCCGTCATGGTTTCAAGTTCTGAAAAAGATCTTAAAACGGGTGTCGCGTTGGCCAAAACCGCATTCAAAAATGAAGATCAGCCCATCAAAGAAAAAATTGAAGAGATTGTGGATTGCGCGCGTTTAGCCAAAAAAGAATCTTTGCTAGCATTAGAGGCAAGACTGCATCGCATTCAAGATCCCATGCTTAAAGGGATTTTACGAAACGTCGTGGATGGAGTTGAAACGGAAGCCATTCGCGATATCTATGAGACCCAAATTCAAACCGAAGAAGAAGAACTCTTGGGCGGGGCAAAGATTTGGGTCGATGCCGGGGGATATGCGCCCACTATCGGGATTATCGGGGCCGTTCTTGGATTGATTCATGTGATGGGGAATCTGACGGACACGAGTAAACTGGGAGGCGGTATCGCGGTTGCTTTCGTCGCGACAGTTTATGGCGTCGCCTCTGCCAATCTTTTATTTTTACCTTTGGGAAGTAAATTAAAACGCCGAGTGCAGAGCACCTCGAGAGAAAAGCAAATGATCCTTGAAGGCGGTCTTCTTATCGCCAGCGGTATGAATCCGGTAATCTTGGAACAGAAACTTTTTGCCTTTCTTCATAAAGATCAGAAATAGGGCTATCGACGATGTCCCGCAAACACAAAAAACATGAAGAGCACGAGAACCATGAAAGATGGCTGGTTTCTTATGCCGATTTCATTACGTTGCTATTTGCGTTTTTTGTGGTGATGTATGCGACATCTTCCGCCAACGAAGAAAAACAAAAACAATTTGAAGACTCGATAAAAATGGAACTTCGTCTATCGGGGGGCGGGGGAAACACCAACCGCACCGCGATTGAAGAGACCATGCTAGAGTTAAAAATGCCATTAGGAAGCTTTCCCGCCAAGGGTGGATCTGGTGAAGCTCAAGATTATGTAGAGCGCTCTTTAAATAAATCCATGGGGAGTGACGAAAAGAAAAACTCTATCCAAGATGTCTATTCTGACGCCGTGGGAGTGCGCATCGCTTTAGCAGCATCTACTTTTTTTCCGGCGGGATCGGCCAAACTTAAAATGTCGGCATTGGGAGCCTTAGATAAGGTCGCTGAAGTTTTAAAAAGTAATAATAAACGAGTGATCGTGGAAGGTCACACCGATGATACACCGATTGAAGGTTCGATTTACCCAAGTAATTGGGAGCTAGCAGCGGGCCGATCGTCAGCGGTGATTCGCTATTTTGTAAAGTACCATAGCATAGATGCAAAAAGATTTATTTCATTATCTTATGGGGATCAAAAGCCCATTGTTCCGAACGACACGGAAGAGCATCGCTCGATGAACCGCCGTATTGAAGTCTTCATTATCACCGACGATAAAAAAGCAGAAATCTGATTCGCCTTCACTGAAGCTTCGGTGGACCTTATCTGAAATGAAAAAAGCCGAGGTCCCTGAACCTCGGCTTTAAAATTTTTTAGCTTATAAAGTTAAAACTATACGCACTCTTTAAGTTTTTTAACGATCTCAAGAGCTTTAGTACGGTCCACTTTCTTAACGTCCATGATAGCGTCTACGAAAGACTCTTCAGCTGATTTTTTACCAGCAGAGTTAGAAACGATAGAGTCATACTTTTCTAAAACTTGAGTGTATGAATCACGCTCAGCCTTAGAGAATTGGATGATGATATCTGCAGGCATTGTCTCAGCTTTGTTTAATGCATCGCGAACCAAAGAAACTTCTTCAGCTTTCATTGTCGTCTCTGGAATTTTCAAAGCGCCAACCAATGTTGAGTTCGCGATCAATTTCAAAGAAGCTTCAGCTGCGGCGTTCATTGATTGAGCTTCAGCGGCGTCAGTTTTAGCCAAGTTTTCAGTAGAACGTTTAACGGCGATAATAGTAACCAATGATTCCATACGAGCTTTACCAGCTTCGCCGCTCATTGCTGCATTTAAATCAGCCGCACGTGAAGAGTTTAACTCTTTAGTGATGCGTGATTTTGCGTTTTGCAATTCAGCGTCTTTAAGGTTTTTAGCGCTGCCACCTTTACCTAAAAGAGTTTCTTTCATTGATTTTGTGTACTCCATCAAAACTTCGCGAGGAGCGCGTGCGCCACCAACACCAGCCGCAAATGAAACTTGAGCTGCCGTCATGCTAAGTACAACCATTCCTAATACAAATTTCTTTTTCACTGTCTTCTCCCTTTTTAATCTGTTTAAACTTTTTACAAAGCGCTCCAATTTTTGGAACTTTCCTTCTTTAAAAGCGCTTGGTTAATCCTTATTCTTCATAAATCTAAATAATCAATTATCGGGCCAGGACGTTTTTAGTGACGAGCACCTAGAACGCCGCGAAGTTGGTCCACCTTCTTCTGAATCTCATTTTGGAACTTGTTATTTTCCGAATTGATACGTTTCATATCGCGAATTTTTTCCCAGGTAACCGCATTCGCCATTGAGCCGTACATCATGATTTCAGAAGCTAAAGCTTCAAGTTGTTCAATAACCTGAACCGCAAGGTCGCGGCGAGCTTTGGGCATTTTTGCCGACTCAGCAGAATCCTCTTCGCCAACCCCTAGAGTTTTAGAAACCTCATTTAAAGCCGTTTGGATTTTTTGCACTTGCTCTTCAAGTTCATAATTTTCTAAATCGGATGAAACCGCTTCCTGCTTATTGACCGTGACAATCTTAATGCGACGAAGAAGAGTTTCTAGTTTTCTGAACTCGGCATCTACATTCTTAAGAACCTCAATCGAAGGACCTTTATTTAAAGTCTCGCTGAAGTCCAAATTGAATTCCTTGGAAGGTTTCATCAGATCCTCAAGCATCGCTAAATAGATATTCATCTCTTGATAAGAAGAGTTCAGACCGCCATTCATGATAGGTCCACCCTCCATATTGCGCTTGGCTTGTTTTTTATCCCACAGCCCGACAATACCGCTCCAAGTGATAGATCCCTTAGCGCCATTGAAAACACTTTTCCCTGGCTCAAAGATACCTTTGACCATTTGGGCAACGATAGTTTGATATTTTTCCGAATAAACCTTGAAAGCGTCCATAACTTGTTTTTCGGTTTTCTTTTTCCACCAGTCTTCAAAATTTGAAGCGTCAGCTGTTCCGATCACGGAAGGACGAGCGGCCGCTAAAAGGTATGGAATAGAACCTTGATATGTTTTTCCTTGGTATTGGATTTCGCGAGAGTAAATCTGATCTGATGGCAAGTTCGCCCCGATCGCATTACAGTTAAATAGATCTACATTGGCCGCCGCAATTTGTGGGGGAGCAAATACCGAAGGGTAACCTAAAGAATTTCTTACCAAGCGACCACCGTTTTCAGCATCCGGTCCGCAAATCATCTGCATGACTAGATAGTCTGTGATGTTAGGTGTTTGAAAGGCACCGGTAACGCGGTAATAGTTAGTTCCTTTAAGTTTATCTGCCGTCGAAGGGGATTTTTCGTAAGTGGCAAAATAACCTTGGCCCAGGCCTTTTGGCATCACCGGGTCACCCAAGATAGACCAAAGTTCTTGAACTACTTTGATCGCGTCTTCAGAGCTGTTATTTGCGTAAATGGACTCTTTCATCGAGTTTAGCTCGCGAATTCCGGCTAAAACTTTCTGTTGGTCTTCGCTGCGTAATAGATCTGCCGCCTTTTTCAAAGATTTCTTTTCTGCGGGATACAAGAAAACCTTGTCATCACCTTGTTGCAGATAAGAATCAATTTTTAATGCGACATCTTTAGCAGTTTCTAGCTGCGGACCGACCACGAATTCGGGTCTTGTTAAATAAAGATGCTGTCTGTCGTCGGCTAAATCTTTAGCTTTAACACCCGCTAGAAGTATTGGTGACATCATCGGCGTTTCCACGTTTTGGAAACGGGCCGTGCGAATTTGTTCCGTCACGTCTTGGTAGACGGAATAGCTAGTATTGTACATCGAAGTTAGTTGTTGTAATGACTCCGACCAGTTTTGATGAGCTTCGTAAACCGCTGACATATTAGTCATACGCCAGTTCGTCATTTTCTCGCGGAAGTCTTTCACTTCGTGGATCAACGCCTTTTCGTCTTTTTGCCAGTTAGAGGCTTTCATCTCGTTAAGAAGATTATTTAAACGATCGTTCTGGTCATAAAAGTCAGCGCCATCAAAGATGTTTTTCCAAATATAGGTGATCTTGCGCATGATCAGCGCATCAATTGCCACGAATGCGGTGATTTGCAGACCTTTTACTAAAAGCAAACGCATGCCTTTAAGTTGCATTGTGCCCGGGGCAAACCATAAGGCGATATCAACACCTGTGATTCTTAAAACTGTTTTTTCCACGACCTTTTGACCAACAGCTGCAAGGGCTGAAGAAACCAACATAGATACGATACCGGGTGCGAATTCCCAGATTTTTTTAGTCGTGGTGAAATATTCGTAAGCTTTTTCACAAGCTTCCATGGCTTCCTCATCAGAAGCTGACTTTTTAGCGCCAATCCAAGAGTTCGCACACATTTTTACATTTGGATCGCTGACAAAAGAAGAAAGGTAAGTTTGTAAGAACGCACCCACAGTCATTCCTAAATAAGGAATAAGGACTTGGAAGTTCTTATTTTGGATGTACATCGCCAGAACGTTAGAAGTTACACCTTGTGAATACATGAAAGTAAAGAAACCAAAGACACCAAGTGGAGACATCGAGTGATCCATGTGCTGTTTCATGCCCACGGGATTTTGCGAATAGTTCGTAACTAGTTGTCCCGCAACAACGGCACCCATAGCCATAAAGAAAATCGCTGACTCAGTGGGTAGACTGCGAACTGAATGAGACCAAGCGCCTTTAGACGCCATTTTAACGCGAGTCATTTCTTCTAACATCATTCTTTGCATTGATTTAGGTGAATATTTACGAAGGTTTGACTTGTCGGCATAAGGGACTTCCATGACGACCTTGCCTTCTTTATCTACGATCAAGACATTTTTCCCAGCTTCATCGGGTTTAAGTTTATAACCCATAGATTCAAGCACCTGCCGCATATCTTCAGGCTTCACTTCTTGTTTTTGGTCGCGCACTTGTGCGGCCACGGGGCCAACCACAAGATTGATAAGCGCGACAAGAGTCAGAAGTTTTTTGAACCATTTCATGGTTTCTCCCTTTGAGACACAAGGCCTCAAAGGTATATGAAGCAAGCCCCGGACCGGTTAGGACCGCATAAAATGCAAAAGGCCCGTCTCAAGATGAGACGAGCCGTAAGAGGTCACTGGGATGTCAGGATTATCGACGGATCAGGTGCGTAAGGCTAGGCGTTGAGCTTTTCACCGGCGCAAAGCGCTTTCTTGAAATCCCCATGAGTTCCGCCACGGTGGCGGCAATATTCTCAGGGGTCACGATAAAGGCGTTATTACGATCCTTCAAGGGACGGCCTGTTTGGATATCAATAGGGGAAGCCACATGATAAGAAGACCCTCTTGCCGAGCGTTTGCTTTCAACTAAGTGACTGCCACCGATACTTGCAGATTTGACTTTTGAACTGATAATCACTGCAGAGTTCGTCAAAGGATTATGATCTTTTCCTCCGGCCATATTTAAAGCGGCCGTTCTGCCAAACTCAGAAGTGATAAAGAAAGTGGTGTGATCATAAAGGCTGTCACCATTCTGTCCGTAAGGAGTGCCTTTGAAAGTATTGATGAGGTCTTTCACATCGTTCCACATAGCAAGCTGAACATTTTTGTGATTGTTTTCATGAGCGCTGTGAGAATCAAGACCGCCGGCAACGCCGGTTGCGCTGGCCTCATAAAGTGCCGTAAGTGCAAGGCCTGCGCTCATGGCCGCGGTCATTTGATGTTTATTATTTAAGGTAGGATTTTGAGATTTCAAAATATCTAAAATCTCCTGACGACGAGCAAACTTACCGGCTTGAGTTTGCATGTTTTGCGCGACCACGTCTAACTTACTTTGGCGTGCCGACTTGGATCCAAAGCCTGTGGGTTTAGCAAGCTGCATGTTAGCAAGATTTGAAGCGGGCGTTGTGATCGGCGTGCGACTTCCGGAAAGCACAGTGCCACTGGAAATAAGGCCCAAAAACTCTTCACCACGGCATTCGCCGTATTCAACGGCTAAAGATCCCCAAAGTGTATCGACGGAGCCGGACTGCATATAGTGCATCGCCGCTTCATGCCCATTGTCGTTGCCACTTAAGAAAATCCCGTTGATCACAGACATGTTGTTTGCAAATTCGCGCATGGGTTCAAACGAAGGTCCAAAGGCGATATCGCCCACGCGTGAGATGCTGCTGGGGTCATATTCAATGAACATTTCTTTATCGTCAGGTTTTGCCGTTAACCAAGGATCTGTTCCCAGGGTAACATCCCATCCACCAGATAAAATGACTTGCACAAAAAACTTATCGCCATCGACCATGCTCTCTGCAAAGGCATTGTTCAGGTTGATTAAGTCACTAAGAGCCATCAAAGAAAGACTTTTCGCGGTTAAATTTAAAAACTCTCTGCGTTTCATGTCGTCATTCCTTAGTAAAGAAGAAATTCATCGCGGGTTAATAAAATAGTAATCGCAAGCTCGGTGATGTTCTTAGCGTCTTGATTAGATTGCTTTAACAAAAAACCCAGCAGGTCTGCGCGGAACTGATTTACATCCGTGATAAATCCATAACTCAGAATTTCTTCGTCCGTTCCTAGGGCCCATTCCACCAGATCGGCGACGTGCGCTTTCTGGTCATTTTCAGTTAACGAAGAAAATTTTAAGATATATGAAAAAGATGTCAGTGGCAGGTCAGGGTTGTATTTGCGAATCACTTCCGTCTGTTTTGAATTTAAATAAGCTTTATAAAGTTTTTTGAAAACCTCTTCAGATTGCGGGCGAGTGTTAAAATTTACCATCGACAAATAGTCTGAAATACATTTTGTATACCAGGTTAAAAATGCCGGATTTGGCGTGCTAACCGCCACTTCGCCATTTAAGGCACTTGAATCACCCAAAGCACTGCGCAAATCATTCGGTAATGATTGGCAGCTGTCTAACTTTATCGCATCAAATTTCTGATACAGATTCCAGATAATATCTTGAGGCGAAAAATAGCCTTCTTCAAATGCCGCGTGCGCCGTCAAAGACGAAGCTTGCACGGTGATGAATAAAACTAAAACGAACTTTTTCATTTTGTCACCTCTGCTGATCTCATAAGATCGATGCCGTTTTCATCAGGGGCCCCTTGATCAATCCAGGTTTTAATCAGCTGCATTTCTTTAAAACGAGTCCTCCAGCTGGAGATTGAAGGAGGCATGCGCGGATTTTCACCATCATGAGCAAGGTCCATAGCGCGCGCGATTTTACCAGTCCATTCCTTCATCGAAGCCTTAGAACCACCGATCGGCCACTGAGTGAAATCAGGAATTTTAAAGTCTGGTGAATCTTCATAGAACTGATCTTTATGACAGTCTTGGCATTTCTTAAAATAAGCCTTCACGCGACGAGCCTGAAGCTGGCTTTCCGTCAGCGGAATGCGCATCGCAAAGAATTCAGGTTCTTGTATTAGAACTTTAATAAAATCATTAGTGCGACGACCGACCTGATCAAATTTCTTAACTAATGCACTTTCGCGCTCTTTAGTAAGCTCAACGTCACCCACAAACCATTTCCAAAAGTGACGAACCTGACAGGATTTATATTCTTCTTGTTGAGTGATGGCTTTTCCTAATCCGGCGACACCTTTTGCTTCCACATCTACTAAACTGCCGTTGGCTTTTTTATAGGTCAGGCGACCGTTTGAGGCGCGCGTTGAAAGGACAGACTGCGAAGTCAAAAGAGTCTTTCCCATTGGATCAAGCTTATAATGACAGGCCATACAGTCGGGTTGAGTGCCATGCAAGGCTTCACCGGTCGAAGCACGGATTTGATCTTCGGTCATGCCAGCACCGTGTGGGAACATAAGATCTAAGACTTGATCATCCATTCCGGCCGAAGAGGAAACCGCCGCACTCATCGAGTCACAGAGAAAAATGCGAAAGATCGCAGCGGCCCGACGACGGTTTTTGTTAACCCCGGTATTTCCGTAGCGCATGAAAAAGCGATTTGTCGTTATCACGCCAGCTATGCGTGGATCATTTTCTGCAAACTGGATGTCTTTAGAAACAACATCAGAATAATTTGCAGGAATGGCATCAATGGAGTTTACGCCATTAATGGCTTTAAGATCCGGCACAAGACCGGCAAAAAAACCCCAGTCAGAAAAAGCTGAAAAGCTATCCGGACGGTTAAAGGCGCGATAAGACTTTCGGGTCAATAGCTCGTCCCAGTTCAGGTTCTTCTTGGCCATTTCTGTAAATAGATAATTTAAGGAATTGTCTCTGTAAAAACGAGCGTCCGGTCCATAATAGGAATTTAGAGAGGAACCTCCATCTAAAATCGGGGTTCCACCGGTCCGCACTCGGAAAAGCTCATCCAAACGGACCGACATCTTGTAGGCATGCTGATCTGAATTTAAATATTCATTCATTTTATTTTCTAGTAACGCATCACCACGGCCTTCCGCGATGGCTTTTTTCATTTCTTCTCTTTCAAGAGCTGTCGGCTGATTTCCTAAAAGCACACGGCTTAGGCGGTTGAGTTTCACTTGGGCGCTGACGTCATTGCTGGCAAAGGCACCGCTTGTGATTTGCGTCGCTACTAAAAAAGGAATTAAGAATTTTTTCATCGGAATTCTCCTTTTTTGAACTGCAGCGCTTTCAGCGTACCTAAAACATGTTTTTTTCTGTACTCAGTTAAGTTAGGCGTTGGCGTTTCTTTGAACATCTGGTCAATCAATTTAGAAATAAGAATCTGTGCCTTTGAGATGTCTGGGGAAAACTGCACCTGACAAAGTTCACGAGTGGTTTTATCAGTGATTACCAAAGAAATCGGCCCTACAGAAAACAGTCCTGGAAGAGTTGGGTTTTGGGCGATGTTCTTATAACCAGAAATACGATACATACGACCTAAACTCCCTGAGAGTTCCATATCTAAGGCACCGCCGATAGTGCGATTTTCCGACATTGTGGTCTCGGTATTAGTAAAGTTGGCTTCAGATCCCCAAGAAATAATATTTTCGTGACGGTTGATCTCGCCAGCATCCTTATTTCCCGTTAACCAGCGATAATCATCACAGATCAAAAGATCTTTTTGCCCTTGCTCTTCAGATTCATGAAGAAGTTGGCCATCAAAGACTTGGTTGTATTCAAAAGATACCGGCGTGCCGACCTTTCCGGCGTCAGGATTTTTAGTCCAATTCAACATAAGAAATTGCATTTCTGCCCGTAAGATCAAACGGCAGTTGGCTTTAACCATTTCTGGATTGCACATGTTTTCCGTCATACTCATTGGCATGGGCCAAGTGTAATAGCCAGTTCTATACATGGTGGTTTGGGCTTCACGGCCATCTGCAAATTTCAGCGTGATGGCATTTTCAGGGCTGACTTCAATTTTGAAGTTTTCTTTTGGGGATTCAGTCACTTGCGCAAATGCGGACCCGGCGATCAACATCGACAGAACGCAAATACGTGCCATAGCCCTGTATTGAGCATAAGATTTCATAAAGCCTCCGGTACCGGAGCTCTTTGAGCAAGTTCGGTGCCCGAAAGGCATGGGCTTAAAAACAAAATAAAGCCATCTGAGCAGGGGTGATTACGGTTGTGGCCATTCCCTCAACAAACGGTAACCGATTTGGGCACTGTTCAGTTTGCCAGGAAAAGGCGAAAACGCTACGCTGAAGACCTAACCCTACTCGGAGGCCCGCATGTCCGTTGTTGAAGTCACTAAAGAAAACATCAAAGATCTGGTCGAAAAAAATCAAATGGTTATCTTAGATTTCTGGGCGGCGTGGTGCGGACCTTGTCGTCGCTTTGGTCCCATTTTCGAATCAGTAGCGATGAAACACAAAGATATCGTATTCGGAAAAGTCGACACCGAGGCCCAGCAAGAATTAGCCGCAAATTTCGAGATTCAATCCATCCCTTCACTTGCGGTCATCAAAGAAGGTGACATCATTTTCTTTCAACCGGGCGCTCTGCCAGAAGAAGTCTTAGAGCAAATTGTCGAAAAAACCAAAGAAGTCGACATGGCAGAGGTCCGAAAACAAAATACCTAAATAACGGGGAAGAGATCTTGAATCTTTAAGGGGACGTTTAAAAATAATGTCCCCGTATTCACAAGCTCTTTCGGATCATGGAGCTTTTTCTCTCTTTCAGAGCGCGCAGAAAATTCGTCTAATAAGGCCTGCATTTCATTGCGAAGTTCTAAAGCTGATTTTTGTGACAAGCTGAAGGTTCCTAACCCCTCAAACATCCAGGATTTCCATTCTCCATTTTTGATGCCCACAAGTGATTTTATCAGTACATCGTATTGTACCCTGAAGCGTTCATTAAATTTTTCGCTAGCTTGAAAACCTTCTTCAAGAAGAGAGTGGATATCACCATCAATTGTTTTTAGGACGTTGATTCTTTCTAGATCCTCTAAGAATTTGGTGATCTTTTCTTTAGACAGCTTGTTGTTGGCCTTTTTTAGGCGCTCGGCTTTCATTTTGTGGTGATGAAGCTGAATGAAAAAGTTAAAGTGCTTAGGATTCTTTTCAAAAAACCGCTCTTGCTCTTCAGTAAGTTTTTTGTAAGGCTTAGGAGCAATCGATACGACATCATCAATTTTTAAATCTAGCATCTCAAGGATCGCGTTGAGTTTGTTATAACTAATGTCATTTGCCGTAAGCATCTTTTTTACACCCGACTCGGACATCTCGAGTTTGGCGGCAATATCTTTGTAGGTGACGTTACGAGTTTTCAGAATGTTTCTTAATCCCTCAGATAATGGCGTGTAGTTCATTTTTTTCCTTCGTGGTTGGTGAAGAAAATATGCGCGAGGTGCTTTTATTTTTCAAAATATTTAAAGTACCGTAATTTGGTACCACATATAGGGGTGTTTTACCAAAACACAACTCTGCGGTTGAAATTAATAGCTATTCCAGCTAGAAAACCGCTATGAAAAACTTTATCGCCACCGCCATTCTTTTAGCCGCCACACCAGTTTTCGCCGTTTCGTGGAAGGTCTATGGACCTTGCAGTGAAAAGCCGGTTCATGAAGGCAAAGTGCCGATGAAAAAATTTGATACTTCAGTCGGCGCATTCAGTGTGCAGGTTTTTGAAGACAACAAGATTCCTTATATCGGTTCTGAAGAAGGATTTAATTCTATTATTGGCACACCGACTGATCGCGGCTCGATTGAGATTGTTTCTAAAGATGAACTGCGTGCTTATGGTTGGTGCTATTCCGTGAACGGGCAGTTCCCAGAACAAATGCCGAACGAAGTCTTCTTTACCGAAAACAATGCAGAGCTGGTTTGGTTTTATGCGTATTCAACTGTAAAGAATAACCAATGGCAGGAAGACTACTGCACACCGGCTTATAATATTAAAGCAACGCAGTTCTGCGGGAAGAAATAATCCGTCGTCGCCAAGTCGGGATAAAAAAACCCGCCAAGCTTTCGACTGGGCGGGTTCCTAAAATCTAAATTTCAAAAATACTTATTACGCCGAAGCCTCGGCATAGGTGAATTACTGAACGATTTTAACGTGCTTGATGATCATTGGCTCTGCCGGTCTGTCACCTGGAAGAGTTTTTGTGTTCTCGATAGCGTGAACTACGTCCATACCTTCAACAACTTCACCAAATACAGTGTGGCGGTTGTCCAACCAAGGAGTCGCTACTGTTGTAACGAAGAACTGAGAACCGTTAGTGTTTGGTCCCGCGTTCGCCATTGAAAGCATGCCTGGTTTAGAGTGCTTTGGTTGACCTGGAAGGAATTCATCATCAAAACGGAAACCCGGTCCACCAGTGCCGTTACCGATCGGGCAACCACCTTGAATCATGAAATCTTTGATCACGCGGTGGAAAGTCAAACCGTCATAGAAGGGTTTTTTAACTTGTTTACCAGTTTTAGGATCCGTCCACTCTTTCGTGCCTTCAGCCAGGCCTACGAAGTTTTCAACAGTTTTTGGAGCTGTTTCTTTAAGAAGTTTTACTTTGAAGTTACCTTTAGTGGTTTCAAATAGTGCGAACATTTCTTTATTCCCTTTTTTCTTATCTGCGGCCGCTTCTTTTTTGTCAGCTTTCGCTTTTTTAGTCTCTTTGGATTTTTCTACCGTTGTGGTCTCGGTCTTTGTTTCAGTGCTTGAGGCTTCCTTTGCATCAGCGCGGAAACTAAAAGCCGCTAACAAGAACGCGAAAAGGTAAATCCACAGTACCTTTTTAATATCGATATTCTTCGACATTTGATTACTCCTGACTTTGGTCCAACCCTTTTACTATTAGTGAGGGCGAGGACGAGGGTCAAGGTTCTTCAAGGCCCGAACGTTGTCCGCAAAGAGCGCGCGGATCTCATTTTCTAGGAATGAAGGTGTTAATTGAAGCGCCAAGGCAAGCGATTGAAAGGACTCATGATTTAACTGCAGCTCAACGATGGATTCTGACGCAACAAGCTGAAGCATCTGTTCGACTTGACGCAGACGCATATAATTTCGCATCAAAGCTTCGGCATTTGAGCCCATTACGGTTAAGAGCTCTTTGGTTGAAGAGTCTTTCGGGCGGATTTTGTGATGTAAAACGAAAGCCTGCGCCGCAAGCTCCACATCCACTAAGCCGCCCTCGCTGTACTTTAAATTCAAGCTTGAATCATCAGGGACCAATTGCAAACGGATACGTTCAAGCTCGGTTAACTCTTCGCTCGTTAATCCGCGATCAATAAAGGATTCAAATAAAGAAACGGAGTGGGTTCCGATCCAACGAGCTTTTAAGTAAGCTTGTCGTTCCCAGCCAGAAGCCTCTTTTAAAAGATATTCGCGCAAATCTTTCTCAGTAATCACCAACGGGCCGGCTTTTCCGGAAGGACGTAAGCGCATATCAATGGAATAGATATTTCCCCCGCGATGAGATTCTGTCAGACGGGTGATAAAGCGTTTAGCGACTTTAAAGTCATTTTCTTCAGGTTCATTGGGGACGACAAAAATAAAATCCAAATCTGATCTAAAACCTAACTCTTGTCCGCCCCATTTTCCTAAAGCTAAAACTTGAATGTCCGAAGGGAATTGTCGTTTTAAAGCTTCAAGCAAATTAATAACAATTGAATCCGCCGTCGAGCTTAAGTTTTTTTGTAAAGAAGGCAGATCTTTATCTTCTAAATAGGCAGAGCCATTAATGACTTCAGAAAGCAGTCTTTTTTCCGCAAGCTCCTCTAATAGAACATCTAAGTCTGTGGAGTGTTTATCTTGTGCGCGATAAACGAAGCTGTCTAAAAGCTCAGGTCTATTGCAAAGGATGCGTGATAAATAAGGTGAGTGCCCAAAAAGCCAGGCTAATTCTTCCAGTAATTCTTTTTCCCGCAAAAGCATGGAAAAGAAACTGGCCTTGGCGCGCGTCCCGTGAATGAAATCTTTTAAAAGCAAAAGTCCGCGGCGCACATCACCTTGTTGGGATTGAAGTGTTTCTAAAAACTGCGCCAAAAAAGCTTTGCGGGCGATTTCATCTCGAGCCTTGGTGCGCGATAAAACTTCTTGCCCTAAAATTTCATCCCAAAGTTCTTTAAGTTCCTGATCGGTGATGCCCACTTTTTTTAGATCTTCTTCGACTGAAACTTCTTGAGGCGCTTCACCTAAAAGACCTTTGACGATTTGATCACAGCGAGCAAGGTCTGTACGTAAAGTGGTTAGGGACTGGATAACAAAATCAGGATGAGGATCATTCGTTTTTAACAAATGAGTTTGCTCGTCATTGAGCGCCTGGACATAGTTTTCTAAACCGCGCAGATGCCAATAGTGCTGGGTTAAAAAATCCACGTCACTTGCGGGCAGCAGATTTTTGCTGGCGATCAGATCTAAAGCTTCGGTTGTGCCTTTGATCTGTAAGGTGGTATCACGCCCCCCGTGAATAACTTGTAAGGCGTGCGCGAAAAGTTCGACGTCGCGAATTCCACCCACACCCAACTTTAAATCAATCACATCATCTTGGGATCTTGCCCAGTAATGACCTTGGATTTTTGAACGCAAGGTTTTTAAGTCTTCTAAAAGTGTAAAATCTAAATGACGACGGAACGAAAACTTCTTAGAAAAAGCCAGAACTTCGTCCTGAATAAAAGAATTCCCGGTGATAAAGCGCAAGCGCACAAAAGCCAAGCGTTCCCAGGTTTCGCCATAATTGCCGTAATAGTCTTTGAATTGTTCAAGTGTCGGAATCAAAGGTCCTTGCTTACCGCCGGGGCGTAAATCAAAGTCGACGCGAAAAATATAACCTTGCGCGGTTCTTTCAGTCAGAAGTCTTTGGAATTTTCGTAAAGACGGATAAGAAATCGATTCCTCATCTTGCGCGACTAAAAGAATATCGACATCCGAACTTAGATTTAGCTCGTTAGAGCCTAATTTTCCAAGGGCAAAAAGGGCGATGGCTTGATCCGCAAAACAATAATTAAAAGCTTCAGTCAGAAGTCGGTCAGCATCCTGACTCCAGGATCGACACACGGAGGGGGCGCTAGTAAGATCGGCTTTCGCTAAAAGAGCGCAACGGGTCCAGGCCTCATTGCGCTCCAAACGAAGTTTTTCTTCTATCGCGACATTACTCAATGTTTTTAGACCACTTTGGTTTGTAGTAATTGTGGTTGTCGTTGGTCACGCGACGTTCTTCCGTGCCATCCACCGTAGAAATATAAATCTGATTTTTACCGGTACGGTCACTCGTGTACATGACGAAGCGTCCATCAGGTGAAAACGAAGGGTCTTCGTTGCTAGACATTTTACCGTTTGGTTTTTTCGCCGAAGTCAGGCGAATCATACCGGTGCCGTCAGCATTCATCACGAAAATATCGAAGTTGTTATCGCTTTGACCGGCAAATGCGATTTTCTTGCCGTCAGGGGACCAGCTGGGCGAAGAGTTAAATACACCCGCAAAAGTAATACGTTTTACGTTGTTGCCACTTGAGTCTGCGGTGTAAATCATGGGGCGACCCGCACGGTCTGAAGAAAAGGCGATACGTCCGTCAGCCGCCGTGGCGGGTTCAACGTTCATGGCCCCCGCGGGACCGTTAGTGATTTTCGCCGCCAAGTCACCATCCAAAGTCATTTTATAAATATCCGGATTTGTTCCTTGAGAAACAGTCAGATAAATATGACGACCATCCGGAGAGAAAGCGGCGCCCGAGTTAATACCTTGGCGGTAAGAAACTAAAGAACGACGACCCGAAGAAAGATCTAATAAAAGCATATCGGCATTTTTAAATTTTGCACCAACACGTCTTACATAAGAAGTATAAGCAATTTTCTTTCCATCAGGGGACCACGCTGGAGAAATAGAAATCGTACGGTGAGAAGACACTTGATCCACATTCGCGCCATCCCAATCCATGACATAAATCTCTTTGGTGTCTTTTCCGGAACGATCAGAAGAAACCACAATGCGAGAAAGGAAAGGACCTTCCGTTCCGGAAAGAGCTTTTAAAACATCATTGGCATATGTATGAGCAATGCGACGAGCCGAAGAAACCGGGCCGCGATATTTTTTACCTAAAACAAGTTGTGCGCGCGGAACGTGATAAAGGAATGTTTCAAATGTGAGTTCATTGCCGGTGATAGAATAACCCGCACGAATCAAGAAATCCGCACCCACCGCTGTCCAACTTTGAAACTTAAAACCATTAGGCTGACCCGGGGCCGGCATCATCCCGACTTTGCTGGTGTCTTCTAAGAAAGCTTTTTGATCAATCATTTGGAAGTAAGAAGAAACACTTAAGTCGTTGTTGACGGTATTAAAGATTTCTACACCTGTAGATTGATATTTAGAGGCGGTATTCGGGGCGCCAGAATATTGCAGCGGAGGAAAAGCCAAAAGACTTTTTTTCGTGCGGGCCTCACCCAGTTTAATATAAATCCCATTTTCCTGCGCGTGAGAGAAAAGAGGGCATAAGCCAACTGTCAGGAGTAAGATCAAAAGCTGCTTCATCATAAAGAATCCTCCTTAAAAACTATTCAGGGAATCCTATCAAGATTCCATCAACAGACACAATCGCAATAAATCTTTCCGGTGGCGCTGGGAACGGTGCAGAGCGATCAATCGTCGCTAATACTTCGTCATCATAACTAGGGTTGCCACTGGATTTCACAATTTTTCTTCCTAAAATATTTCCGCGTGAATCAATTTGCACACGAGCTTGGGCTTTTAAATCGCGTTTGGCGAGCCATTCGGGAAGCGCCCAATGCTGTTTGATATGCGCATCCAAATCCGCGGCATAAGTTTCATGCTGTAACTTAGCTAACCCAGTCAGTGAGGTGCCAGGCGACAAGATGTTGCCTTTGATTTTTTGGCCCCCGTCATCGGCTTTACCCTTTGCGGCTTCTTTTTTCTTTTCAGACTCGACGTCTTCTTTGATTTTTTCTAAAGCCGCCATGGCTTTTAGTTTTTCCAATGCACTTTGCTGCTTAGATTTTACTTTTTCTAAGTTAACCCCTTCATCGGCTTTGGGAACTTTGACTTCTGGTTTTGGCGCTGGGGGTGTCGGTGGCTTTTCTGCCGCTTTTTCCACAGGTTTTTCCGCAGGCTTATCTGGCAATTGTGGTTTGGCTTCAGGTTTTGGAGGTTCTATTTTTGCAGGAACTTTATCGGGTAACGCCACCATGTCTACGCGCACCGCTTGAGAAAAATCGATTTGTTCTGGTGTAAAAAAGACCGCCTTCACCGTGAACAAAAGCAAAATCATTCCGTGCACGACAAAGGAAACCCCTAAGCCGCGGGAGAGTCGTTCTTCTTCTCTGTTCGGTTCGCGTTCTAGTTCCAAGGTCCTAGTTATCCTTAGGCATGGTGATTAAACCAATGTTAAAGATCCCTGCAGCTCGAACTTCTGCCATGGCTTCCGCGACGAAGCCGTAATCCACTTTACGATCTGCCTGGATATAAACTTGTTTGTTCTTTTTATTTTCAAAGATAGCTTTGAGTTTAGTTTTAAGATCACCCATGGCGATCGAAGTTTTAGCGATCGTCATTTTTTGATCCGGGCCAATCACCAAAACAAAAGGCTCCTCGTTCATTTCTACACCCGATGCGGACGTCTTTGGCAAATCCACATCGATCCCTTGTTGCATCAGAGGAGTTGTTACCATGAACATGATAAGAAGAACCAACATCACGTCAACCAAAGGTGTGACGTTGATTTCACTCAATGTCGCTCGACTTTTCTTTCCGCCGCCGTTGGTTCCCATCGCCATGACTAGTTTCCTTGAAAGAAGTTTCTTTTTACGATGTTAAGGAAATCTGCATTGAAATTATTCAGAACGATTTCTTGTCGGCGGATACGAGCAATAAAGTTATTATAAAGAACCACCGCCGGAATTGCCGCCGCCAGACCAATCGCCGTGGCAATCAACGCCTCAGAGATACCAGGTGCTACGACCGCTAGGCTTGCTGATCCCGTTTGCCCGATCTTATGGAAAGATCCCATGATCCCCCAAACCGTTCCGAAAAGACCGATGAAGGGACCGGTGCTGCCGGTGGTGGCTAATACGGTCAAACGGGACTCTAAACGAGCAATTTCATTTTCTTGGGCTTTATTTAAAACACGCTGAAGGTTGTCGATCCCAGAAAGAATCGGTTTATCCCCATCTGTTTTGGCTAACAACGGAGACTCAGAAATCTTCTTCATTTCTAAGTAAGCCGCTTTAAATACGCGTGCGACTGAAGAATTCGCATATTGATCGATATCTTCATAAAGAGTGTCCAGGGAATTTACTTTCCAAAATTTGCTTAAGAAAAGTTCGTCAGACTCATTCATTTTTCTGAAGGTTTGGTATTTTGAATAACCAATAGCCCAACAAAAAATCGATAAAACGACTAAGATTAAAAGAGTCAGTTGCACCACCGGACTTGCATGCATAAGTGCATCCATCGAGCTGGTGTTTACCGACACGGCCGGAGCTGCTTGAGCTACGTTAATGAATTGAAAAGCGGACATTCCTTGACCTCCGTAGAGCATTCCTATCAAAGATATGCTCATTCGGAGTCGAGTTCAACCTATTGCGCAGGACCTTGGCCGAGAAGACGCAGCAATTCCGGCAAATTGTCTGTGATATACCCCGTCGCATTCAAGCTTTGTGCTTTTTGAAGTTGAGCTTCGCTTTGAATTGGCCCTAAAAAAATTCTTTTCTGACGGCGATGCATCTCTGCAATGATCTCGTCGTTAAAGGCCGGACGATTTTTTATAGTAAATGGTGCAATGAAAACATCGCCTTTAAAAATTGTTGCTGGCAATACGTACATAGAGTCCAAAGTTAACAAACGCATCAGATCCGGAACACTGGTTCCGTAAACCCATTCTGGCTTTAAATCTTTGACAGACGTCATAAGAATCAAGGCATCACTTTGAATCAACGTTCGCTCGTTAGGCTTAAAGCCCTCAACGGCTTCGACTACTTTCAAATGGGCATCAGCAACATTGTCGACCATATTCACCACGAAACGAGTTTGCGGGAATTGTTCATAGAACTCTTTTAAGGCCGGGGTGTTTTTATAAAACTCGTTGATTTGCTCCCAAGGATAGTCAGAAAGCCGGGCGCCAATAAAAATTGGAGTTTCGGGGTGCTTTTCTTGTTCAACTCGTTTCATCTCTAGGAATGCCGCATCGCGCGATTTCTCTAAGATGAAAGGCACTCTTTCCAGAGAGAAGCGCACATCCAGCCATAAAACCACGTCTGATTTCAGTTTTATGGCTTCTTTGGCCTCTTCGAGGGTTTTCACCTTGGTGATAATGATCGGGGTGGAGCTAGAAAAGAAGGCATGTTCGTAAAGACGGTGAGGCTGGGACAGTCCCCAAATACGGGTCATCGTGATTAAAACGCCAAGAACAAGAAGGGAAAATACGCTAATTAAGATAATTCTCATGATAGGCGGTATAACATTCTAAAGTATTGAAATCAGCAATTTTTTACAGAACTCGCAGAAAGATTTCTGTTATGAACTTAAATACGCTAAAATATGGCGTATTTAATCTTGTTTTTCATTTCGCTTTCGTTTAGAAACGGGTACTTATGAATAAGATCAACCGCAAATTTGAATACGCTTTGATGGCTTTAAAGTACATGAGCCAAAAGATTCCTGGCGAACTGACGTCAGCAAAAGAAGTGTCTGATTCTTTTCATACTCCTTTTGATGCGACGGCGCGTGTGATGCAGCAAATGGCGCAAAAAGAAAACGGACTTTTGCGTGCAGAATATGGCGCTAACGGCGGGTATCAAATCAGCAAAGATTTGGCGCGAGTTTCTGTTTTGGATTTGATCGAAATGATCGAGGGTCCGACGGCCTTGGTAAAATGCGTGGGCGAAAAAAAGGGCTGCGACATTCAAGGAACTTGCAACATCGCATCCCCACTTCAACAACTTAATGATCGACTCAATGGCTTTTATGAAAACCTTAGCTTGAAAGAACTGCTCTTGGAAAAATCTGCGAACTCTAAAAAGGCGGAACTGCATGGATAATAATAAGTCCAACAACAATCCGCTTGAAAGTTATGAATACAAATACGGTTTTACGACCGATATTGAAACTGATTCGGTTCAACTGGGACTGAATGAAGATATCATTCGTTTGATTTCTGCTAAAAAGAACGAACCCGACTGGATGTTGGAATACCGTCTTAAAGCTTATCGTCATTGGTTGACGATGACAGAGCCTACGTGGGCGCATGTTTCATATCCAAAAATTGATTTCCAGGCGATTCGTTATTATTCCGCACCAAAAAAACAAACGGAAGAAGATAACAAACCCAAATCCTTAGATGATCTGGATCCCGAGTTATTAAAAACTTTCGAAAAACTGGGTATTCCATTATCTGAACAAAAACGTATCAGCGGTATTGCTGTCGACGTGGTTTTTGACTCAGTTTCTGTAGGAACCACGCATACGGATGTTTTAGATAAAGCCGGCGTTATCTTTTGTTCAATTTCTGAAGCCGTTCATAAACATCCAGAGTTGGTAAAAAAATATCTAGGTACGGTTGTGCCTTACACCGACAACTATTACGCGGCTTTAAATGCAGCGGTCTTTACCGATGGATCTTTCTGTTACATCCCTAAAGGAGTTCGTTGCCCCATTGATTTATCAACGTACTTCCGTATCAATGCTAAAGATACCGGGCAATTTGAAAGAACTCTTTTGATTTGTGATGAGGGTGGTTACGTAAACTACCTTGAGGGTTGTACCGCGCCTCAACGTGATGAAAACCAGCTTCATGCGGCCGTGGTGGAACTTATCGCTTTTGATGATGCGGAAATTAAATATTCCACAGTGCAAAACTGGTATACGGGCGACAAAGAAGGTCGTGGCGGTATCTATAACTTTGTGACTAAGCGTGGAAAAGCGGCCGGGAAGCGTTCAAAAATTTCTTGGACTCAAGTGGAGTCAGGTTCCGCTATCACTTGGAAATATCCGTCTTGCATCTTGCAAGGGGACTATTCTGAGGGTGCTTTTTATTCTGTCGCGTTGACTCACGATCGCATGCAAGCCGACACGGGTACAAAGATGATCCACATCGGTAAGAATACAAAAAGTACGATCATCTCTAAAGGTATTTCGACAGATTTTTCGTCAAATGCTTACCGTGGCCAAGTGAAAATCATGCCGTCAGCTGAAAATGCACGTAATTATTCGCAGTGTGATTCAATGCTTGTGGGTGATAAGTGCAGTGCCAGCACGTTCCCTTATATTGAAGTTAAAAATAAAACCGCAACGTTAGAGCACGAAGCAACCACTTCGCGCATCAGTGAAGATCAGATCTTCTATTTACAATCGCGCGGTTTGGATATGGAAAAAACAATCTCGATGCTGGTGAACGGATTCTGTAAAGAAGTTTTCAAAGAATTGCCTTTGGAATTTGCCGTGGAAGCCGTGAAGTTAATCGAAATGAAGCTAGAAAATAGTGTGGGATAATTATGTTAGAGATTAAAAACCTTCAAGCACGTGTTGAAGAAAAAGAAATTTTAAAAGGCTTGAACCTGACAGTAAAAGCCGGTGAAGTGCATGCGATCATGGGGCCCAATGGCTCTGGCAAATCGACTTTGTCTAAAGTTCTGGCAGGCCATCCGGCTTATGAAGTGACCGGTGGCGAAGTAAAATACGAAATCAATTTCATGATGCAAAGTCTTTTAGATCTTGCTCCGGATGAGCGTGCGAAAGAAGGCATCTTTTTAGCATTCCAATATCCGGTGGAAGTCCCAGGAGTTTCTAACTTCACCTTCTTGCACACCGCCTTTAATTCGGTTTTGGCCCATCAAGGTTCTGAACCCATGCCCGAAGGCGAATTCCGTGAATTCTTGGTTCAAAAATTAAAACTCGTTAGCATGAAGCCAGAATATCTGGATCGTCCCGTAAACACCGGCTTTTCAGGTGGTGAAAAAAAGAAAAACGAAATCTTGCAGATGGCAGTTTTATCGCCGCGTCTGGCGTTGCTGGATGAAACAGATTCAGGCCTTGATATCGATGCTTTGCGTGTGGTTTCGGACGGTGTGAATAAGCTTCGTCGTAAAGACAACGCCATCATCTTGGTGACGCATTACCAAAGACTATTAGATTATATTAAACCTGACTTCGTACATGTTCTTTTGAACGGAAAAATCGTTGAGACCGGTGACTCTTCTTTGGCTTTGAAGCTTGAAGAAAAGGGTTACGACTGGTTGATCAATTAATTTGAGGATGAATAAATGAGTTTATTTTCATCGTACGAAAAATTTAGCAAATCTTCACCAGCGGACGGGGCGCTTTTAGCATTCCGTCAGGCAGGTTTTGATTATGCTAAAGACAAAGGGCTTCCGACCCGTCAGAACGAAGACTGGCACTACACCAGTGTGAAGCTTCTGTCTGAAGCGGAATACACGGCAAGTACGCCTGAAGGATTTTTGCCGGCGCATGAGCTTTTTGTCGAAGTTAAGAAGTTCTTAAATCCTGATTTTACCAATTTTGTATTCTTTAACGGCGTATTTAATCGCACTCTTTCTGATGAAACTCCGAAGACCGTAAAATTTGAGCAGACAAAAAATTGGGCGACGACTTTTGCGGATGCGTTTGATGCGCTTAATGGTGCTTACTTGACGCAAAGTTGGGATTTGGAAGTTCCGGCGGAAACCTCTGTGGAAAAGCCTGTGAATTTCGTCTTTTTCTCTGCAAACAATGATGGTGTATCCACAATGATGCATCCACGTTTGAATATCAAAGTCGGCAAGCGCTCTTCGGTGCGTGTCCTAGAGAGCTATTATGGTTCTTCTTCGGGGGCTTACTTTGTGAATACTGTGACTCACTTACAAGTGGGTGAAAGTGCCAAAGCGACTTACATCCGTTTGCAAAATGAGCCGACCAATGTAGTTAACATTGGTCGCACCAATATTTCCGTTGATGCTAATGCGAATGTGGAAAGCCTGTCTTACGCAACGGGGGCTCGCTTGGGCCGCCATTCTTTGGATGTCGTTCTTAAGGGGGCGGGATCTCACAGTGAAGTCTTAGGGCTTTATTCAGTTTCGGGGAATCAACATGTGGATAACACCACGACGATTGATCATGCTATCGGGGCCTGTGATACCAATCAGCTTTATAAAGGTATCTTAGATGGCGAATCGCGCGCGGTCTTTAACGGTAAAGTTTTGATCCGTAAAGATGCGCAAAAAGCCAACTCGGCTCAGTTAAATAATAATCTGCTTTTAAGCCAAAAGGCAGAAGCGGACAGCAAGCCTAATCTAGAGATCTATGCCGATGACGTTAAAGCATCACATGGATCGACGGTGGGGCAATTAAATGCAGAAGAGATTTTTTATCTGCAATCCCGCGCAATTCCGAAAGAAAAAGCCATTCCGATGTTAAGTTATGGCTATCTTTCAGAAGTGATTTATAAAATTTCAGACGAGTCTATTCAGCACTGGCTGACTCGTCATTTGGATGAAGCCTTTAAGCGTTTGTCGATTCCTTCGGTGACGAAATAGGTTTTTAAGGTAGTTATGAGTGAATTAGATCCAATTTTTGCCTCTGTAAGAAATGAATTCCCAGCACTAAAGCAAAAGGTGCATGGGAAGGCATTGTCGTACCTAGACAGTGGCGCCACGACTTTAAAGCCGCAATCGGTGATTGATCGTATTACTCATTTTTATTCTTTTGAAACTTCAAATGTGCATCGTGGGGCGCATTATTTAGGGGATGTGGCGACGCAAGCTTTTGAGTCGGCGCGCACGCGTGTAGCAAAATTCTTAAACTCTTCACAAACTGAAGAAATCATTTTTGTTCGCGGAACCACTGAGGGTGTTAACTTAGTGGCCCATTCCTGGGGTTTAACCAACCTTAAAGCGGGCGATGAAATTCTGATCACCGAAATGGAACATCACGGAAACATCGTTCCTTGGCAAATTGTTGCTGAAAAAGTGGGGGCGAAGGTTTTAGCGGCTCGTGTTTTAGATAACGGCGAACTCGACATGGATGACTTTAAAAAGAAATTGTCGGGAAAAACCAAAATGGTCGCGTTTACGGCGTGTTCAAATGTTTTAGGTACGAACACGGACATGAAGCTTATGACTAAGCTTGCTCACGAAGTGGGTGCTAAGGTTTTGATCGACGGGGCCCAGATCGTTTCGCAAGTTCGTGTGGATGTTCAAGATATCGATTGTGACTTCTTTGTGTTTTCCGCACATAAAATTTTTGGTCCCTTTGGCTTTGGGGTGGTTTTCGGTAAAAGAGACATCTTAGATACCATGCCTCCGTACCAAGGCGGCGGCAGCATGATTTCTAAAGTCACCATTGATAAAACCACTTTCAATGATGTTCCTTTCCGTTTTGAGGCGGGAACTCCGCACGTAGAAGGTGCCGTGGGATTGCATGCTGCTTTGGATTTTGTAGATCGTATTGGTTTTGATAAAATCCATGCCTATGAAATGGAACTTTTAAAAGAAGCGACGACTAAGTTGTCAGCGATTCCGGATGTCGTGATTGTCGGAACAGCTCATAACAAAGGGCCGATTCTTTCATTTAATATTAAAGGTGTGCATCACTCCGATGTAGGCCAAATCTTAGATCAAGAGGGGGTTGCGGTTCGCGCCGGCCACCATTGTACTCAGCCGTTGATGGCAAGATTTGGCGTACCCGGGACTGTGCGCGCTTCGTTCTCAGTTTACAATAATCACGAAGATATCAACGCACTAGTAAAGGCCGTGGCCAAAGCACGGGAGATGTTATTATGAGCACCCAAGATGTCCTAATTCGTATTCAAGCAACCCCGAATCCAAACGCATGGAAGTTCGTTTTAGACCGTCCGGTTTTAACTGAAGGCAAAATGACTTACACGGATCCCAAAGAAGCCGATCAAAGCATTTTGGCTTCATCACTTTTTTTGGTTGAAGGTGTCCGCCAAGTTCACTTTTTCCAAAATGTGATCACGGTGACGCATAATTTTGATGCCGATCCTGAAGAACTGCAAAAAGAAGTTTGTTCTGTTATCCAGACACGCATGCCCGCGCACAATCCCAATGTCACGGTGATGGATGAAAAGAAAATGCGTCGGGCAGGACTGTCCCCTGAACTTCAGCAGATTGAAGAGATCTTAGACCACACGGTGCGCCCAGGTTTGCAGGGCGATGGTGGGGATATTGAAGTAGTTAAATACGAAGAGAATAAACTGTACGTGTTTTATCAAGGGGCTTGCGGCACATGCCCAAGTGCGACTTCAGGCACATTGATGGCGATCGAAGGCATTCTTCGTGATCAATTCAATCCGACAGTCGAAGTTATTCCGGTATAGAAAATTATCTGCGATGATTTTTAGAGGTGCCGAGTTGTTCTTCGGCATCTCTTTTCATATCTGGGGCAACGGCTTCCCAAGTGTCTTCAGGACGGCTTGGAAGGATCGCCGAACCACCTAAAACAAGTTCACCACGAGTGGCTGAAGCTTGCAAAGAGATCAGTTTCTGGGACTCTTTGGTGAAGCCTCTCACAGTCAGGCTAAGGTCTACGATCTGGCCTGTTTTTACGTTCGCGAGGGAATCTTTTACTGAACCTGATACGACTTGAACGCCTTCAGGCATGTGCCATGTGTAGTTCAAATCTCCTTGCAGGTCTTGGTTTACCAAGATTCTTCCGCGCAATACAGTTTCGCCGTCACCATCTTCAGGAATGCTTTCTGGTTTTGCGATTTCAACTTTTAAGAGGGCTAGATGTTTTCCGACCGGAGCAGGAATCCACGGAATTCTTTTTCCTTCTACAGACGCGGGGCCACGATGGGCGGCGCGCGCTTTATCTTTAAAGTAAGCGGCACCTGAAATCCCGAAGAGCAAGCCTAGAAGTAATACTGTTAAGGTCTTTCTGTTCCGCATAGCTGCTGGCTCCCGTTTTTGGTGATCGTGTAAGTCGCGTTGCCGTTAAGTTCATATTGAAGTTTGTTGTAAGCATTGATTTTTACATTCAACATGTAAATACCTGCAGGTAGACCCGAAAGATTGATGGTTTCGGCTCCGGAAGCATTGCGACTTGTTCTTGCGACAAAGTTTGAAGACTTTCCGGCATAAGCGTAGTCATCCTCAAAATACACGTAAGATCCATAATAAAGAATCAGATCCAAATTCAAAGTGGCACTGCCACTGGTGGTGTAGTTCATAGTGAGCGTCGCCGCTTGGCCGTCATGATAATACAGATAGAAGTCATTATTCATTTGTTGGTCAGAGCGCTTCACGGTGTCCCGGCTAGTCATCAATTTTTCAGTTGTTCCGTTGGTGAACGTATAACTGCAACCCGTTCCAGCTTGCAGATAGTAGGCATAGTTTTCTGTGGTCTTAGTCTGTTTTTCCTCATTTAGGATAGAATTCCACGCTGAGGATGAAACGCCATTTTTTGAAAGCATCCAGTTCATCAAACCCATATTGGAAATTGGGAATACGGTTGTATTTGCAAAGCTGTAATAAGCAGGGCTTGCGTGGGTAGAAACATTTTTTTCTTCACCAGAAAACACTTTCCAGACGTCCTTAAACAGAACGCCGCCGCCAGTTTTTGAGCCTGTGTAAATAGAGGCCGTATTGCGAGTCGACTTATAAAGGGAACGTGAAACGGAGACTTCACGGAACATACCAGTGCCGGCGGGGTCGGATGCTACACTGTCATATTGAGAGACGTCCGTGCCGTCTGCCGCAAGATTAAAGGCGATGGCAACACCCGCGTTGTTTCCCGAACCTTTATAACCATAGGTATCCACGTAATAGTGATAGCGTTTGGTCGCGGGGATGTCCGTTTCTAAGTAAGCGCCGTTAGAACCATTCGCGTCTGCGCCTGTGAGGACAGCTCCTTGGAAATAGTTCGCCCAACCCTCACTCCATGCTAAGCGCGCATCGATCACAAAGTTACCAGTGTGCGATCCGCCTGGGGATTGTGAGCTGCCGTAAACGTCTTCTAAAAAATGGCCGTATTCATGCAAGATCACCGAATCATCAAAGTGATCCGTGTCGGCAGACTTCACGTTGCCGCTGACTCCACCCAAGATGTAGAGTTTGCGATCACCCGGGGAATAAAACGACAGCGGTGTAGTGTTATTAAAGTAAGTGTAAGGATTAAAGCCGGCCTTCCAATAGACCGTGACCTTTTCGGCCACGAACCATTTATTGGTGTCGGCAACGGGTGTTCCGGCGACGTCACCGTTTTTATTGATGTTACGGCGCAGGTATTCGTTGGCTAAAAGAATATTGAACATGATGTTGAAAGCGCCGCCCTCAATTTTTGCGGAAAGACTTTCGTTAGCTTCGGCATATAAGGGAGAAGTGGAAATGTTCTTTGTGCCGGCAGCGATATCTGTCGCATCTATCGTGAAACTGCGAGAGATGTTGTACGGAGTATTAGAATAGATGTCTTCTAAGACACTAACCTTGATGTAATCATTTAAAGCGCGAGAGAAGACTTTTAATGTATAAGTGCCAGCGGTTTTTGGAATTTTAAATTCTGCAATACCCGCTGTTGTCGTTTCGCCTTGTTGGATACGATTTCCGGCAGCATCGTAAATATGAAACTCTGCAAATGGAATGGGGGCTGCATTCGCCGCGCTAACCACGGCGCCAAGACCGTTAGTGCTTGAGCCCGGTGTGAAGTCGAGCTGGCGGTAAAGGAATTTTGCTGACGCCGTTACTCTTACGGCAGAGGCATCCGCGATGTCCGTCGGTTTGCCATAGTAGGCTGGTTCAGGAGTTGCGGGTGTCGTGGATCCGTAGTCATTTCCCTGAAAGGAATTGCCACAGCCAACAGTAAATAAGAGTGTCAGGGAGCTAAAAGCACCCACCAGGATCTGGTTCAACGTCATGTTAAACTTATCGGGATCAAGGACTTACGACTGAACGAATGATCGGGAAGATTTTGACTCTATTTTCATTGAGAACTGGCGAAGTTTTAGTCAGCGTGTTTCATGCTGGGAATAGTGGATTGTCAGAGGAGAATTAAGTGCAGTTGAGGGGTCTCAAGAAGAGATTTTTTTAATGGTAGCACAATAAAAAAAGGCTCGATCAGCAACTCTGAACTAAACCTGTTTTAGCTAAGGTGGGTGACCATGGTAACGACTTTAGGCTTCTCAATACGAGTTGAGCTTGCACACCATCATCAGGGACAGTCCCCAAAAATATGCTTGTAAGGTTTAATTTCGATGAGCTTTACGCCGTCGAACCTCTGATTTCAATAATACCATGGATCCGAAATCCGTCAATCGAACCGGACTTTAACAAATCCCTATAACGCCGATAAATTCAATATGACGCCAGAAAAGCTAGATTTTATTTTTCCTTTCTTTGTTTTTTCCTATGGACTCATGATGGTTCTTGTGTTGGAGACCCCTGCCCTGGTGCGGCTTGGGGAGCAACGCTTAGGCGAGATCTATCACAATATGGCCAAACACAAATCCCTGGGTTGGATTTGTTTCTTTGTGGGGGGATTATGGTCGGCCCAGAATGTTTGGTACTCCTCTCTATAATTCTCCTGCTGAATGACTCTGGATGTATTGACTAGAATAGGCCTGGGGGCTAGCCTTCCCAGCCATGTCAGACATCCCAAATCAACCTTTTCGTAAGACTGCCTTAAGTGCTGAAACCGGCATGGAGCTCGCTCCGAAATCGAATGAGCCGTCGGTTCTTTCCGTGGAAGGATTGAATGTCTACATCAAGCAATTGCTTGAAGGCCAAGTGGGTATGGTGTGGGTGCGTGGGGAACTTTCTAATTTCAAAGCGCACACGTCGGGACATTTTTATTTCAGCCTTAAAGATTCAAAGTCTCAAATCACGGCGGTGATGTTCCGCGGGCATAATGCGCGTTTAAAATTTAAACCTACTGACGGTATGGAGGTTATCATCCGTGGTCGCATCACGGTGTATGAACCTCGTGGCAATTACCAGCTGATGTGCGAGATGATGGAGCCGGTTGGCGCCGGGGCTTTGCAAAAAGCTTTTGAGCAACTAAAAATGAAACTGAAAGGCGAAGGCCTTTTTGATTCAGCTCGGAAAAAACCGATTCCTACTTTGCCAAGACATATCGCGATTGTGACCTCCCCAACCGGGGCGGCGATCCGTGATATTTTAAATGTTCTTTCTCGTCGTGCAAAATCTGTCGAGGTCACAGTTGTTCCGACCATCGTACAAGGTGAAGCGGCGGCTCCCCAAATCCGTGAGGCTTTCAAAAAAGCCATGAAACTTCCAGGTGTGGATGTCATCATCATTGGTCGTGGTGGTGGATCGATTGAAGACATGTGGTGCTTTAATGATGAAGCCTTAGCGCGTCTTATTGCTTCAAGTCCTATCCCTGTGATTTCAGCTGTCGGCCATGAAATTGATTTTACTATTGCTGACTTTGTTGCGGATTTAAGAGCGCCAACGCCCTCCGCCGCGGCCGAGCTTGTCGCTAAAAGTTCGGCCGAACTTGCCAGCAAAGTAAAAGCGGCCGAGCGCATGTTGTATGTGAGCTTTGAAAAAAGAATGAAGCTTTTAATGGAACGTGTACGCAACCTTTCAAAACTTTTAGTAGATCCTCAGCGGCGCTTGCAAGATTTGGAATTGCGTAATGACGACCTTTTAAATCGTTTGGAATTTGCGATTCATCGCCGCTTAACAGAAAAACGTCATCGCGTAGAGCTTTTCACTCATAAACTTGGATCGCCTCAAGATCTTATCGATGAAAAGCGTAAAGAGATTGAGTTTTTAGAAACCCAAATCTCTAAGGGTATGGTGTTTTCCATGGAGCGAAGACTTGCGCGTCTTTCGCGTTTCATGGGCGTGCTTGATAGTTTGAGTCCGCTGAAAGTTGTGGAGCGCGGCTATTCCATCGTGAAAAAAAATGAAGAAGTTATTAAATCATCCCATCAAGTCTCTCAAGGAGATATGCTGGATATACGCTTGGCTCAAGGTTCGTTGACGGCAAAAGTAGAAAGCGTAAAGGAGTAAACATGGATTTCGAGAAAAAACTAAGCCGCTTAGAAGAGATCGTACAAAAAATGGAAAAAGGCGATCTGGCTTTAGAAGATTCTTTAAAACTTTTTGAAGAAGGTGTGAAGCTTTCTCGCGAGTGCCATTCGCGACTGAACGAGGCTGAATCAAAAGTAAAACTTTTGATGTCTGTCGGCGCTGACGGTAAACCGGTTGTTTCTGATTTCGCTTCAGAGGAAAACTAATTTTGGATTTAGCTCTGCAATTAGAAAAGGAAATGTCTTTGCGTGTGCAGACGGTGAATGAGGCCGTTGAAGCCTACCTGTCGGAAATATCTCTTCCGCAAGTCGAATCCATGCTTGAATTGCGCAAGTCCATGCTTTATTCCGCAACAAACGGGGGCAAGCGCTTCCGTCCGGTGCTTTCTCTTTTGGTAGCAGATCTATTTGGTGCTTCAGCAGAACGTGTTCTGCCTTTTGCTATTGCGGTGGAAATGATTCACACCTATTCCCTGATTCATGATGATCTTCCGTGCATGGATAATGATGATATCCGCCGTGGCAAGCCCACCAATCACAAAGTGTATGGGGAAGACTTTGCATTGTTAGCAGGCGATGCGCTTTTAACTGAAGCTTTTTTCTTACTCGCTGATAAATACGGCGATACTAGTCACTTGTCTGCGACTTTGATCAAACTTCTCTCGGAGGCCGCAGGCCTTCGCGGCATGGTCGGTGGTCAAGCCATTGACTTACGTGCGGGGAAAAAACGTTTTACTTTAGAAGAACTTACTCAGCTGCATTTGCTTAAAACCGGCGCTTTGATTCGAGTGGCGGCTGAAGGGGCGGCGATCATCGCAGGCGCAAGGCCCACCCAGATTGAAAGCTTAAGAAAATTTGGTGAAGGCCTGGGCTTAGCATTCCAAGTGGCCGATGATATTTTGGATCACGGTGAAAAAGATCAAGATGCGCGCAGCTTTACGGGTATCTTGGGCATGGAGCCGACGAAAGATTATTTGCGAAATCTAAGTTCGGAAATTCGGGCAGAGCTTCACAAGGTTTCTGGACAGGCTCCTCTTTTGGAATACCTGATTGATTTTAATCAAAACCGCAGTCACTAAAATATGAGCGACAAGGCAAGTTCAAAAACCCGATTAGATGTTTGGTTGATGGAAAAAGGCTTAGCCTCTTCGCGCACGCAGGCCCAAGACTTGATTGCTGCGGGTCAGGTTTTTTTACATTCAAAAAACGGCAAAAAAACTTTAAACAAATCTAGCTTTGCGGTTGAGCCTGAAATGGCAGATCTGATTTCGGTAGAATCGGGTGCGGCCAATCGTTTTGTTTCTCGCGGGGGATTAAAACTTGAAGGTGCGTTAGAACATGTGAAGTTAAACCTCCAAGGTCTTAACGCTTTAGATGTTGGGATTTCAACGGGCGGATTTACCGACTGTCTTTTGCAAAAAGGCGTTTCTTCGGTGGTTGGCGTGGACGTCGGCCATGGGCAAGTTCATAAATCTCTTTTGGGACATGCAAGGCTGCGGGTTTTTGAAGGCATCAATGCCCGAAGTCTCAGCCAAGAGCCGGGCGTTTTAGCCGCCAAACCGGAAGGTGGGTTTGATTTAGCCGTCATGGATGTCTCTTTCATCTCGATCACGCTGATCATTCCAGAAATTTACTCACTGCTTAAAAAAGAGGGTGTGCTTTTAAGTCTGGTTAAGCCCCAATTTGAAGTCGGGATTGACGGCCTCTCTAAGGGGGGTATAGTCAAAGATGTTTCTAAATACGCAGAGGTTGAAGCCAAAATCAAAGACCTATGTGCCTCTTGCGGTTTTAAAGTAATGGACTATTTTTCTTCATCGATTTTGGGAAAGGACGGGAACAATGAGTTCTTCATCTATGCTAAAAAGATCTAGCTTGGTTGTGATGTTATTATTCTTGGCAAGTTGCCAATCTATCCGGACACGCGAAGACATTCGCAAAGGCACTCACCCAGGAAAAACTTCTACACAGGGTACGATGTCACCGACCACTCCCACAGCGCCCTCAAGTCCTAACTTTGGTACACCACCTCCACCAGATGGTGACGGGGATGACGAAGACATGGCGGCAGCTCCGCCACCACCTCCTGCGCCGGTCATTCCGTCTATGCCGAAGATTGCATTTATCTTAGGTGGCGGGGGCGCAAAAACATATGCGCACGTGGGATTTTTACATGAACTTGTGCGTGCGAAAGTTCCAGTGCAAGCCATTGCCGGTGTCGAATTTGCGGCTCCTATGGCGGCTCTGTTTGCGACTCGTGAACAAGCCAACGACGTTGAATGGCAAATGTTTAAGTTAAAAGACGAAGAGGTTATTAAAAAATCTCTTTTAGGTTCGGTAAATAAAAACGGTGAAGTCACAGTTTTAAAAGAATTTTTGGGCACGGCTTTTAATCGCACGAAAGTCGAAGACTTCCGTATTCCTTTTGCCTGTCCGTCTTACAATTTAAAGAAAAACCAAGTATTCATGATGAATCGTGGTGGTTTAGACCAAATCATGTACACGTGCATGGCTTATCCGCCATTCTTTAAGCCTTACCAAAATAATATCGCCGGCATCCGTGATATTTCGGCTTTGGCGGCTTACTTACGTACCAAGGGTGCGAATTTCGTGGTCCTGGTGAACGTATTGCAAGCGCCGGGCGGCACGAAACCTTACACGATGGACGTAGCGGCAACTGACAACGTCTTATGGAGTGAGATCGGGGGCTTATATAATAAGCCTTTCACAGGAGTTGACACTGTGATCTCCCTAGATACGTCGGCTTATGGTATTATGGATTTTGAGAAACGTCGTGAGATCATGAGCAAGGGCGCAGACTCTGCCGCTAAACAGCTTAAAGTTCTAACGCGTAAATGGGGACTGTAGGAGATTCCAAATGAGAAAGCCCACTATTGATATGAATGTGTTTGCTCAACGTCGGGCAAACTTAGCCTCTAAACTTCAAGGCGCAGCTCTTGTGGTGGCTTCTCACCCGGAATACATTCGTAATGACGATGTTCACTATCCGTATCGCCAAGATTCAAACCTTTTTTATCTTACGGGCTGGGAAGAGCCAGAATCTGTTTTCATTTTCCGTCCGGGCTTAAAGCCAGAAACGGTGATGTTTGTCCGTCGTCGTGATCCAGAAAGAGAAACCTGGGATGGTTTCCGTTATGGGCCAGAAGGTTGTGAGCGCGAATTTAAAATTGAAAAATGTTATCCGATTGATGAGTTCGCTAAAGAAGCGCCAAAACTTTTAAAAGAAGTGGATAGCGTTTACTACCGCCAATTCAAAAATCAGGCGATGGACACAAAACTCAGCGAAGCGATGCAAGAAGTTGAGCGCATGAAGTCTCGTTCGGGTTACGGAATGATGCCAATGCATGATGCAGACATTCTTTTGGGTGAAGCACGTTTAGTAAAATCTGAATACGAACTTATCCAACTGCGCGAAGCTTGTGAAATCAGCGCGCAAGCTCACCTAGCAGCCATGCGTTTTACTCGTCCGGGTGTGAATGAAAGACACATTCAAGGTGTGTTGGCGCATCAGTTCTATATGCGCGGATCGGCGCGTGAAGGTTATAACTTTATTGTGGCGTCCGGGAATTCGGCGACGACTTTGCATTACAACTTTAACGATCAAGTCTGCAAAGATGGTGATCTGTTATTGATTGATGCCGGGGCGGAATACAATTACTACACCGGCGACATCACTCGCACCTTCCCGGTGAATGGAAAATTCACGGACGAACAAGGCCGGGTGTATGAAGCCGTTTTAAACGTTCAGAAACGTATTATTGATTTCATCAAGCCAGGTATTTTCTTTAAAGATTTGCATGAAATGGGAACATCCCTTTTAACCGACGCAATGTTAGAACTTGGTTTATTATCTGGTCGCAAAGATGATTTGATCCAAGCGCTTGCACAGAAAAAATACTATCCGCATGGCATTGGCCACTGGTTAGGTATGGATGTGCACGACGCGGGAATGTACGCGATCAAGGGTGAACCGCGTCCGATCGAAGCCAATATGTGCTTTACAATTGAGCCCGGGCTTTATATCCCCGCGGATGATTCCTCGGCGCCTCAAAAATATCGCGGTATTGGAATTCGTATCGAAGACAATATCCGTGTGACTTCTAATGGGTCAGAAAATATGACGTCTTCCGTGCCTAAAGAAATTACGGATATCGAGCAAGTCGTCGGTAAATCCTAAGCGTCCGAAAGTCGATCGCCGAAGTTCTTCGGCGATATCTTCAAAGCATTTAAAGATTGATACATTCTTTGCAAAAAAAGAAAGCGGCTCCAAGGCCGCTTTCTTAGGACTAGAGCATCCTTCTGAACAAGGAGAACTCTATGAAAAGTTGTCATACCACCAAGTATGAAGCTATTCGGTTTTTTAAAGAATTTCTTAAGTGGGCAGTGTTAGCGATATTTTTATTGCTAACCTCCTGCGGATAGATTGATTTGAACCTCTTAAGGGCTTAACTGTATCATTCTAACACAATCAAGCGAGTGGGCGCGCTCGGCTTAAAACCGAGGATAGAACTCATGGAAGAGGTGGCTTTGGGGTCACTACCATTTGGCGTCAGAAGAATTCATCGAGCAATTTGTAGAATTCCAACTTTTCTTCGTCTAATTTGGTGATCAATCCGTAAGATTCTAAAAACTCGGTTTGAAAGCTATCTCCTAAATTTCTTTCAAGACTATTAAAACATATAGCCAAGTCCTGATGCCTGTCGGCGACACCTGCGCGGCCCAGATCAATAAAGCCGCTGAAACTTGATCGTTCGGCAATAAGATTTGGCAGGCTGAAATCCCCATGAGTCACAACCAGGTCTTCGCTTTTAGGAATGTTTTTGTCTAACTCGACAAGCAGTCGTTCTAAACTCCAGCCTTTTCGGGAATCGTCAAAGTCTTCGAGGTCCACAAGTCCGTCGTGCAAGCGTTGCTTTGCCCAGGGTATTTTTACTTGCAGTTTTTGATCTAAGGGGCAGTTTGCATAAGGAATCATATGAAGCTGGCGCATCGCTATTGCACAAATGTTTACAATTTCCAGGTTTGAAAGCTCCGAGACCCAGGCGGAAAGGTCTTTCCCCTGCAGCGCACTAGTTAATAGATAACTAAAAGGTCCTTGAGAGCCATCAGCCAAAACTTCAGCCGCTGAAATATGTTGATTTAGCCACAAAGCTGCAGCGATTTCGTGAGTAAAATAATTATCGCTATTGTTGGCATGTGTTTTAAGAAAAGCTTTGTTTCCATTTTTAAGTGTGACCTTAAAACAAGAATCTCCGGACTCCCCGACGTTGACCTGCTCCCAAGGCATGTCGGCTTGGATTAGCTGGGTTATTTCTTCAGGAAGATGGCTTTTCATACAGTCGATAAATTCTTAACTTAAATAAACCTATGCGACTGCCAACCATGCTTAACGGCGTTGTCTTGCAGTTCCTGCTCCGTCTTAAACAACTTATCATCCCGCGAAGCCGCACTGACCGCCAGGCTTAAATGCGTGGCTGATTGCAAAAGCTGGTAATCACCCATCGTATTGCCCGAAGCAAAGAAAGGCTTTTTACCGCCGGTGTGTTCAAGGAGTGCTGAAACTTTTCCTTCACGGTAAGTGATCAGGCCTTTTTGACGATCGGTGACGATACCACCATCGACATGGGTTTCAATCCCGATCACGTTTTCCTTTTTAAGGCCTAACATTTCCGCACCGGGTTCCACCGCCCATTTTACCGATGCGGTGACCACGAAAACACGAACGCCTTTTGACAAGAAAAGATCGATCAGTCTTTTTTGTTCAATAAAAATGGGAACGGGTGCCGCTTTAGAGACGCCCTCCCGGGCCCAAGAGTGCACTTGCTCTAGTGTTTGGCCTTTGCAAATTTGTGCTAACCAAAGATAAGCTTTCTTTGGATCTACGGCTTTCATACTTTCATAATGGTTCCACGCATCCTTGGGCAGGTCGACAAGTTTGTTGTCGATCTGATAGTGGAAAAAAGTTTCGCCCAAGTCGATATCCCAAAGAGTTCCGTCAGCGTCAAAAGCGGCGATCGGTGAAGAATCCTCTTTCAAAACTTGGTCTAGTGTCGTATTTATGCGATTCCAAATGTCAGCGGAATAGTCTTTGTATTTCATAGGTGGTTAGTATGAAATAAGGACTGTCAAAAAGCCAGAGGAGATCCCGGCGCCATGAGCCTAATTTGCCGTATTGTTCAAGCGGATGATTTGCAGGATATTTTAGACCTGGAAAACAAAAAGCTTCAGGATGCATATCCGGATGAGATGGAACGAATGATGGCGGGGTGGAATTCTAAGCATCGCTTAGAGGCTCTGAACCATTATATCCCGTTAGGATGGAGCTTTTTGGCCCGCGACGAAGACACGGGCACCCTCGTTGGATATTTCATTGCACAACCTTTGCTGTTTTTGGATGGTCAAACCCAGTCTTTGTGGGTTGAGCATGTCCAATACGTGTCTTTACAAGCCCGCGATGAGCTTTGCGAGCTAGCCTACAAACTAGGTCGTGAAAAACATCTACAACGAGTCTATTTTCCGAACGATAATGGAGTTCCGAATTCGGTGAAATCTTTTAAGGCTGATACCTGGCAGCCGGGAACACTGGCCGTCAAAACGACGAAAGGTTAAAACTCATGAAAAACTTCTCCTTCGTAAATCGCATCCAAAACATCAAGAAAATGAAAACTCAAGAGTTTGATTTAGTGGTGATAGGGGGCGGGATTAACGGAGCAGGGGTGGCCAGGGACGCTTCGGCTCGTGGCATGAGTGTGGCCCTGGTTGAAGCGCGCGATTTTGCTTCAGGAACATCGTCGAAATCTTCCAAATTAATCCATGGCGGGATTCGCTATTTGGAAAACATGGAATTCAAATTGGTGTTTGAAGCGCTCAGCGAACGCACGCACTTATTTGAAATGGCACCACATCTTGTACATCCCTTGAGATTCATGATTCCCCTTTATGACGACAGTCGTGTGGGAATGTTTAAAATGGGCTTGGGAATGTGGCTTTATGATGCCCTTTCGCTTTTTCAAACACCCGAAATGCACGAGCGACTCAACAAGAAAGAATCTATGGATCGCATGCCAGCGTTGCGTCAGCAGGGACTTTTAGGCTCTTATATTTATTCAGATGCTTACATGGATGACGATCGCTTGGTGCACGAAACCATGCGTGCGGCGAATGAAAATGGCGCTTCGTGCGCGAACTATGTCAAAGCCACCGGGGCGGGTTTTAAAGACGGCAAAATAAATCAGGTGCATTGTGAAGACACGACAACAGGTGAAAAGTTCAGCATCAAAGCTCGTCACGTGATCAGCAGCACCGGCCCGTGGACGGATCAACTGGGTAGCAAAATTTTAAACAATTGGAAGAACATCCTGCGCCCAACTAAAGGAGTTCATTTAACTTTTCCTAAACACCGGCTTCCTTTATCAAGTGCCGTGGTTATGGGTGCAGAGAAAAGTGATCGCATCGTTTTTGGTATTCCAAGACATGACATGATCATCGTGGGAACTACTGATACGGATTTTAAAGAGTCTCCAGAAAATGTCAGCTGCACACCTGATGACGTTAAATATTTGCTGTCGATCACGGATCATTATTTTCCGGGTGCTGAAATAAAACACCAAGATATCATTGCGAGTTACGCGGGTGTTCGGCCGCTGGTAAATGACGGCTCTTCGACTGAGGGAAAAACCAGTCGGGAACACACGATCATCAATGATGAGCGTGGAATTACGTTTGTGGCGGGCGGAAAATATACGACGTATCGTTTGATGTGTAAGCAAACCGTGGATCATGCTTTAGAGTCCTTCACCTTCGAAGAACGTCTTAAGTTTGGTAAGTCTGACACCTTAAAGCCCTTAAATCAGTACACAGGACCTGAAATTTATCACCAAGCTCAAGGCTTAGCTTCAGCTTGGGCTAGCGACACGAGACGTCCGGTGGGTGAATTGAAGCTTTTGACTGAGCGTTATGGTCAAGAGGCCGCAGAAATTTTAAACAAATATCCTTCGCAATATACGTACTGGCAGCTTGAGGCCGCACAAGCGATTGATTCGACAATGTGCATGCACATGGCAGATTTCTATTCGCGTCGAGTGCCTTTATTTTTGGGTGATCGCAATCACGGCGTGCAATTTATTGACGAAGTTGGGCAGGTATTCCAAGAAAAGTTAGGTTGGAGTGACGAGCGCTTAAAACAAGAGGTGCGTCAGTTGACGCACTATATGGGCGATGAAGTCGAGTGGAAGAAGCACTTCTCCAACCAAGATCTTTAAAAAACGGGGACAGTGATTTTTGCAAATCTCCCGAAAAGGTCGAGGCGGATGACGGAATGCATAATTTCCGTCGAAATCTACACCTAAATATCTGCATTGACTCTGGTTTTTATCGCTCCTAGACTTATCGTAATTGATCTAATTGAAAATTTTTGTAAGTGGGATCTCAGCATGAGTTTTTTTGACAAAGTTCAAGACTATTTTTCTAACGACATCGCCATCGATCTAGGCACCGCGAACACCCTTGTGTATGTGAAGGGACGCGGAATTATTCTTGATGAACCTTCGGTGGTTGCCGTTCAAAAAAATTATCGTGGTATGCAAAATCGCGTTTTGGCAGTGGGTAAAGAAGCCAAAGACATGTTGGGAAGAACTCCTGGAAGTATCGTAGCAATTCGTCCCATCAAAGACGGCGTGATCGCGGACTTTGAAGTGACTCAGTCAATGCTTAAGTACTTCATCGGAAAATCTTTGGGCGAGAAAAAATCTTTCATCCGCCCAAGAATCATCATCTGTGTTCCTTACGGAATCACTCAAGTTGAAAAGCGCGCAGTCAAAGAAGCGGCTCAATCGGCGGGTGCGCGTGAAGTGTACTTGATCGAAGAACCAATGGCAGCTGCTATTGGCGCGGGTTTGCCGATCACCGAACCATCAGGCAACATGGTTGTCGATATGGGTGGTGGTACTACTGGTGTCGCGGTTATTTCTTTGGGTGGTATCGTTTACTGTAAATCAATCAAAGTTGCGGGCGATAAATTTGATGAGGCGATCATCAACTACGTACGTCGTCAGTTCAATCTTTTGATCGGTGAAAGAACGGCGGAGCTTATCAAAATCCAAATCGGTAATGCGTATCCATTTGAAGAAGAAAAATCAATGGAGATCAAAGGTCGCGACCTCGTTGCCGGTGCGCCGAAAACTATCGAGATCACTTCATCGCAAGTGAACGATGCTTTGATGGATCCATTATCAGAAGTTGTGGATGCGGTTCGTACGGCATTAGAAAAAACTCCACCAGAACTTGCATCTGATATCGTAGATAACGGAATCGTACTAACAGGTGGCGGAGCTTTGCTTGCGAACCTAGATGTACTTCTTCGTGAAAGAACTGGACTGCCAGTTTCTATCGCCGAAGATCCATTAAGCTGTGTTGTCATGGGTTCCGGCAAAGTTCTCGACCAGCTGGACCTTCTCAGACAGCTTACAGTAGATTAACATACAAGGATCTATGACCGAAAATGACGTAAAGTCTATCGCGCTGTTTTTCTATTTCGCCTTATTGGATGATCAAAAGGCGGTAGAAGCCGCATCGCAGGCCCTAGCCTTAGGTCGTGCTCGTAAACAAAGAAATCCAGAATTAAAAAATCCCGTGGCCCTTGTCGCGGCCACGAAAGCCGTTTGGGATAAGTTCAAAGCGCGTGTAGCACGGGGACGTCCTAATACAACAATTGAATCTGGCTGGTTGATTCCTGATGGCGTCGATTTAGGACCTTGGCGCGAGTTTCAGAAGTCTGCTTCTGAAGACGAGCTGCTCACGGTGATCTGGTCAAAAATTTTAAAGATTGAAGATGATGATATTTCCGAAGGATTGGGAATCACGCAAGGAACCATTCGCTATCGATTGGGTCGTGCGCTTCGCAAACTTGGAAGCATGACACAAGGTGTGGGCAAATTTAAGCATGGCTCAGCAGGACGATAAGATTCCTCTTTCAAAGAAAAATAAAAGGGAGATGTCTCCCTTTATTGGGCATGAGCTCCTGTATGACTATTTGTCCGGAAGCTTAGATAAAGAACGTCGTCTTGCCGTTGAAGATCACGTCAAGTTTTCCCGTGATGCGCAACTGGATCTAAGCAAAATTCAAAACGGCCAACAGTATGCAGAAAAATTATCTGAAACAGTGGTTTCTCGTCCAATCATCGATCTGATTGGAACGCCTTCAAATTATCTGACCGTTTTGATGCAAAAATCGAATTTCGATAAATGGCCTCAAGGTGTGAAGTGGGGACTTGAAGCGTTGGTAGTGGTTTTTGCTATCGTGGTTGTGCTTACGATTATGCCTTGGCAAAAAATCATGCAGCTCACAGATATCGGATCAAAAGAGGTTATCTTAGCCGAAGCGACGAAAACGGAGACCTCGGCGCCTGTTCCAGATAAGCCTGAATTCGTGGATGAAGAAGTTAAATCATCTACACCAGTGGTGAAACCAAGCGAAACTGTGGCGGCGGTGCAAACTCCGTCTCCATCAGCATCACCAACACCACAAAAATCTCCAAGTGTTGCAGCTTCTGCGACCCCTAAGCCGACAGCAACGGTGGCAGCTGTTACGGCGACAGAAACTGCAACCTCGGCAACGGCATCGGGTGGTTTCTTGTATCGTGGCGAAGTTGAAATCACGAATATTGATTCTAACGGTCCTAAGATCACTGAAAAAATGGTTGAACTTGGCGGACGTAAAGCCGGTTCGGTAGAGCTTGGGTGGAAAAAAACTCCGACGTCTATGTATTATCACTTCACAATTCCAGAAGCGAAATACCAAGACCTTCTTACGTTCATGTCGACTTACGGAACGCCTAAAATTTCTAAGGAAAAACATCCACGTGTCATGCCAGATGGAATTATCCGTTTGATTATCACGGTGGACGAAAAGAAGTGAAAACTTTAAGGCGCAGACCCAAAAGATCTTTGCGAACGATCTTGATCGTCTGGTTCGGTCTTTTTTCGATTATCCCGCTAGCATTCGTGACGGCCTATTCGATGGTGAAATACGAAAAGGCCATCGATCATGAGCTTTCGCAAAGGCTCAGTGGTAATGCGCGAGAAATCGAAGTCGTTTTATCTGATTTAAAAGCCAATATGCAACAAAAGCGTGATCGTTATATTCGCGATCCCAGTTTGATCTACCATATGACAGTGGGGGACGGCTCCACGATTCGGGGCCTGTCCACCCAATGGATCCGCAATGACAATGTTTCGAGTCTGACGTTCTTTGATCGCGAAGGACGCATGCTTTCCTCGGTCTTTAAAGATGATAAAGACAATGTGCGCAGCTTTATGCCGGTTCAAGATGCGGTCTTTCTTTCCGCGAAATACATGGCGGATGTGAAAGATAAAAAAGAGCTTTCTTTAGCTGAAACCAATGAAAATCAAAAAGTCAGTTTAATCATCATTTCAAGAGTGAACGGTTCTGGTGGTCGCACCGTAGGTTATTTAGAACAGACGATGGCTCTTGATAGAGTTTTCGTACAACGACTAAAAAATCGTCTGAAATCAGAGTTGATCTTTTTGGGTGACGGTGGACAAGTGGCCGTGGCTAGCCATCAGGATTTTTACCTTTATAAAAAAGATTTTTTCCGATCTTATTTGCGCCCGGGTGCGGATCCTTTCTTTGATTTGACAGTGCGAAATAATCCTTATGGGTTTCTGACATATCCCTTGAACTGGGGCATCACAAAATTTTATGTGGCTTTAGGAGCCTCGAAAGTTGAAGCAAAAGCTGTTTTAAAAAACGTCAACTTCGCTTTTATGACTGTCGTCGGTGCTGTCATCATTCTTTTGATTGTGACTATCTTGATTACTTCAAACTGGGTTTTGAAACCATTGTATGATCTGGTGGATGCTTTACAGTCCTTTGAATCCCAAGAACAGGCTGTCACTATTCCAGTAAAAAATGATACGGAAATTGGTTTGCTGACAGAGTCGTTTAATGAAATGAGTAAGAAGATTTCACAAGCTCGGGGTGATCTGCGTAAAAAAATAACCGAACTCGAGGCGACAAATAAAGAGTTAAAAGACACGCAAACTAAGCTTGTTCACTCCGCGAAGATGGTCAGTTTAGGTCAGCTGGTTGCGGGGGTGGCCCATGAGCTCAATAATCCGATTGGATTTATTTACAGCAACATGACTCATCTTAAAGATTACTCCGAAAAGCTGATAAAAATTGCTGAAGTTGCCGAAAACGAACCCGCTAAGCTGCACGACGTAAAAGAAGATTTCGAATTTGATTATATCGTAAAGGATTTGCCAAAACTTGTAGCCTCTTGCCAAGATGGCGCACGTCGTACGCGTGATATCGTTTTAGGCTTAAGAAACTTTTCGCGTCTTGAAGAAGCCAAGCTGCAAGAAATTGATGTTCATCAAAGTTTAGATACAACGTTAGATCTTCTTCATGGCGAAATCAAAAACCGCCTTGAAATTCATCGTCAATATGAACCTACGCCACTGATCCACTGTTATGCCAGCCAGATCAACCAGGTGTTTATGAATATTCTTTCTAATGCGGTTCAAGCGATTGAAGGAAGTGGGCACATCTGGATCTCCACGACGGCCTTAAAGGATTTTAAAGGCTCGAAAGATCGTCGGGGATGGGTGCAAATCTCAATTCAAGACAGTGGTAAGGGAATGTCGACATCGACCATTGAAAAAATCTTCGATCCTTTCTTTACAACCAAAGGCGTCGGACAGGGTACGGGATTGGGCTTAAGCATCTCTTACGGAATCATCCAAAACCATGGGGGCGAAATTCAGGTACGCTCTGAAGAGGGCGTAGGTACTGAATTTATCGTTGTAATTCCTGTTTTCCCTCCTCTGCAAGAGAAAAATCCCACACTTACGTCCTAAAGCTTTCGTCTAGGCCTCCCGAAAAGATCCGTATGAGAATGCTGATCGTTTTAATTATGATTTTCGCTGGCAGTTCAAGTCTTGCTAAGGATTCAGGGCTGGTTTTGTCGGGTGTCGTGCCGCTTGCGGCAGAAGTCGTTGTTCAAAATAATCAGATCATTCATAAATCATCTGCAGGCTTAAAAACCAGCGTTCAAAAGCGCGCTATAGCCTCGGTTATTCAAGTCACCGCTCCTTAGACCAGATATTTAGACCCACAGTTTTCGCCATTCTTTCTCGCTGCAGAGTCATCTAATCTTATTACATGTATAACAAAGTCGTCTTCGCCGCTCTTAGTGCGGTTCTTATTCCCGCGTTTGCTCATGCTTTTCGTTTAAGCCCTATGGTTGTGCAGTTTGCCCCCCATGGAAACAAAGCCACGCAAGTTTTGCTTTTAGAAAACCAAGGATCGGAAAAAGTCCCGGTACAAATCGAAGTTTTTGCGCGCAGCGCGGATGCAAAAGGTGAAGAAGTTCGCACTAAAACGGATGACTTCGTGGTTTACCCAGAGCAAGTCGTGCTGTTGCCGGGAGAAAAAAGAAATGTGCGTGTGACTTGGTCAGCGGATCTTAAAGGACCTGACGAACAAGCTTATCGTATTGTGGCTTCGCAACTTCCGGTAAAGTTCAAAGAAAAAAATTCAGCTCCGCAAAATCAAAATGTAAATTTGAACTTTCTTTTACAGTACGTGGCTTCGGCTTACGTCGTGCCAGAGGGAGCTAAAGCCCAAGTGAGAGTTAAAGAGGTAAAGCGTATTGATGCTAAGAAGGTATCTTTGCTTTTAGCCAATGAAGGCACAGCCCACAAAGTTTTAAAGGCAAAGAGCTTATCTTTTTATAGCGGTGATAAACTGTTACTAGAAATGGCGACGGTTAAAGAATTTGAGAATGTAAATCTTTTGCCTAAGTCTCAAAAGACTCTGATTGTAGCGGTCCCTAAAGATGTTTCCGGAGCGAACCTTCGCGCCGAAATTTCTTTATTGGAGACCGGCGATTGAGATTTTTGATTTTTCTATTTTCATTCTTAACAATCTTAAGTGCTCATGGGCAATCAGTGAGGCCCGCACTTGCTAAGCCGTATTTCGTGGCGCCCGTCATTTTAGATAAAAAGGCCATTGTCGAAGTTTGGATTTTTCCTCGCGACGAAAGACGTCAGTTTTCCATTGAAGCAAAACCTTTATTAGAAGCTTTAAAATCTTACGTCCCAGATTCTACGATCAGTCTTTTGAAACAAAAGACATCACCTCAAGGCGTTATTAGTTTAGTTGATTTAGAATCTGTCGGTATTTCCACGCATTTTGATGAAAGCCGCTTGGATATTACCTTGGCGATTCCGATTAAGCACCGTAAGAAATCAGATTTAGATTTAAACTATATTGAAATCGATGACCAAAAATTTCTTCGTCCCTCAGGGCACAGTGGGTATTTAAATTTACGTACCCAGCAATCATACCGCTATGGGGAAGTTGAGACGGAAAAGCTGCCCCTCAATGGACATTTGGACTTTGTCGAAAACATCCACGGCTATGTTTTAGAATCCATGGCCGACTTCACCGAAGGTGATCAGTACCCATGGCGCCGGCAGGACACGCGCTTGCGTTTTGATAATGAAGATAAAATGATTCGTTATACGCTAGGAGATTTAACCTTAGGGGCCAGGGGCTTTCAACAAGCACCTAATGTCGCGGGTCTGTCGGTTGTGCGAGAATTTTCAATTCAGCCTTATAAAACGTTAAGACCTTTAAGCAATACCGAGATCGTCATTAAAAGATCATCTCTTTTAGAAATTTACGTGAATGGTTTTTTATACAGCCAGCTTAGAATGGCGCCAGGAATCTTTAACATCCGTGACTTTCCATTGGCGACTGGTCAAAACTCCGTTAAAGTGCGTATCCGCGATGACCTAGGGCAAGAAGAGACCTATGATTTTTCCGTTCTTTTTGAAAACACACTGTTAGGTAAAGGCATCCAAGAGTTTTCATATTCCGTAGGCCTTCCGTGGACGGAGTCCGGTGCAGATCGTGCTTATAATGACAAGGCCTCTTTCTTGTCGGCGTATCATCGTTGGGGAGTTTCTGATCAAGCAACGGTGGGTCTAAATTTTCAGAATTATCTTTCAAAAACGATGGCCGGCGGGGAAGTGTCCGGAATAGTTAATTGGGGATATCTGTCTTTGGATGCCGGTTTTGCCGGGCAGGGAAATAAGACCCAAGGCTTTGCGCAAAGATTTCGCTATCGCAGTTTAGATCGCATGTACGGCGTGGATCTTCCGCTGCTATTTTCTTTGGAAGCAGAAAATCGTGATGAGGCATTCCAAGCCGTCAGCGTCTCTGATCTTATTACAAATAACTACGTACAACGCTATGACACACAAATAAGCTTACGCCATAATGACGGCTGGGTATTTGGGGTTGGTGCAGGAAGAATTATTTACGTCGGAAATGCGGAACAAGATAACTATCGCGCAAACCTCATTGTGCCCTTAACAAGACAAGCTCGCATCGAGTTTGGTTATCAGCGCTCAAACCCCGCATTGCCGGGGCAAGATCAGGATCGCGGCCTTGTCTCCTTTAACTGGTTAGAATCTCAAGGACGTTACAGTGCAAGTGCTTATTACGATAGCTTAAATCGCAACACCAACATAAATCTGAACCGCAATGCTAAATATCGTTACGATGATTTTAATGTCTTAGCGGCATTTCAAAATTCGGATTCGACAACCTCTGGCAACTTAACGGCGGAATACTTAGCTCAGCCCTTCAGTCTGCGTCTAGATCATTTTACTTCTCAGCAAAATAGCACGACGATCCATAATACCGGGCTGGGCCTGAATACAGCTTTGGTGTGGGCAGGTTCTCACGTATCATTAAGTCAACCGATCGCGGACAGCTTCGTCATCGTCAGCGCAGATCGACTTCCTGCGGGACAAGAACTGCTTATCAATCCGTTAGATGAAAAAGGTGAAGCGCAACTGGGTCCTCGTCGCACGACGGTGGTTCGAGACATGTCGGGCTATTATAAATACTTTATCAATGTTGACTCAACCAGCCTGCCAATCGGTTATCTTTTGGATCAAGAGTTTTATCCGGTTCAACCCACCTATCGCAGTGGTATCGCTATCGATCTGAATCTGCAACGTCGAATCATGGTCCGGGGTCGTTTAGTGGATAAAGATCATCAGCCAGTGGCTTACCTTGCGGGAGATATCGTGAATGCGAAGGGCGAGTTGGTGGATAACACATTCTTCACCAATAAGGATGGCGGATTCCTAATTGACGGTTTAGAGCCAGGTTCCTATAAAATGATGACCGGACAGGGATCTTGGAAGACTCTGGAATTTGAGGTGGCCGATCATCCAAAAAATATTCTGAATCTGGGAGAAATCACGTTGGAGGAAGCGCGATGATAAAATATTTTATCGTCCTCATGAGCGTCTTAATCTCGGGAACGGCGTGGGCGCAAGCCGTGTGTACGAACATGCAGTTGCAAGTGAATCAGACTGCGTTCGACTTAGTATCAAGCCAAACGGTAAATCCCACGTTGGTGGTGAAAGCAAATACCAATCCCGGAGCGTGTGATTTTTTTATCACTTTTGATTATGGCCAAGGCACTTCGTTTTCTAGTCGCGGCTTAAGATCTGGCGGAAATGTTTGGCCATTTCAATTGGCCAAGAATGCGGCGGGCACGCAAATCATTAAACGTGTCGGTGATATTTCAAGTTCCAACGACATCCTTTCAGGAACATTGACGGCGGGAAGCAACGATCGCCAAGTGAACGTGAATTATTGGGCTATCCTGGATATGTCCAATCCATGGTTGCCTCGCGGTGACTATGAGGACAACTTTACGGTGACTTTATATCGTGGCAGTCCGTTTAGTTCCTATGTTTTTATCTCTTCAAATTCAGTGCGTTTTCGTTACAGATCGGGAAGCCGGGTGGATATTTCATTGGTACCTACGGGTGGGGCCTTTAATGTTTCCGATACGACAGAGACTTTGAATTTTGGTGTTTTAACGACGGGTGCGACAAGATCTGCCGATGCGGTGATAAAATACAACGGTGGATATATCCTAAAAGCGTCCTCACAAAATAATGGAAGATTAAAGCATTCAACTCAGAATGAATACATAGATTATTCGGCGACGTTCAACGGTAGTACAGTTAGTTTGAGTGGAACCTCTTCAAATCCGGTTCAAATTATTAGGGAGTTAGGGCAAAGTCCCGCCAACGGGAAAAGAATTCCGATCGGGGTGACTATTGGAAACGTGACGGGAAAAAGAGGCGGACAGTATGCCGATACGATCACGTTGACTGTGACCTCTGCTGAATAAAAAAGCCCACTTTTTCGAGTGGGCTTTTAAGGAATTTTTTAATAAAAACTAGTTAGCTTCGATAGTTACCGTCAAAGTATCTTGATAAATACCTGCGGGAGCATTTGAAAGAGCGACCACTGATACGTTGATATCAGAAGTGTCTGTCGTTAAACCGGATAAAGCATTTACATTTTTAACTTCAACGCCCGCTACCGTCGGAGTTACTTCCGCGCCACCATCATAGCTCACTTTGTAAGTAGTTTTGTGATTTGCCGGTTGTACGGTGTGGCGAAGCTCGCCGTTTGTCGTCGAGGAAATTTTAATTTTATAACCCGTAAGGATGTTTGAAGTTTCTGTTGCCGTAGCCACTTTGGTGGAAGCTTGACCGGCCGTGATATTTAGCGTGGTAGCAGCGGGCTGCGCAGTAACAACTAAATCAAGAACTTGTTGTACTTCACCTTGAAGTAAAAGAGTTCCCGTTGTTGCCGCCAGAGCTGATGTACTTACGGCTAAAGTTGATAAAAGTGCTAGAGCGGTTTTCTTAGAGATTTTCATTTTCGGTCCTTGTGAGTTTAAAGAAAGGTTAATCTTTCACCGAATTTTTACTTCACGGGACGTGCCAGGGTTAAGACTCGGTTAGAGTTGCAAAGGCGATTTGATCACTGACTAAAGTTTCGACAGGAGAGCGTATTCCGCTGGACACCCTCTGAATAATAACAGGGGGTTCAGAGTTTTTCTCAAAATGAGAAGAAAAGGTCTCTCATATAAAGGAAACCATTGAACTTCCCGATACGAAAGTTATGGCGAACGATAAATCGCAAAAAGAAAAATCAATGCTCTTAGCCTTGCTCCTATTTTTGGCGGCGGGCGGGTTGATTTTTGCGTATTTAGGCGGAGACTCTAAGAGAAAACCAAGCGGTACGGCGGCAGTGGCTAAAACTAAAAAGTTTGAACAATCCGTCAATCGCCACCTGATGTTGACCAATGAGCGCATGGAGCTTGAAAAGCAGCGCATGGCTTTAGAAAACGCCAAGATTTTAAATAACCCCCTCAGCGCGACACGGCCCCAAAAAGCATATACCAATGATGATCGTTTAGATCTGTCATCAGATACTCGCGCGGCCGATGTGGCTAAGGATTTGGGTCGTGGTCCCCGACAAGAAGAAATTATTTCTCCGCACGATGTTGTGCAAAAAGAAATCTTCAATGAAGAGTTAGCTCGCCAGCAATCGCAAGCTTATCGTGAAGAGTACGCTCGTCAATTCGTTGAGAACGCGCGCCGCGGTGGGTACAAAGTAAAGTTGAGTGAAGACCTAAGTCGAGTGATTTCGGTCACTCCTATTCGCAATCCTTCGGCGGATTTCCAAGTCTTTGAAGGAGCAGGTTCCATTAGGGGCAGTCAGTAAATCCAATTTCCGGATTTCTTTTTTCGCCATTTTAAAAAATACCCATGATCAGCCATGCTGAAATAAGCGTCCGAGCTTAGGATAATATGATCATTCATGGGAATTTGGATGACTTGGGAAAGTCGATAAATCTTACGCGTCATTGCTAAATCTTGCTCTGAGGGAAGGCAATCATCGCTGGGATGATTGTGTGCCATAATAAATGAACTGGCATTGTTACGTACTAAGAAACGAAAAATATCTCGGGGATGAAGCAGACAGTGATCCACTGTGCCGCGAAACAACATTTCTTTTCGAATTAAACGCATCTGTGAGTTTAACGCTAAGATCCAGACCTCTTCGGAATCGGGGTTGTATTGCGCATTTAGACACTCGTAGGCCTGCAAACTTGTGGACATTTCCATAGATGGACGACAGTTGCAAAAAAGCGCCACCGTCCTCTGTCTAACAATGTGTTTCTGGGGGTCGGTTTGGGACTTGCGTGTCCGGAGTCCAGGACATATCCTTTGAAGGTCAAACCCAATTCGAATTGTAGAGGGAAGGTTTTATGAAAAAGAATTTAACATTGGCTTTGCTTTCATTGTCTTTCATTGCGACCGTAAGCTGCGGTCCAAAAGCGTTCGTGAAAGGTCAATATGATGACGTTAACCGCGAAAATTTGATGAATGACCAATGGTCCGAAACTGATATGCAAAAAGCTGTTCAGGATTTGGTAGCAAGCTTAATGAATTCTCCGATCATTACACAGTCTAAAAAAATGCCGGTGGTGATGGTTACAAATCTTCAAAATAAAACCAGCGAGCATATCGATACTCAAAGTATTATGGACATGGTTCGTGTAGAGCTTATGCAATCTGGCCGAGTGGCATTCATCGATAAAGAGGCTCGCCAAGATATCTCTGACGAATACAACTATCAAAACTCTGGCATGGTAGAAGACGCTTCTAAAAAAGGTCCCGGCGGTCAAATTGGTGCGGATTTCATCATCAACGGTCGTCTTGATTCTATCGTGCAAGAAGTCGGCAAAGATAAGTCAGTGTACTATAAACTGACTTTGAATCTGACGAACCTTAAAACCAGCATGATTCAATGGACGAACCAAAAGCAAATCCGTAAGACGTTCAAAAAGAAATCTATCGGTCTGTAATTCATGATTTTTAATCTGCAAAGACTCACGCTGGTCGTGGGTCTTTTTTTTGTGAGCGGTCTTTTGGGTTGTGCGACCTATCAGAGCAAGGTCGAAACGGCTCGCACCGCCATTGAAACAGGGAATCCGGATAAAGCCGTTAAAGAGTTAAAGCCCCTGGCAGAAAAAGAAGACGGCGATCAGTTAGTTTATTTATTAGACTATGCGACAGCCCTGCAGATCGCGGGCGATATCAAAGAAAGTAATAAAGCCTTTTTAAAAGCAGATAGACTTGCTGATCAGGTGGACTATCAATCCATTTCGCGTATCGCGGGGTCACTCGCTTTGAACGAAGAAATGGTTCAGTACAAAGGCGACACTTTTGAAAAGATCTTTATCAACGCATATCTTGCGATGAATTTTTTAGAGATCGGCCAACTGGATGATGCTTTGGTTGAAGCTCGCCGTATCAATGAAAAGTACTTGAAATACCGTGCGGATGAAAAACAAAATTTCGAGTTAAACTCTTTCAGTAAATACTTATCCGCCATGATTTGGGAAGCCAATCGTAGTTATGACGATGCTTACATCGCCTATGCGGAAACCTATAAAATCGATCCTTCAATTTCGACTCTTGGCGAAGACCTCATTCGTTCGGCAAAATTAGCGCGACGAATGGATACCTACAAAGATTGGAAAAAGAAGTTTCCAGAAGTTCAAGAAGAGGACTCTTGGTATGACCGCCGCAAAGGAGAGCTGGTTATTCTTTTTCAACAAGGATGGGGACCGCGCAAACAGGCATCCAATAACGAATATCGCTTTCCGGTACTCCGGCCGGTCTTCAGTGAAACTCAAAAAGCGCGCTTAGTGATTTCTGATTCCAATAAAGTTTTAGTCAGTCAAAAAGTGTACGATGTGCAGGAAGCCGCTATTGCCACGTTAAGGGACGACCAAGGCATTTTATTAGCCAAGCGGGTTGCGGGTCTGGCGACAAAAGCTGTTTTATCGGATCAAGTTCGACAAAAAAATGAGGCCTTAGGTGCGTTAGCATGGGTCGCGATGAATATCGCCGATCGCGCCGATGTTCGGCAGTGGTCTTTCTTACCGCAAACAATTCAAACCATCCGCATTCAGCTCCCGCCGGGAAAATATAAATTCCGTCTGGAAGGTTTAACTCATGGACTGAGCGCCACGGGCGAAAATCTGGCAGACCGCGAAATCGAAATCAAAGCTGGTCAAAAGAAATTCGCCGTTTGGCGCTCTGTAAAATAAAAAGCACAAAATAAAAAAGGCCCGGGGTGAACCGAGCCTTTTTAAGACAAACTTTTAAACCAAGAACTAGTTGTTCAAGTTAAGAGCAATACCAGGAAGGTTTGGAGTTTCGTCGTCTTGTTGAAGACCTGGAAGTACAGTTGCTTTTTCAGCAGCTACTTTAGCAGTAGTGTCTGTGCTGTAACGAGTAGCAGCAGAAGCAACACGGTTTTCAAGGTTTTGTTTAGAGCTGTCCGCAGAAGCATTTTCAACAACTGTGTTTACTTGTTGTTTAGTCATGTAATCCTGAGGGAAAGCACCAAGTTTAGCAAGGTAGCCCGAGATGCTGCCGTTGCCGTTTTGGATGATTTCGCGAAGGGTGAAAAGAGGAGCGTATTGAGATGCTTTCTTTTCAGCTTCGAAGATGATTTGCGTCAAAGTAGCCGCAGTGATGTCGTTTTTAGATTTATTGTCGATGACCATCACTTCTTCGTTAGTGCGGATCATTTTAGCGATATCATCTAAAGTCACATAGCAGCTTTGTTGTGTGTCGTAAAGTTTGCGGTTCTGATAGCGCTTGATGATTTTAACTTTAGAATTTGGCTTAGATGTCATTGTTTCGTTTTGGTTGATCAAAAGTGCCTCCCAATTTGAAATTTCCCCAAAATCTTAAGAAGATAGTGTGTGTTTTGATTCACCGTCCCCTTAGATGGGCGCAACCTATCCCCCCCGCCACCCCTTGTCAAGGGGTCCTCAGACCAAAAGAAAAGAAATTCTTAGATACTGTTTCGTCTCAAAAACCGCTCGGTAAAAGAATTCACAGACCTTTGTCTAAAGTTTTTTTCAAAGCCCGCCGAAAGGTCTAGGAGAGACGGCGAAGGCGCGGGAAAAATTTAATGAAAAATGAACAAATTCAAGAGGTTAGGTCTTCAGGAATGCTCCTAATAATGGGGCTGGTGGGTCTTTCTTTGGCCATTGTGGCCACACCCTGGAACCGCCAATTTCAGGATTCTCGGGTCGAAGTCGCACTGCAGAAAGCAGAGATCGTTGGCTACCAAGTTGTACAAATTTACCGCGAAGCGTCCAAGTCTTCACTGCCTGATGACAAGAAATCCCGCGTTCCAGCCTCTATCTCTTCGTCTGACAGCGCCTTTCCCGCCGACTTGCGCAGCACAGGAACCATGGGAACGGACCCCTGGGGAGCTCCCTTCCGTTATCGCATTTTGTCGGCAGATAAATCGGGCAATGTACGAATTCTTGTTTGGTCTACAGGACCCAATCAAAAGGCGGAAACAGCGGATTTGGACAATGAAGAGGCGGTCATCGCTGGTCAACCAAGCTATGCAGGGGACGACATAGGAGTCCTTCTCAGTATGACACACAATTAAGCACCGATTTAGGTCGTGATGAGGTCCTGGTGCCTCATGAAAGTCTCAAAATTTGCCGATCAGCCTAGTGACCAAGGAGATCTAATGTTTCCATACACTAGGGCCGCAATATTCCTTCCCTTTCTCGTAACACTCACGGCATGTGCGACGTTCACGTCGAATGAAACTGATAAAGCGCCGTATTACGAGTCTTCCTTCAACGATAGAAACAGAGCTCCTGCGTCTTTTGCTCCTCAGTCTGTTGCCTCTGGTCCGGACAACACGACGACGATTGATCCTCTCTACATGAGAACTCAAGCTGATTATTACTTCGCGATGGGTGAGGCTTATTCACTCGAAGGCAATTCAGCAAAAGCACTCGAGGCTTTCAAAAACACATTGATCTACGATCAAGAATCTCCCGCAGTGCATATGCGTTTGGCGGCGGAATACCTTAAGCAAGGTCTTTTGTCAGAATCTTTGACTCAAGGTGAAGAGGCCGCAAAGAAAGATCCAAAAAACGTGGATGCGCATTTGTTGTTGGGGGGCTTGTATTCTTCGATGAAGCTTTATCCAAAGGCGATGGATCAATACAACACCGTGATGAAGCTTGAGCCCAAAAACACGGAAGCGCCGCTTTACATTGGTGCGCTGTACTCTGAACAGAAACAACCAGACAAAGCCGTAAAATATTTTGAATCTTTGGCAAAGAATCCAGATTACACGACTCCACACTTGGCTTGGTATTACATCGGCCGTGTACGCATGGAACAGCCAGAGGCTAAATATCAAAAAGGTGCGGAAGAGGCATTTAAAAAGTCTTTAAGCATCAAGCCTGAATTCGTAGATTCACTTCTTTCATTGGGTGCGATGTACACGAAAGACAAAAAAGAAGAAAAAGCTTTGGCGATGTACCGTGAATACCAAAAAGAAAATACGCCGAACTCTCGAGTCGCAGAAATCTTGGCGCAAACTTATATTGAGCAAGGCGATTACGAAAAAGCTTATGATCAGTTGGAGATAATTGAACGGGATTCTGATGAGCCACTAAATGTTAGAATGAAAATGGCTTTGATCTTAATTGACCAAAAACGTTTTGATCAAGCGGCTGAAAAATTACAAGAAGTTCTTAAAGAGGCTCCAGATTCAGACAAAGTCAGATTCTATTTGGCGGCTGTTTATGAAGAGACTCATAAAAACGAACTTGCCGTTCGTGAATATAAAAAGGTACCAGCTTCAAGCACTTATTACGGTGAAGCGGTAGTGCATACGGCTTATATTCTAAAGGGCATGGGTAAACTTGATGAAGCAGTTCAGACTGCGGCGGAAGGCTTGAAAAACCGTCAAGACCAACCACAAATTTATGCAATGTACGCTTCATTGTTAGATGAAAAGTCAGACTATAAAACGGCGTCTGCGGTATTAGAGCAAGGCTTGGTGAAGTTTCCAGAAAATGCGCAACTTAGATTTTATTATGGCACGATCCAGGATCGTTTGGGTAATAAGTCATTGGTTGTAAGCGAAATGAAAAAAGTTTTAGAGATCGATCCAAATCACGTTCAAGGCATGAATTATCTTGCATTTACTTGGGCAGAAATGGGAACGCAGCTTCCTGAGGCTGAAAAATTAGCGCGCAAGGCTTCAGAACTAGAGCCGCAAGATGGTTATGTTTTAGATACTTTGGGGTGGGTTCTTTATAAGCAAAGCAAATACAGCGAAGCGGTGAAAGTCTTAGAAGCGGCTCACAAGTATCAAGGCACGGTGAGTGTGATTGCTGAACACTTAGGTGATGCTTACTATAAGCAGTCGATGGTGGATAAAGCGAAGAACATGTACCGTAAGGCTGCGGATTTAGAAACGGATAAACGTAAAGTGCAAGAAATCCGTAACAAAATCACTGCGATTGAAAAACAAGAGCTTTCATCGCCACGTATGCCTGCTTCGGTTGAAAAACCAACGGATAAACCTATTGCGGAGCACGCTCAGTAATCTGCGAACGTTTTTCCTGATATAAATAATGATTGGCAAAGAATATTAAAGGGAGTGCGGCGATAAGCCCCGCTCCTTTTGTCATTGCAGAAACAAAGATCAACAAGGCGGCATAAAAGCTGACGCCCAAATAGTCCTTAAAATTTTTAACTGAAGCCAAGCCCCAGATATCAATGGATTTAGCGATGCTGCTTTGTGTTTCAATATGCCATTTCAAAGATTGGCTTAAGACCAAAAAGAAGTAAGTCGCCACGATCATCAGTAGGATAGAAAAAGGCACAGTCATCAAAAGACCTTGTGGGCTTTCTAATAATCCCACCGCTGATCCAAACAGGGCACTTGTGGGGAATAAAGCCACAGCGATAATTAAATAGGATATCAATTCTTTGCTTTCAAAGCTGATTTGCCGTGGCTTCTTTTTTTCGATAATCAGGCGTACAGCCATCTCTTGAAAGATTAAAAGCACTAAAGAAACCACGATGGCCCCAACGCCGGGCGTGGCGCGGGCCAAAAAGATAAAGAGCATAGTGACGAAACCGAACATTAAACTGTTCTTTAACGTCACTTTTACTAGATTCAATGCTTGTTTAAAATAATGCATTTCAATATGCTAAGCGAATGAAATCAGGGATCAATTACTTTCTCGCATTAGGTTTCTTTCTATTAACGGCTTTTCTTTCGGGGTGTGCTACAAAAACCGTGAAAGAAGGAGCGTTTCAAAAAGCGCAGTGGGAAACCAAGGCGATGATTAAAAATCTTAAAGAAAATAAAAACCAGTCACTCACTATTGATATCTATGCCATTAAAAACGAAAGAGCCCGTTTTGAAATATCGGCTCTCTTAGGTTATCAGGTGGCAAGCTTGGTGATGAGTCCTTCAGATATCTCTTATGCCATTTATCCCCAAAAAACTTTCTTTTATGGAAAGAATTCGGATCGCGCTTTCCGCCGTATCATTGACTTGCCATTGCATCCAATGAATTTGGCCAATATCGCTTTTGATGAACCTATTCGGGGCCCAGGATGGAAATGCACCTTAGGAGCCGATGGATTTTTAACCGAATGTGAGAATATTCAACGCCAGATGAAAGCTGTTTGGAGTGATCGCAAAGAAGGTAAGAAGAAAGTCGTTTTAACGGGTCCCCAATTCGAAATGCAGTGGCATTTTGGGGTGCCCCAGACTGAAGTCCAGTTCAAGGATGACTTATTCACTTTGAGACAGCCCTCGGGGTTCAAAGCAATACAAATAAATTAAAAAACTCGTTAACCGTCTAGGTTTGAGGCATCATCTATATAGAAGGTGTGTGTCACCAAACACCAGGGGAGAGTTTTATGGCCTCTAAGATTGATCTTCATTCATTGGTAACCAACTGGCAGAACACAAGTGTCCAGGCCAAAGAACACTGGAGCGGCACATTCGAGGAATACCTCGATTTAGTGAAGCAAAATCCAAAAATCACCAGAAACGCCTACCAACGCATGTATGACATGATCATTGAGGAAGGCACCGAGCAATACATTGATTTCAAAAAAGAAGTCACACGCTTTAAATTCTTTGATGACGTTCACAATAACGGTAAAGACGCGGTTTTCGGTCTTGATGTGCAGTTGAATAAATTGGTGAACGTACTTAAAGCCGCGGCTTTAGGATACGGAACAGAAAAACGTGTCATCTTACTTCACGGTCCGGTAGGCAGTGCGAAATCTACTATCTGCCGCATGCTAAAAAAAGGCTTAGAGCGCTACTCACACTCTAAATCGGGTGCCCTTTACACGTTTGAATGGATCGATGAAAAACAAGAATTGGGTGGACTTCTTGGTAAAGAAACAAAAGTTTTTCCTTCGCCGATGAATGAAGAACCTTTGTTGCTTATCCCTGAAGAACTTCGCCCGCAAATTTTTGATGCTATTAATAAAGGCCAAGAAGGTTCTTACCGTGTTCAGCTTGACGGTGAACTAAGTCCTCCATCACGCTTTATTTTCAAAGCATTGATGGAACGATATGATGGTGACTTGATGAAAGTTCTTTCCCACGTGCGTGTGAAAAGATTTTTCATTTCTGAAGCTGATCGCGTCGGGATTGGAACATTCCAACCAAAAGATGAAAAGAATCAGGATAGTACTGAGCTTACGGGGGATATCAATTACCGTAAGATCGCGGAATATGGTTCAGACTCCGATCCTCGCGCATTTAACTTTGACGGTGAATTTAACGTCGCCAACCGTGGTTTGATTGAGTTCGTTGAGGTTCTAAAGCTTGACGTGGCATTCTTGTACGATCTTTTAGGGGCTTCTCAGGAACACCGCGTGAAACCTAAAAAGTTCGCGCAAACGCACATCGATGAAGTCATCATCGGTCACACGAATGAGCCGGAGTACCGTCGTTTGCAAGACAATGAGTTCATGGAAGCTCTTCGCGACCGTACCGTGAAAATCGACGTGCCTTACATCACTCGTTGGAGAGATGAAATCAATATTTACAAACGTGATTTTAATTCCAACAAAGTGCGTGGTATCAGTATCGCTCCGCACACGGTTGAGATGGCGGCGATGTGGGCGATTTTAACTCGTTTAGAAAAGCCAAAAAAAGCAAACCTAACTCGTTTGCAAAAACTAAAACTGTATAACGGTAAAACCTTGCCAAACTATACCGAAGACAACGTGCGTGAGCTTCGTAAAGAAACTCAGCGCGAAGGTTTAGAAGGTATTTCGGCTCGTTATATCCAAGATAAGCTTTCTAATGCGCTCGTGACCGCGCAACAGTCCAACAAGGGCTCGGTCAACCCATTCATGGTATTGAAAGAGCTTGAGTCGGGGTTAAAAAATCACTCGCTCATTTCAAACGATGAGTTGAAAGCCGAATACAAAGAACTGCTTGGCGTCGTCATGCAGGAATACGAAGAGATTATCAAAGGCGAAGTGCAACGCGCGATCAGTGCCGATGAAAGTGCGATGCAAAGGTTGACGGGTAATTATATCGATAACGTCAAAGCCTATACCCAACGTGAAAGAGTTCGTAATCAGTTCACCGGAAATGATGAAGAACCCGATGAGCGTTTAATGCGTTCGATCGAAGAAAAGATTGAAATTCCTGAATCTCGTAAAGACGACTTCCGTCGTGAGATCATGAACTACATCGGGGCGTTGGCGCTGGAAGGTCGCAAGTTCAATTACAAAATGAATGAAAGACTTCATAAGGCGATTGAGTTGAAACTGTTTGAAGATCAAAAAGACAGTATCAAGCTTACGACATTAGTTTCGAACGTGGCGGATAAAGACACTCAAGAAAAGATCGATATCGTAAAAACTCGTTTGATCAAAGACTTTGGTTATGACGAAATCTCAGCGACGGATGTACTTCACTATGTGGCAAGTATTTTTGCTCGCGGGGACGTAAAAAATAAGTAGTAAATAACTATGGCGATACGGGAAGACCAAAACAGATTTAGAGAGATCGTAAAAGGGAAGGTCAAAGAAGACCTTCGCAAATACGTCTCTCAAGGCGAAATGATCGGGAAGCGTGAAAACGAATTCGTGAAGATTCCGTTGCCACGTATTGATATCCCGAACTTTCGCTATGGACCCAAGCAACAAGGGGGCGTGGGACAAGGTGAAGGTCAGCCCGGTCAAGATGTAGGTGATCCAGGTGAAGGCGGACAAGGCCAAGCCGGCGAAGCACCGGGTGAGCACATGGTCGAAGTTGAAATGTCGATGGATGAACTTGCCGATATCTTGGGTGAAAAATTAGAGCTTCCGCGCATTCAGCCTAAAGGGGCTAAAAACATTGATTCGATGAAGACTAAATTCACAGGCCTTGCGCCGGTGGGGCCAGAAGGTCTTCGTCATTTTAAATCTTCATATAAAAGAGCTTTAAAGCGCATGGTGGGTTCGGGAACTTATAACTCCGAAGAACCCATGGTTTTACCCATACGCCGCGATATGCAGTATAAGTCCTTCAAAAAAGTCCAGCAGCCTCAAACTCAGGCCGTGGTGATTTACATGATGGACGTGTCCGGCAGTATGGGTGATGAACAAAAAGAAATTGTTCGCCTTGAAAGCTTCTGGATCAACACGTGGCTAAAAAAACATTATAAAGGCTTAGAAACCAGATTCATTATCCACGATGCCGCGGCTAAAGAGGTCGATGAAGACACCTTCTTTCGCACCAGTGAATCCGGTGGAACCTTGATTAGTTCGGCTTATAAGCTTTGCCAAGAAATCATCCTGCAAGATTACCCGGTGAATGAATGGAATATTTATCCGTTTCACTTTAGTGACGGCGACAACTGGTCAGGCGAAGATACGAAACTGTGCATGAAGCTTCTTCAAGACTTCTTCCTTCCAAACTGCAACGTCTTTGGTTACGGGCAGGTGGAAAGTAAATACGGAAGCGGTCAGTTTTTAAAAGATCTGCAAAAAGAATTTGGTGAAGACGAAAGACTCACTCTTAGCCAAATCGAAAATCGGGATAAGATCCTAGATTCTATCAAAGATTTCCTAGGTAAAGGCCGCTAGGCCGTTCAGGGTGGGGACCACATGGCTAATTTAACTCCGGAATTAGAAGCCGAACGCAAAAGAATCTGCCAGATTGCCAAAGACGCGGGGCTTGATTGTTTTGAAACAATTTTCGAACTTATTACTTATGATCAAATCAGCCAATTTGCCGCTTATGGGGGTTTTCCCGTAAGATATCCACATTGGAAATTCGGGATGGAGTATGAACATCTTTCTAAATCCTATGAATACGGTCTTTCAAAGATATATGAAATGGTGATTAACACGGATCCTTGTTACGCGTACCTGATGGAGGGAAACGCGATGATGGATCAAAAGCTGGTCATGGCGCACGTCTATGGTCACTGCGATTTCTTTAAGAACAATATCTGGTTTTCAAAAACCAATCGTAAAATGATGGATCAAATGGCGAATCATGCAACCCGCATTCGTCGTTACATGGATCGTTATGGGCAAGACACGGTGGAGAACTTTATCGACGTCTGCTTAAGCTTAGAAAACTTGATTGATCGTTACAGCCCCTATGTGGAAAAGTCTGTGACTAAGTCCCCCGAGCCCGCCCGCAACCAGGAAAACTATCTTCTGCGTGTGGATCGTTCTTACATGCGTGACTATATCAACCCCCCTTCGTTCGTAGCCGAACAACGTGAAAAGGCCGAACAAGAAGCCATGGCCAAAGCCGCGCGCTTCCCGGCAGAACCGCAAAAAGACGTTTTAAATTTCTTTATTCATCATGCGCCGTTAACTGACTGGCAGCAGGATGTGCTTTCGATCATTCGCGATGAAGCTTACTATTTTTCTCCGCAAGGAATGACGAAAACCATGAATGAAGGTTGGGCTTCTTACTGGCATTCAAAACTGATGACGACCAAAATCCTGAATGACTCAGAGATCATTGATTTTGCCGATCATCACAGCGGTACGATGGCCATGGCGCCAAACGGTTACAACCCTTATAAAGTGGGTATTGAGCTTTTCCGCGATATTGAAGAGCGTTGGAATAAAGGCCAATTTGGCCGCGAATGGGAAGAATGCGACGACGTGAACGAACGTAAGCATTGGAATAAAGACTTACGCTTGGGTCGCGAAAAAATCTTTGAAGTTCGCAAAGTTTGTAATGATGTGACTTTCATTGACCAATTCCTGACGGAAGATTTTTGCGTTCGCAATAAGCTGTTTGTCTATCGTTTTAATAAGAAAACTCAAAAATTTGAAGTCGACACGAAAGACTTTAAAGCGATCAAGGCACAGCTGTTATTTCATATGACGAACTTTGGTCAGCCGATCATTCGCATTGAAGATGCCAATTTCGAAAATCGTGGGGAATTGCTTTTAACTCATCTGCATGAAGGTATTGATATGCAGCCGGATTTCATGAGCGAAACGCTTAAAAACGTTTTCAAGATGTGGAAACGACCGGTAAATATCGCAACAGTCATGGATGAAGCTCCGCAGCTTTTTAGATTCGACGGAAAAGAGTATACCCAACATAAGTTGGGAGAAGGTCCTAGCGCGAATCCAGCCACTGCTGAGACCAAAGAATCATGAGCAATGTGCGTTTAGTTTTCAGTACCGATCCAAAAGATAAAATCGAATCCGAAAAGGATTCGAAAGTCGTGACTAACGAAACTGTCCAAGAAGGCCAGTTTACCGTAGTATTTCGCCTCGAAAAGGGCGGCAGAGGCGGGAAAACGGTCACGGTCATGGACGGATTTCCCCGTAATGAAGAGTATCTCAAAGCCTTGGCCAAGGAATTAAAGGCTAAATGCGGCGTAGGGGGAACTCACCTCATTGGCGAAAAAGGTGGTACAATTGAGATACAGGGCGACAAAAGAGACCAATTGAAGAAACTTTTAGAGTCCAAACGCATCAAGTTCAAGGGGATGTAAAACTGGACTATTTGACGCTTGTATTTTCAAGATCTTCAAGTGAAGCTCAAAAATATGAATATGTTTACTACGCCCCAACCTATTATGCGAGGTGCGGCCTTGGCAGCTAAAAAGATCGTTATCGTTGATGACTACGAAGAAAGTTGTAAGCTTTTGGCTGAAATCTTAAGCTCGACGTACGACTGTTCTTATACTTCTGATAGCCAATCCGCTTTAAACTTAATCAACCAAACTCGTCCGGATCTAATTTTATTAGATTATAAAATGCCCGGCGTGATGGGTGTCGATGTTTGTCGTATGGTTCGCGAAAGTGAAACAACGAAAAACACCCCCATCATCTTTGTTTCTGGCGCGGCTACAATCGACGAAAGAATCAAAGCTTTTGAAACGGGTGCGGATGACTTTATTTCGAAACCTTTTCACGTAAAAGAACTGATCCTTCGAATTAAGGCCCGCCTTTCTGATAAAGAACCGGAAGTTACTTCCGAAATTTCCGCGGCGAACTTAAAGATGAATTTGCTATCTCGCCAAGTTTTCGTGGATGGCGAGGAAGTGAACTTAACGCCAAAACAATTTGATATCTTGAAATTGCTAGTGGCAGCGAAAAACAACTTGGTCACACGCGAAAAGTGTTTGACTGAAATCTGGGGCGACACCGAAGTCACCTCACGCAACGTTGATTCTCAAATCAACTATCTAAAGCGCAAAATTCAAAAGTTCCACGGCCGTATCGTCGCCGTGCCTTCGCTGGGTTACCGCTTAGAATCCCAAGAATAAATAAGAAAAAGGCTCGAGAAATCGAGCCTTTGTTTTTTGATAATGTCTGCGGTCAAATTCCTTAAATCTTATCGACAGCCTTATAAACCAGGTTCATACTAATCATATGGATTCGGAAAGACCGCTTTTGATCGGGATCTCCGCCAGGATCTTATATGATCCTCCCGAAGGTTTTGAAATCAAAAAGAAAACAGTTCAATACCTTGAGGACAGCTTGGCACATCTAGTAACAAAACGGGGTGGCCTGATCTTTATGGTTCCTTCTTTAGAGATGCATTCAAGATTAGAAAAAAAGGATCTCGATGTTCATCAGTACGCTGACGTGCTGGATGGTTTAGTCTTGCAAGGGGGCGTGGATATTTCCCCCACCACTTATGGTGAAGAACCTATTGAAGTGATGAAAGATCATCGCACGGATCCCATCCGTGATCGTTACGAATTAAAACTTTTAAAAGCTTTCGTGCAAAAAAAGAAACCCGTCTTAGGGATCTGCCGTGGTTTTCAGTTAATGAATGTTTTTAAGGGCGGAACCTTGTTTCAAGATCTGCCGACCCAGCATGAACACGGTGTCGCGCATCGTTCGGACAGCTATGATGCTTTTACCCACGCGGTGAAGGTTGTTAATGGCGGCATGATGGATAAAATGTACGAACGCAAGTTCGGCGAAATCGTTTCGATTCATCACCAAGGTGTAAATAAATTAGGAACCGGCTTGCAAATTGAGGCGGTTTCCGATGACGGTTTGGTGGAAGCTTTTAGCAGCACCGAAGAAGATTTCTATTTTGGTGTGCAATGGCATCCGGAATTTCATGCTGATGAAGAAGAAAGGTTCTTATCCGCAGAACCGCTGATGAAAGCCTTCTTAAAGGCCTGCAAGAAAGCAAAAGAGGCGACCCCTATCCAGGAACCGCCTCTTAATCCGTAAGCTTAAATTAACGACTACCTTTTTCCGCCGCCCTTATTGCCGCCGCCATGGCCGGCTTTGTGCTTACCACCACCGCCACCTTTGCCGCGACGATTAGATCCCGGGCCGCCTGTGGCATTTGCGTAATCCCGCTTAGGGGCACCGCCTTGGCCACCACCGCCTCCACGGCGTCCACCGTTGCGAGAGCGATTTTGCATGCGTTGAGCTTCAAGCAAAGCTTTGGCTTTTCCTGGGCTTAATACTTCGGCTTGTTCAATCGCAACTGAATGGTACGGATGATCTTTGATCACTTCCACCGGTTGGCGGGTGGTCTTTTCAATCGCCATCATAAAGGAGCGCTCTTCGGCCGTTGCAAAAGAAATCGCTTTTCCTTCAGCACCGTTACGCGCGGTACGACCAATACGATGAACGTAATTTTCTGGGATATGCGGCATTTCAAAATTAATCACGTGCGTGATGCCGTCAATATCAATACCGCGAGCCGCGATATCTGTCGCCACAAGTACGCGTACTTTTTCATTGCGGAAATCTTCTAAAGCACGTTGGCGTGCATTTTGTGATTTATCACCGTGAATGGCAGCGGCCGTGATGCGGTTTTTTTCTAATTTTTCAACCACCCGGTTTGCTCCGTGTTTCATCGCGACGAAAACTAAAACTTTATAAAGGTTGTTGTCTTTTAAAAGATGAACTAGCAAATCAAGTTTGTCTTTCTTTTCGACGTACATGACTTTCTGTTCCACTTTTTCCGCCGTTGAAGAAACAGGTGTGACTTCGACTTTGTGGGGGCGGATCAAAATAGTCTCTGCCAATTTTTGAATTTCTGGCGGCATGGTGGCTGAGAAAAACAAGTTGTGACGTTTTTTTGGCATTAAAGGCAGAATTTTTTTAATATCCTGCATGAAGCCCATGTCCAGCATACGATCGGCTTCGTCTAAAACGAAAATATCAACGCGATCTAATTTCAAATGTTTTTGCTGCTGAAGATCTAATAAGCGACCCGGTGTTGCGACTAAAACATCCACCCCTTCACGCAAAGCCGTGACTTGGGCCCCTTGTCCAACGCCACCATAAATGACTGCGAATTTTAATTTCAAATTAGCGCCGTAAATTTTTAGATTATCGAAAATCTGAATCGCCAACTCACGTGTGGGGGTTAAAATCAAAGTGCGCGGAGCTTTAGGCTCTGGGCGAGATTGATAGCGCGAAAGATTTTGCAAGATTGGTAAAGAAAAGGCTGCGGTTTTACCAGTTCCGGTTTGGGCGATACCTAAAAGGTCCTTGCCCTCAAGTAACGGAGGAATCGCCGCCAATTGAATCGGTGTTGGCGTTTCGTATCCTGCTTCTTTTAATGCAAATTGAAGAGGGGCAATCAAAGGTAGGTCGGTAAATTTAGTAGTACTCATGAGGGGGCAAGTTGTAACAGCCCCACCAGATTAGCGCAAGGTCGATCTCTTCTGAGCGGTTTTAAGCAATTTTTGCACGGCCCACAGGATGTCTTTTTGATATCCGAAAATCTCCCTCACTTTAGAGGCTTGAATCCACTCAACCCCTTTGTGATAGTTTGTATCGTTCACAGGCTTGGGCTCCGTCCAAGGTTCCACCAATTCTGCTACGTAAAATACGGTACGGCAGGCATAGCTTTCACCATTCCAGAAAAAATCGTACTTTCGTTCAAAAGCGGTTTCGGGCAGAACTTTCACGCGATAGCCGGTTTCTTCTAAGCACTCACGTTCCGCCGCCGCGACAGGGCTTTCACCCTCTTCGAGGCCCCCGCCAGGTAAAAAGAAATACGGCACTTGTGACGTCGGATCAATTGCATGAAAACCTAGGATTGTGTTCTTGTGAACGACGATTACGGAAGTTCTTTCGCGATAAATTTTTTGCGCTTTTTCGAATTTTTTTTCGTCGCGTTTATCTTGAAAAAAACCCGATATCAGCTTCTGACATTCGTCTTCTAAAATCCCACTTGAAACTTCGACGGTGTGATTTAAGCGTGGATCTTTTAATACGGAATAAAGACTTTCAACGGCCCCCCCCTTGGGGTCTTTGGCGCCATAGACCACTCTTGCCACGCGGGACTGTTGAATGGCGCCCGCACACATCACGCAAGGTTCTAAGGTGACATACAAGGTGCAGTTATTTAAACGCCAGCTCCCTTTTTTTTGCGAAGCTTTATGAAGCGCAAAAAGTTCGGCGTGGCCTAAGGGGGTATTTTGTCGTTCGCGGGTGTTAATCGCATAAGACACAACACCTTCATCATCAACGACAATCGCGGCGATAGGAACTTCGCCTAAGACCGCCGCTTTCCGTGCTAAACGAAGAGCGGCTTTCATCCAATAGGTGTCTTTCTCTGGGCCTAACATTACTCAGAAACGCGTTCGTGAAGTTTGACGGGATTTGGTTTCGCCGTCTTCTTGCGCATACGAATGTTAAGCATCTCAACAATCAAAGAGAACGCCATGGCAAAGTACACGTATCCTTTCGGTATATGGAACTCGAAGCCTTCGACGATCAAGGTAAAACCGATCATCAATAGGAAGCTTAACGCTAGAACTTTTAATGATGGATGAGACTCCACGAAATCACTGATAGATTTCGCTGAAACGATCATCACGATCGTAGAAGCAATGACGGCGGCGACCATCACTGAGAGTTCTTTGACCATTCCGACAGCGGTGATTACGGAGTCCAAAGAAAAGACGATATCTAAAAGAAGAATCTGTAAAATCACCGCACCAAAAGAATGCGCGACGCCGGTTGATTGGCTGCCTTCAACCCCTTCAAGTTTGTGATGGATTTCGGCCGTACTTTTACCGATTAAGAATAAGCCTCCCAATACCAGGATCAGGTCACGGCCCGAGATCTCATGTCCCATCACGGCAAACAAAGGTTCGGTCAAGCCGATGATCCAAGAGAGAGAGAAAAGAAGGATAATACGAGTAATGACGGCCAAGCCCAAACCCATCATGCGGGCCTTTTGTTGCTGATCTTTTGGGAGCTTGCTCGCCAGAATCGAGATGAAAATAACGTTGTCGATCCCTAACACCAGCTCTAAAGCAAATAAAGTGGCAAAGGCGATCCAGATCTGCGGATTTGATAGTAATTCCATCATAGGGGGTGAGCTCCTTCTAAGTAGCTGGCCCTGATCATAAACTAGTTAGGGTGACTGAAAAAGGTCCATCGCAGGACGGCGGTTTGGGGGTCTTGCAATAACTTTATGCGTCACGACCACGGTACTTGCCCCTTCTGTGCCGCTTTGTTATACACTGTCCCTCTTATTCCACATGGGAAGGCAGGTGATTTGTCGTGGCAATGGTTAGAATCAAAGACGGAGAGTCTTTCGAATCTGCGTTCAGAAAATTTAAAAAATCTTGCGAAAAAGCAGGTATTCTTTCTGAAGTAAAAAAACGTGAACACTTTGAAAAGCCTTCTGTAAGACTTAAAAAGAAGTCAATTGCTGCTCGTAAACGTGCAGTAAAAAAATCCAGAAAAGGTTGGAACGACTAGTTTCCTTTTAAAAAGGTTATTGGTTAAATCTGGAGGCGACCTTTTTAGGTCGCCTTCGTTCTATTTGAACTATGGAGGTCCTTCGTGGAAGTCAGAGATAAAGTCACTGCAGATATCAAAGCAGCCATGCTTGCAAAAGATTCAGTGAAACTGGGAGCTTTACGCATGCTCCAAGCGGCCATCAAAAACCGTGAAATCGATATGCGTCCTAATCCGATCACGGCCGATGAAATCATGGGCGTCATCAAAAAACTCGTTAAACAACGTAAAGAATCTATCGACCAATTCCAACAAGCGGGTCGCCAAGATCTAGTTGATCAAGAAACTTCTGAATTAAAAATTCTTGAAGTGTACTTGCCGGCACAGATGAGCCACGAGCAAATCGAAGCTCTGGTGACAGAAGTTATTGCGTCTGTTGGTGCTAAAACCGTGAAAGACATGGGCCCGGTCATGAAAGAAGTGATCGCTCGTTCTGGTGGCACTGCCGACAACAAAATCGTCAGCGAAGTTATTAAATCTAAACTTGCTTAAGGTACCTGCTTCTTTCTGTAAAATTTCGGAACATTACCAGGTACCGAAATTTTACGAATAGAACCTGGTACCTATTGGAGTCTGATGCGTTTTTCTCAAGATTTTATTGAGAGAGTTTCTGAAGCGAATAACATCGTCGACATCATCTCTCAATACACTCAGTTAAAACCAAGTGGCAGCGGCCTTATGGGCCGTTGTCCATTTCCGGATCATGCCGAAAAAACGGCGTCGTTTTCGGTATCTGAGACCAAGCAAGTTTACCACTGCTTTGGCTGTCATAAGTCCGGAAACATGTTTTCGTTCTTGCGCGACTATCAGGGCATGAGCTTTCCGGAAGCGGTGGAATATCTTGCGGGAAGAGCCAGCATCCCGATGCCAGCACCCGAAGCGCAAGACAACCAACAAGTCGATCAAGCGGCGGAAAAAAAGAAGTCGTTGTTAAAAGTAAATAAGCTCGCAGCTAATTACTTTTCAGAGCAACTTAAACGTGTTCCGTATGATCATCCTGTTAAAAAATACATTGCCAGTCGCGGACTTTCTCAAGAAGTCATTGAGCTTTTTGGAATTGGTTACGCAATTGCGGAATGGGATGGCTTAGAAAAACATTTGGCCGCACAGAAAGTCCCGATGCCCTTGGCTGAAGAGGCGAGGTTGGTTAAAGCGCGGACAAATAAATCCGGCTACTTTGATATTTTCAGAGACCGCCTGATGTTCCCGATCTTTTCACCTATGGGTGAACCAATTGCGTTCGGCGGCCGTTATTTAGAAAAAAAAGAAACGGAGCCTAAATACTTAAACTCTCCTGAAACGCCGGTGTTTATTAAAGGCCGTGTGCTTTATGGATTGTCGCAAACAGCTCGCTATATCCGCAGCGAAGACATGGCATTGATCGTTGAAGGCTATATGGATTTGGTATCACTGTACCAATCCGGCATTAAAAACGTTGTTGCCACCATGGGAACGGCTTTAACGCCAGATCATGGAAAGATGCTAAAACGTATGACCAAGAATGTCGTAGCGCTTTTTGACGGAGACAGCGCGGGGATGGAAGCCGCCGAACGCAGCTTGCCGATCTTGCTGGCGGCCGATCTTTATCCAAAAGGGCTCACCCTTCCTAACGGAATGGACCCAGACGATTACGTGAAAAAGTATGGGGCAGACGCCCTTAAGGTAGAGCTAGAACGCGCGCCTGACTTGTTTGCCATGATATTAGCGCGATGGATGGAGAGTTACCGGGGCGAGGCCTCAGAAAAGGTGAAGCTGGCAGATAAACTTAAACCTTTGTTTGTGGTGATCCCGGACTTGCGTTTACGTGACCTTTACTTGGCTGAGGCCGCTCAAAAAATGGGTGTAACCCTGCCATGGCTTCGTCAGGCTGTGGGGATACAGGGATCTGGCCCTGTTTATTCGCAAAACAAGCCTGCGATGAGTCGAACAATTTCTTCCAGCGGAACAGGTCCAGTGGCTAACCAAAATCCTACGGAAGAAGCGTCTTCTAGTGGAGTGGACGGCAAAATTTCGCTTAAAGGAGCCTCAAAAGCGGAGCTTCTGCTATTAGGATTGGTACTCAAAAGTCGTGCCAATTTTGATCAATTTGTGAATGAAAAAGTGGATGAAAGCATTGCTCATCCCGGAGTGAAAAAGATCTTGGAAAAGGCACTGGATGTCTATAGACAAGATCTAAATAAATTTGATAAGTTGACCAGTCTCCTTGTCTCTTACGTCGATCAGCCGGAATATCTATTTGAAGCGGGACCTACGGGGCCAACCGATCCGGGATTTGATGAAGAGACAGAGATGAAGCTTTTGCGAGATTGCTTTAAGCGGGTTCGCCAGGATTTCTTGAAAGAGAAATCAAAGCAATTAGCACGAGATTTAAAAACCGAACCAAGTTCGGAAAAGTTGGAACAGATTATGAATATTCAGAGAAACCGAATCTCTCTGAATAAAGGTTAAAGGCAGGGTATTGATGAAACCGAACCTACCAAGTAAAGAAGGGAAAGAGCCCGTAAAGGTGCTTTCCCTGCAAGAACAAGAAACGTTGATTAAAGAAGAAATTCAACGGTTTCTGAAGCTTGCAAAGGAAAAGGGCGCGTTGACGATCGAAGAGATCAACGAGCTACTTCCTCCTGAAATTCTAGCACCTTCTGTGCTTGATACATTCATGCACGCCCTTGAGGGTGGTGGTGTAGTAATTTCAGACTTGTCTGAAACTTCGAAAGAGGAAGAGGGCGAAGGAACATTCCTTGAAAGCCCGGATTCTGAAGACGAAGAAGTCGATGAAGAAGAAAAAGCTGAAAGTGAAGACGTTAAGGGTAACGACCCTGTTCGCCTTTACTTACGTAAAATGGGCTCCGTATCACTTCTGACCCGCGAGGGAGAGGTTGAGATTGCTCGTCGTATTGAAAAAGGGGAGCGTGAAATCGTTCGTGCGATCCTTTTATCACCTTTAGGTACTTACGAGATCATCCAACTTGGAAAGCGTCTTGATGAAGGCCGTATCAAAGTTAAAGCGATCTTCCGTGGTCTTGAAGATGAAGACACCCAATACGATGAAAAAGAGTACATCGATAAAATTCACGAACTTATCGGTAAAGTAACCGAATATCAAACTGCCGCTGGCAAGTTGTTCGTTACTTTGCGTAAAGAAGAGACCAACACCCCTGCTCGTCAAGCTGCCATGAAAGAACTGGTAGTAATGAACGACAAGTTGATGGCGAACTTTGAATCCGTGAACTTCAATCGTAAGACGATCAATCGCATCGTGATCAAGTTCAAAAACTTGGTGAATCGTATTGCGACTCTTCGTCGTCGTATCAAAGACGGTGTGGAACGCACGTTCTCTAAAGACGTTGTTTCAATGACCGAGCGTTTGAAGCTGATTGATGCGAATGAAAAAGAATTAACTAAAATGACTCGCGACACGGGTTTGAATTACCAAAAATTCAAATCATACGTTCTTCAAGCGACAGAAGCTGAAAAACGTATCGGTCGCTTAGATTCTGAAACAGAGATGAACCACAATTGGGTGAAGGAAACTTACACCGCAATTTGGAAAGGTGAGCGCGAAGCCGATGCAGCCAAGTCTGAGTTGGTGGAAGCAAACTTACGTCTCGTGGTTTCTATCGCGAAAAAGTACACCAATCGCGGTCTTCAATTCTTGGATTTGATCCAAGAAGGTAACATCGGTTTGATGAAAGCCGTTGATAAGTTCGAATACCGTCGTGGTTACAAGTTCTCGACTTACGCTACTTGGTGGATCCGTCAAGCGATCACTCGCGCGATTGCCGACCAAGCACGTACGATCCGTATCCCGGTTCATATGATCGAAACGATCAACAAACTTGTTCGTACATCTCGTTACCTTATCCAGGAACTTGGCCGTGAGCCGACCCCGGAAGAGATCGCAGATAAAATGGACATGCCAGTTGATAAAGTTCGTAAAGTTTTGAAAATCGCTAAGGAGCCGATTTCTTTGGAAACCCCAGTGGGTGAAGAAGAAGATTCGCACTTAGGAGACTTTATCGAAGACAAAAAGGTCATCAATCCTGCAGAAGCGATTGTGAACCTGAACTTGGCAGAACAAACTCGCCGTGTGTTGTCGACGTTAACTCCACGTGAAGAAAAAGTTCTGCGTATGCGTTTCGGTATCGGTGAAGAATCAGATCATACCTTGGAAGAGGTGGGTCAGGACTTCAACGTCACTCGTGAACGTATCCGTCAGATCGAGGCGAAAGCTCTTCGTAAGCTTCGTCATCCTTCACGTTCGAACAAACTTAAAGCGTTTGTTGATTCTTAGTCGGCCCGGGGCCAGCAGAGCCGAAGCGCTGGGGCGCGTGGGCTGAAGCAGTACCTTCAAAAGGGAGCCAATGAGGCTCCCTTTTTTTATTCCTCAGCATGGCTAAGCGTATTATTTACTGTGTTTCGTGCCTCTTTTTTAACCTCAAATCCACGTAATGCGATTTGAAGTCCTTTTTTCGGATTAAAGCTTTGTACATATCTAAAAGTCGGATTTTGTGGTTTATTGCCGCCAAATTAAGTCGTTCACGTAGTTCATTAGATGTCCTTTTGTCTTCTGCGAATGGCCCCCAAGCTTTCATAGGAGGCTCTCATGGGAAAAAAACTTTACGTTGGTAACCTTTCTTACAGTGTTGATTCAGAACAATTAGGTTCTGTATTTGCTGAAGTTGGTAACGTTGATTCAGCAAACATCATCACAGATCGCGAAACGGGTCGCAGCAAAGGTTTCGGATTCGTAGAAATGGCTACTGATGCTTTGGCATTAGATGCTATCTCTAAATTGAACGGTTACGAGCTTGGCGGTCGCGCTATGAACGTATCTGAAGCTAAACCACAAGAACCTCGCACTGGTGGCGGTGGTCCTCGTCGTGGTGGTGGCGGTTTCGGTGGCGGCGGATCTCGTCGTTACTAATATCCGACTTTAAAACTCGATATATCAAGCCGACCCCTTAAAAGGTCGGCTTTTTTATTTTTGTAGTTGACCCAAGCACGGGGCTTTTTAAGCTTAACCTATGAAGAAAAATATCTTTCAAATCATTGCGGTGGCTTTGGCATTCACTTTCTTGCAAGCATGTTCTCCAGGTGGCGGACTTGTCGCAAATAAAAGAGACGCAGAATTTTATAATCAGTTCGTAAATCCAACAAGCGACTGGCCTCAGGCAGAAAGCCGCGTGGCAGAACTTAAAGTTTTACAAATCAATGACGTCTACAATATGCGCTTTGCCCTTTTTGAAAATGGCAAAGTCTATTATCAGATTGATCGTTTGGGGAATGGCAACGGTACGTGGGTATATGAAAACGGAGCGATGAGCATCACCGCAACGCGCCCGATCTTTGATATGGAACTGACTTTTTCTGCTGCCGAAAAAGTGGGTGATAAAACGGTGGTCCGCTTTGTAGATCGATATGGATTTAACTCTGCTCCCGTTATCTTTAGAAATCCTGAAGCTTTAAAAAGCAAAGGTGTGAAGCCTGAGACTTTAAAAGAGTTTAAGGCTTCAGATAAAAATATCTAAGCGCGATGATTTGGTTGTGGGCGTTACTTCGCATTTTTTTAGTAGTTATCGTTGTCGCTACCGCGGCAATTTACTTCTTTCAAGAGCGCGTGATTTTTTATCCTTATAAGTTGCCGGCAGATTTCAAATTCAATTTTAAAAATCCATCCACAGAAAAAATTCTTAAAGTCGGTAAATCTGATATTCACAGTCTGTACTTTGAAGCTAAGGATGCTCCGGGTGTGATCGTGTACTTTCATGGTAACGCGGGGTCTTTAGAAGGTTGGGGAGAACTTGCTAGCGACTTTGTCGACCAAACTGGTTGGAATATTTGGATGGTGGATTACCCGGGATATGGCAAAAGCACGGGGCACATTACTTCAGAAGCCCAGTTGCATGAAGTGGCGGATGCGGTTTTTGCAGAAGCTGTAAAACTAAACCCGGGTAAAAAGGTCGTTATTTACGGAAGATCTTTGGGATCGGGGATTGCAAGTAGTCTTGCAACAAAAACCACGATTGATGGTTTGGTGTTAGAAACGCCATTTTATAATGTTGAAGCGATGGCGAAAAATATTTTTCCGTTCGTTCCGGGTTTTTTAGTTCGTTACAAGTTGGCTTCTAATGAAAGCATGAAATCTATCAAAGTCCCAGTCTTAGTGATTCATGGAACGGCAGATGAAATTGTCCCCTTTGCTCAAGGCAAAAAGCTCTATGACGAATATCAAGGGCCAAAGACTTTCATGGAAATCCAAGGCGGGGACCACAACAACTTAGACAGCATGGATAAATTCTGGCCTGCGGTGAAGCAGTTTTTGAAATCTATTTAAGGATTTACGGATCAGGCTTTGAATAATCCCCAGACCTTCTGTTCTCTATCCAGCGACGTTCGATATGGCGACTCTTTTGGCTATATTCCGACGCTGGGGGTATCTAAATCCCCCATCCTGTGTTCTACTGGATCCATCAGCATGGAGTTTAAAGCGCACCATTCTTACTAAATTATTTGTTTTAATACTTAACGATTGCAAAAGCCGTCTTTAAAGGGCGGCTTTTTGTTTTTAAAAGAAGGAGTTCCGATGGCAAAAGACGATCTGGTCACCGTAGAGGGAAAGGTTTTTGATTTGTCGGGCGGTGGGACTTATTCAATCACTCTTGAAAATGGGGTGGCCGTGAAGGCGCGCCTGTGCGGCAAGATGAAAAAGTTCAACATTAAGGTTGTAGTTGGGGACCGAGTGAGCGTCGGGGTTTCTCCTTACGATCCGACTCATGGTCTTATTCTTCACAGGCATAAATTTTAATGTCTAATAAACGATGCCCCAACATGAATCACGGGAAAAGCAATCCCGGGGTCAAATTTTGTCCCAATTGCGGTGAGAAGTTTGCGGCTTTTACCGGTGCCAAGGTCTGCACAGTAGAACGGCACCGCGACCAGCGTAAATCCGGTGGCCATTACTGCTATGACTGCGGAAAAAACCTGCGGGCCACATAGCGTCGAAGTCCAATCTTTTGATCCCTCGGACAACTTTTGATAGTGTCTTGTTTGGTTCTGGGGGGCTAGCTTAGTTGGTTAAAGCACGGTGCTCATAACACTGGGATCGGGGGTTCAAGTCCCTCGCCCCCTACCATCATCAACCGCCTTCTGGGCGGTTTTTGTGTTTTTAGGGCTAGGATGGGTTTCTAACGTGTCGAAATGTACATTCATTATCATTTTAATCATATTTACGGCTGTAATTTCTCACGGAGCGGAAGTTGCTATCACCATAGATGATTTCAATCTTTCCAATAGCATTGGAATGGAGCCCTTAAAAAGGAACTCAGAAATACTTTCTGTACTGAAAAAGAATCAAATAAAAGCCATCGGATTTGTGACGACGAAATATTTAAATGATCCAAAAGCGTTAAATGCCGTTAAGGCATGGTCTTCTGCGGGGCATATTGTTGGAAACCACACTGAAAATCACTGGAAGTACAACGACAAGACACTTCACGAGTTCAGCGCTGATATTCTAGTTGCTGATAAAAAACTGCAACAGTTCCCCACCTTTCAAAAGATATTTCGTTTTCCCTATCTTAAAGAAGGAGACTCCGTCGAAAAGCGTGACGGGATGAGAGACTTTTTAAAAGACAATGACTACACCAATGGTCACGTCAGCATTGATGCCTCTGATTGGTATGTAAATATGCGTCTTATTGAAAAGATTAAGAAGGGTGACAAAGTCGATTATGAAAAATATCGAGACTTTTACCTGAAGCATATGTGGGATCGTTCAGATTACTACTCTAAACTTGCTCAGAAGACATTAGGCAAAGACATTAAGCATACGGTTTTGCTTCATCATAATTTGACCACCGCACTTTTCTTAGATGATTTGATCAAGATGTATAAGCAGAAGGGGTGGAAGGTTATTTATGCTGAAGAAGCCTTTAAAGATGGCGTTTATAAACGCACCCCTAAAAATATCCCAGCTGGGGAAAGTATACTGTGGGCGATCGCAAAAGAAAAAGGCGATTCCTCATTAAGGTATCCGGCGGAAGACTCTATTTACGAAAAAGATGAAATGGACCGCTTAGGTCTTTAATCTACTGCTTAATGCTGATGAGGCACGCGGACTTCGATTCTTGAGTCGTAGCCCATTTCATTTAACTTTTTGACGGCGGCTTCAATGGTGGGCTCGGGGTTTTTCCAGTCTCTGGCCATGATCCATAAGTATTTTTGGCTGGGAACGCCAACTGCGGTCCAAGAGTAATCATCGGCCAAAGCGACGATAAGGTAATCAAACTTCAAGGGCCACCAAGGGCGAACTTTCCAGTGGGCGTTGGTGTCTTTGTTAATGACCCAACCGGTTTGTGGGATGGATTTTTTTTCTCCGGTGAAGGAGCCCTTATTGTAAGTAAAACTGATATCGATATTGTCGGCGTCAGGATCTAATTTATAGCTTTCAATCCCGTTGTGAACTTCTTTTTCAAAGCTGGTGAAGCGACCGGCAAGCACGTACCAAGGACCTTCGAACTTTTTTAAATCGACCTTATCCACCGTCTTAATAGGGTGAGAAGAGCAGGCCACCGTCACTAGGGCACTAGGTAATACAATCAATTTTATTAAGGCCGATTTTAAATCCACAAGCACCTCTCTTCGGCGCCACTTTATCATAAAAATTTTAAAATTCGAGCTGCGCTTTGACATGATTCAGTCTTGCGAAGACGCCTAAGGTATTTTCAGCTAATCTAAAAAAATGAAGTTCATAAAGCTGTTTTTATCAATCGTTGTCGTTCTAAACTCATCAATTGCTATTGCTGGGAATAAAGATATCGGCCTGGATTATAATTTGGAGGCTGGCGCACAAAGCTATCCGTTAGGAGGCCTCGTAACAGCGAAGGCCGGTTACGGGATTCCTTTGTGGGAATCCAATTCTACTGATGAAGAGCTTTTTTGGAAATACGGCTATCTAAGACCGAATATAGAGATCAATACCGCAGGAGTCCTTAACCGAGGTGCTGCCTCTTTGGAATTTTATCCTGTGGCGATCCTGGGCCTTGTAGGAGGAGCGGGCTTTTCGGTGAGAAATTCTAGTTACTACAGTGATTTTAACTGCAATGATGTTTTATGTAATGAAACTCTGACCTATGAATTTCTTCGCGCCAGATTATTGGGTGGTTACAAAAGTTTTTTAGTCTCTATTATGGCAAAACATGAAAAATTCAAATCTAAGAATAAGATAAAGCCATTTTATGAAGAGATGTCTTACCTCGTGGGTGATATTGAAGGGGACGACCTGAAGACTTTAAATGTTGTTGCTGGGATTAAACTAAGTGATCGATGGAATCTCGGGGTGTTGGCGATTTTCCAGAACTTTATCCATAGTGAAAATAATAATTCTTCGATGTTTGTCGTCGGCAACTATAACGAAGGATTTTGGCAGGGCTCTTTAGGTCTGGGGCAATATAAATCAAGTCATCAGGAAAGTAATTGTGCCGCTGTAGTTTCGGTGATTTACACAGGAAAAAAAGGCCTTTCTTTGTTGGATTAGGGTTGATAGATTTGAGGCATGCAACAAAAAATTCAGGAACTTATATCGTCATTAAATACGTCGAGCGATCGCGCGGCGGATTGAGCAATTAAAAATTAAATCGTCGTCGGCAAAACTTAAAAAACTTCTTCAAATAGAGAAGCGCAAAGCAGTTGTGATGGCGGTCCAAGAGGCACTTTTAAAGCTTAACTGAACATTACCCGGTTAAAAACGGCAGTTGTGAGGGCGCAATGTCCTTAGTAGGCTAAATTTAAATAAATTTATAAAACAAAATAAAGTTTGACGAATAAGTAATGTCTTCCTAATCTTTTGAGACATCGATGTAATTAAATATAAGTTTATTATTGGCCATGAAGGCTGGAAGGATTTTTCATGCGTTGGGTAAGGTCTACGTCGGTTTTTCTGTCATTACTTATAATGACCATCGGCTCTACATTTATATATTCCTCTATTTCGGGTGCGAATCAATTCGAAGATATTTCGGAGAATCCCGAGATGCCTAAAGTTTATCGAGTCCGTAATGGAGTTCGAAAAGAGATATCATCGAATTCAAATAAGTCAGATATTATGGAAATGCTGCCAAGTTGGAAAGGGTGTTCCAGAAACTTATCAAGTACTGATACTTACCGATTCGAGTGCGCAGACTGTTCGGTGACCTTCACGCTTTCAGAAGGAGCGGAGAACGGGGGGCATAGTAATTCGACTCATACGGGAAGTAGACCTTTAGGTCAACTTCTTACACATTTAGAGGGCGTGCCTTATACAATCGTCAATGGAGCTCTAGAATTGACTTACGAGGCGGCAGACACTGCGGGTGAAGTTACTTTAAATGTTCATTGGACGCTGCCCCACCCTCCCTACTCAGTAAGCCAGGATATTACCATTTATGCTTATGTCCCCGACCTCTTGAATATGACAGGCAATTCGAGTTTGATCACGTGGAACAATATCAATAGTCACCCGGGTGATGGGTATTACATGACTGAATTGGCTGGAGAAGCGTTGCTTGATGCTTTATCTACTTATAAGTGGCATGCAGAAAATGTCCTAAGTATCCCGCCTGGAAGCATTGTTATCCCGAATTCCGAAGGTGCAAGTCTCAAATATGGTGGCTTGTTCGATATTTTTAAGAATTATACACATACTCATTGCACGCATCGTTTAGGAGATGACGTCGATATCGGCATGGCTTTGTTCAATTCGAGCTCGTATAAAGCTGATCTGTTAAATACGCTTGATGCGGCTTTGGTTGCTTTTGACTATAGCTATCCTAAAGCTTCAGAAAGTCCTGATGCTTCCCCTGCAGAGCAGGCAGTCACGGGATATCATTGGCATGCACATTTTGAGTAATTAGGAGAAATATATGAAAATCTGGATTTTTTTAACAGTCAGCTTGTTATCAGTACTTGCCGTCGCAGATCAGTGTCCACAACCGGCATCGGCAATTACTCCCGAAGTCTCATCTTCAATACAAAAAGATGAATCGGGAAATTATATCTACAAGTATTCGGTTTCAAACGGGCAAGAAGCGAAAGTTCCGATCCGTCTTTTCTGGGTCGAAACTCAAGCGTGGCCGCAAGAAGTGAAGTCGCCTTTAAAGTGGAGAACTTTCGAGGAGGCCAAAACGTCAGCAAACTATGTGAACTGGATGTCATCCGTTCGCACAAGTAAGATTTCTCCGGGACAGAAGTTGGACGGGTTTGAATTCACTACTAAGGATCGGCCGGGTTTAATCAGAGCATTTGTGTTGGGCCATAATCCTAACTATGAAGATAAGGTGGCGTATACAGATGTTCCGCGAGCAGAGAACACTTCTTGTCCCGGAATTTGGGAGGATGGTTCAAGTGTGGGTGGTAATGGAAAAGTTGCTGTCCTGATCGAGGGACCGGTTTCTAAAAATCAAGTATCACCAGTGCTCGTTCTGCGTAAAAACTCAAAAGAATCCTGGGCAGGATCCATAAGCGAAACAGAAACTCTTCATAGAGTTTCGCCTTTAGATAACGGAAAACTTGAATTATTGATCGTGCCTGATGAAAACCAGCGATGGAATTTAGCCGATATTGAGATAAGTTCTTTGGTATTTGGACGTGGGGAAGCCAAACCATCTTCTTCAAGGATTATCAAAGGATCGTACGGAAACTTTGCAAATCCTGGGCTAGGAAAGACGATAAAGTCGGCATTGTTACTTACTTTCGACATCGAAAAGGTGAATCCGCTTTGTGGTATTGATCGCGCATTGTTCTTGAAAGGGAAACTTAAAGATGGAAAAGAGCTGATTTCTGGCGTCAAGATTAAGGGAGTGCCATGCACTATAGAGACATGGGTGAAGGAAGTGCCAAAAATTTTGAAGCACCGGGAGCCTTCTAAAACAGAATAACACCTTAAATCATTGGACATTGTTGAAATTAGTACGAAAAAAAATAGAATGGCCATAAATGAAAATTTTATGGCCGTTTCTATTAATTCTAAGTTTCAATATCTCTCTTGCTCAGCAATCGAGCATAGCGACACCGCCTGCCCCCACGGGCGACGCCGACAAAGTCACCATGCGCCGAGTGGCGAGTGTGTATGTCGCGGAAACTTTTATTAACGAACAAATCAAAAAATTTGGCGGCAAGTCTGAACTTTTAAAAGACTTGCACTTAGATATGGATGCAAAAAAAGACCATCTGTATTTAACGGGACGCTTGCAGCTGCCTTTAGATCTTTTACAGACTGCAAATATCGATCGCCATCAAGGGGAGTTTAAGTTTCAGCTAGCGATTAAGCCTCGTGCTACTAAAGAAGGTCATTTAAAGCTGGAATTTCCTTTATCTGAAACATTCTTTTATCAGGCAAGCTCTAGAAATCCCAATAGGGATCGTGTCGTCGTGCCGGTGCATCTGCTGTCTTTGGCCGTGGCTTCGATGCGCGGATATATCGCCGCCCTGTCCGGAGATTTTTCCTCTTTTGATAAAAAGATGGAAAAACAGAAGATTGCGTTAAGAGAAGTGAAAAGAAACATCGGCAAAGAAACCAAAGAGGACGCACTTATAGATCTGGGCTTGCAGAAAAAATCAATCGAACTGCAAATTGAATCTTTAAAGGTAGAGCGTCTGCAAATTGAAAGAACGGCGAAAAGCCTAGCAAATATTTTAAGCTTCCTGGGTGAAGAGCAAGTGAACCTGAATGACGAAATCGAGGCCACCGAGAACTCGATCACTCTGAAAGTCCGCATCGGGCGCATCATTCCCTATCTTAAAGATATCAAAATGGCAGGCTTAAGAGTCAGCCATGATGCCAAAGACGGCGACGGAGAAGATTATCTAGTAATGGGTGTTGATTCAGCTCTTGAAGTCATTCCTCCTAAAGCCGCACGTCAACCACGTAAAGAACGTGTCGGCATGAAAATTCCTCCATCCATGCTGATTCGTATCAACCAATCCGTCTTTAACAGTAAAGCCGTGATTGCCGCGCAAAAAGAAAAGCTAGGGGATAACGTTCAGGATCTGGATGTGGCCCTGAAAGAAGATGGCGTTCACGTGACCGGTAAGGTGAAAAAGTTTTTTATGACCATCCCTTTTGATACGACGGTGGATTTTGTAACGACAGAGCCGGATGTCTTCGAAGTGCGCTTGCGTGAACTGAATGTACGGGGCTTTGATTTTAAGTTTTTAACTAAATACGTGCTCGACGCCATCAAAGAACGTTTAGATAAAGCCCTGGCGGGTATTTGTACATTTGAATATTTGGGTGAAAAAGACGAAAGCCAGGTTCTGCGGGTGAAAGTGGAACCGAAAAATCTTGTCCCGGCTTTTCCGGATTTACATCTGGTGGCTGTGGACGTGGGAAATCGTGAATTCTTATTAAAAGTTGGACGCATTGAAGGGGAAGCGAAGTGAGTGCAGAGCAAAAGCCTTTAGATCAAGAAAAAGAATACCATTATGGCTTGCGTACGGTGATGGAGCTTTTTGATATTGGTCCGACCGTTGCGATCACGGTCCTTTCCGTTTCTTTGCTAATTATTATCGCGGGGCTTGTGGCTTTCATTCGAAGTGCCCCGCCGTCAACGTTGATTATTTCAAGTGGACCTCCGGATAGTTACTTTCATAAAACGGCGCAAAGATACGCGAAACGCTTAGAAAAAAGTGGAGTCAAAGTTGAAGTCTTAACCTCTAACGGTTCTTTGGAAAATTTGGCCCGTCTTTCTGACCCTAAATCGAAAGTGGATTTGGCTATCGTTCAAGGGGGTCTGAGCGGGAAAGAATATAAGTTTGATGAAATGGTTTCGTTAGGAAGTATTACTAATCAACCGATGTTAGTTTTTTATCGGGGAAAAAATATGGAACTTTTATCCGAACTTGCTGGGAAAACCATCGCGGTGGGTATGGAAGGCTCGGGCACACGTAAGCTGGCGTTAAGGCTGCTAAGTGTGAATGGAATTAAGGAAGAATCCTTAGGCAAGACAAAGCTTTTAAATATGGATGCTGATGCGGCCGCAGCAGCGTTAGAGAAAAAAGAAATCGATGCGGCCTTTATCATGAGTGAAAATGCATCTTACGGAGATATTCGCAAAATGCTTCGTGCTGACGGTATTAAGCTTTATAGCTTTAAGCAGGCGGCGGCTTATGTGCGTAAAGTGGATTATCTCAACATCTTTGAGCTACCCCAAGGCTCTGTAGATTTAGGATTAAATATCCCTGCTCAAGATGTGACCCTGATTGGTCCCATGGTGGAATTGGTGGCATCTCACAATCTTCATCCGGCATTATCCGATTTAGTTTTGGATGCGGCCACACAAATTCATGGCCGGGCGAGTTTATTTCAAAAACGGGGAGAGTTCCCAACACCGATTGAACATTCGATCACAATAAGTGAAGATGCGACGCGATTTTATAAATCTGGCAAAAGCTTCTTGTATCGTTATCTTTCGTTTTGGTTAGCGAATTTATTAAGCCGATTTGTTATCGTGCTATTGCCGATCTTAATTTTGTTAATTCCAGCGGTGCGCATGGTGCCGGCATTCTTTAGATGGCGCGCGCGTATTAAGATTCGCAGTCGTTATCGTGAACTTCTGCAGCTTGAACAGCGCTTTCGTCACGAAAAAGATCCCGCGCGCTTGGCTTACCTTAAAAGAAGTTTTGAGCGTATTGACAGCGAAATCAGTAAAATGCGGGTGCGAGCCGCTTTTGCGGACCAGTTTTATATTTTGAGGGGCCATATCGATTACGTACGAAGTTTAATGAATAAAGACGGCAAGATCGAAAGACCCGTGACAACTTTATAAGCTTTATTTGCTTTGCCGACGAAATTAGGATGAGATCTATTTAAAGGAGATCTTATCTATGAAATCAAAAGTCACCATGGTCATTCGTCTATTGTTGGGTTTCGTGTTTTTTGCATCAGGTATTGTTGGTCTTTTTAATCTTGTCCCACCGCCGCCGAATTTGCCAGAGGCTTTGCAGACCTTCAATAATGGTTTGATGGCTTCGGTATACTTTATGCCTTTCTTAAAAGCAGTCGAAACTATCTGCGGGCTTTTGTTGTTGATAAATTTCTTTGTACCATTAGCTCTGGTAGTCCTAGCTCCAATTGTGATCAATATCTTCTTAGTCCACGCGTTCTTAGCCCCAGAAGGATTGATCTTGGCGGTAGTCCTTGGCGCATTCATGATTTATCTTTCTTTTTTTGCTGAACCCTATAAGAACGTTATCAAGCAACTTTTTAAACCCAAAACTTAATGAATAATAAAGACCGTGATCCAAAAGAAACCGACGACGGTGAAAACGTCGAACCCTTAAAGGAGGGTGAGGATTTCTATGTGGAAAACGGTCTTTACGTTTTTACCGCCAAGTATCTTTTAGAACGGGGCTATTGTTGCAACAACGGATGTCGACATTGCCCGTACAAGGGTCCCGCGAAATAGTCTAATAGGTTACTAAGCGTTTACCAAAGTCACATTTTTTTGAAGCATGATCTTAGTTGGCGTGCGTATTGAATGGTAGTTCCGAGAAATCTTCCCGGAACGTATATAAGCCGTTTTAAAGGCCAAGCTACGCCATTTTGGGACCCTATTGTCGAAACTTAGGACACTGGAGTTTAGATGAAAACTTTAAAGACTAGCCTTGCCGTCTTCTTAGCCGTCACTCAGTTATCGCAGACCGCCCAGGCGGGATTGTTCGATATTTTTAAACCCCAGCCCAAGCCCGTTCCGACGCGTCCTCAGCCTCCATTAAAAGAAACAATGGCTACGATCAACAGTAAAGGCCGCTATCAAAACCTTTCGCAATGGGGACAGTGGAATATTATTTCAACTCGCTGGACAGCCGAGGACGAGCAAGGATTTTCTGATTTCGTGCAAGCCATCGGCAGATCGGACTGTCGCACGGTTGAGGATTGCATCTTTAATCCGGCAAATCCATTTTATGGTGGCGATCCGGGCCCAGAGCTTTATAAATTTTGGTCGGACTGTGCTGATTGGCCGTATTTCTTAAGATCTTATTACGCGTGGAAAAACGGGTTGCCGTTCATGTTCTCTCAAGGCATGCGTGCGGTGCCCTTAACGCCGGAACAACAAGCAGCCGTTGATGCCGGCACGGCTAAAGCTCAGACGGACATTCGCTATTCTGCAAACGGCAACGTGCCACTGCGCCAGGTGCGTATTCCGCATCCGACGTTGGGATCTAATTTCTTTGAGATTCAAGATATCATCCAAGACTCTATCGCGACATCCACTTTACGCGTAGATCCCCGAACGGATTTTGGCGACACTTATACGCCAGCGATTCGTCACGGCGCCATCCGCCCAGGAACTATCGTGTACGATCCAAGTGGACATACCGGTGTCGTTTACGACGTGACTGACGATGGAGAGGTCATGGTCTTTGATGCCTTTTCGGATAAAAAATCCGTTTCAAAACGTCGTCCCTATAGCAGCGACCGTTATACGCGTTCACGTATCACGCACGGAGGATGGTTCCAAAACTTCCGTCCCGTCGTGATTGAAGGAGCGCAATTTGATCGTCGTACGGGAACTTATGTTGGCGGTGTTCTTAGAGCATTAAAAAATTCGGAAATTGCTGACTACTCAACAGAAATGTTTGGCAATACGACAACTGCTGATGGGAAATCGGCCTATCTTGTAGAGACCGCAAGTGGATACAAAGTCACGACGTCATTCCAAGAGTTTTTAAAACGCCGTTTGTATTTAAATGGGACGTACTCTGTTGATGTTCTGCGAGAGTTTAAAAACAAAATGACCGAAGTTTGTGACGACTTCCAAGCCAGAGCCAGTGGCGTCCAAGAGGCGACCACCCTGGGGATCGCGGCCCAACCTCACGTAGCGGTATTGCCTAACACCATTTATGGTGGTGATGGGGTGTGGGAAACTCACTCAACACCAGGCGGAGACGTTCGTCGTCGTGGCTTAGTAAGAACGGCTTTAAAATCTGCTAAAGAATTAGTCGCGATGGTAAAATCCGGAAACCCTGACTATTCATACTATAGCACCGTCGAGGATCTTAAAGAGGATCTTATTGCGATCGCAGAAAACACGGTGAAAACATGTTCGGTGACTTATACGAACACCGCGGGTCGTCCGGTGACTTTGACTTTAGAAGAAATGCTTCGTCGTGCGCCATTGATGTCATTTTCGCCATGGCATTGTATTGAGCTTCGTTGGGGTGCAAGTTCCCCTCAAGAACTTCGCAGCTGTCCCGATATTAACGATCCGGTGAAAATGCGTTGGTACAAAGCACAGCAAACAATGCGTAACCAAATGGATCGGGATACGAATATCTTTACGGGATTTACTTTAGAAGGACTTGAACAAAATGCTTCTAAAATAGGTCCAGTAGACGCGCCGAATTTAAATTTAGTAGAGATCTTTAAAAAAGAACTTTAATTGCAAAAAGGCGATCCTTGTTCAGGGATCGCCTTTTTATTTATCCTGCTTCTTTCAGTTTCTTCCTTTTTCTTTCAATCACATGATCAATCAGCCCGAAGGACTTGGCTTCTTCAGGGCTCATGTAATGATCTCGCTCGAGGGTGCGTGTTAAAAAATCGGCTCGCTTCCCGGTGTGTTCCGCGTAAATATCAATCATTCTTTTTTTTGATTTTACCAGTTCTTTAGCATGAATTTCGATATCCGTGACTTGACCGCCGATGCCTCCGTCACCTAAGTGCGGCTGATGTAGCAGAATTCGGCTATTAGGCATCGAGTGACGTTTGCCAGGTGTTCCCGCCGTTAAAAGAAGCGACCCCATGCTGGCGGCTAAGCCCAAACAGTAAGTCGCGACATCACAACGAACATGTTGCATAATATCGTAAATGGCCATGCCGGCGGAAACGGAGCCCCCGGGAGAGTTTATATACAAATGAATGTCTTTATCGGGATCATTCACCTCTAAGAAAAGCATTTGGGCTACAATCGAGGTTGCAACTTCGTCGGTGACAGCCGTCCCCAGAATGATGATGCGATCTTTTAAAAGACGGGAATAAATGTCATAGGTTCTTTCTCCGTTCGCGGTTGTTTCGGTGACGTGCGGGTGAATGGCCATGGGTTCCTCCTCTTTGATTTTTATTAAATGAATTTGCAAAAAGAGTGCAGATAGAAAAACAAAGAAAAGTGTTTCAGCTTGATTCACAAAAAAAATGTCTGCCAGTTTAATGAGAGAACAAAAAAGTACCTGCCAGCTTTCTAAAGGCATAACGACAAAAACAGGTCATCACGACGTCGTAAAACGGCCATTAGGTCTTCTTATCGAAGCCATAACCGTACACCCACACGGTAATCGGAAATAAAAAAAGGGAGCCACAAAGTGGTCTCCCTTAAGATCAGCTCAAACTCTTAAAGTTTTCCTAGAAATTGAAACTGACAGCTACATTTGAAAATTCGTATTTATAATTCACTTTATTACTGAACCAGTTGTAGATTGAGTAGTACTCAAAACCAACGGCCCATTGTGAGTTCAAAGTGTAAAGAGCACCAATGGCCATGCTTGGACCTACTAAAGTCTCATCGCTGGTTGCTGCTAATGGATCTGCTGGATTTAAAACATCATCCATGTTTGTTACAGCTAAGCCTGCACCAATATAGATATCCATATCGTTTTGGTCGTAAAGGTGAGAAGTTGCATGCACATCAAGTGTTGTGCTTTCAAACTTTCCAACAGTACTGTTTTTAGTTGATTGCAAAAGCTTACCGCCCAAACCGAAGCTGCCCGTGCGGCGCTCGTAATCCAAACCAAAAACAGAGCTTGCTTGGGCAGAGCCCACCAACAATTTTACATTGTTTGTTCCATTTTTGATGTCTTCTCTTGATTGTGCGTTAGCGCTTAAAGCCATCATCGCACCGGCGATTAGAATCAATACCTTTTTCATCTACGTTCTCCTTGTTCAGTGTTGATCATCCGTGTTTCGTAGTTTGTGTTCGTAATATTAAAGGAGGGAAAAAAATCGGGACCTCTCCGCTAAGATGCAAAACAGAGAAGCCCCAATCAGAAACACCATGCAGGCGGTGCCTCTTGAACTTTAAATTTGTGCCGAACTGTGAGGGCGGTCGTATTTTTTAAGCAAAGAGACCAATTGATCCTTTACTTCTTCTTCATGCAAACCGCACTTTGCTTGAACAAGCCCATAGATAGACTTTACACTTCCGCGAGTGCGCTCAATTTCTTCAATTGAAATGTCATCCCACGTTTTGTGAAGTTCTACCTTGAGAGAATTCCATTTTTCTTTTGGTATTTGCGTGTTCATCATATGTACTCTCCTTGAGTAACGTAGGAGTGACATAGCAGGAATGGTTCCAAGCGTGAGATCGAATGTATTTGAGTACAAGCAAAAAGGGCCTTAAAATCGGGGAATTAATCCCCAATGGCGGGGCATTAATAATTGAAAAAGCATTGATGACAACTTGAGCCAAAAATCCGAAGCTTGTCTGTGTGAGGGCGTTAAAGAAGTTTCTTATATTAATATTAGTAGCGGGATTGTTATCAACACAGTCTATCTGGGCTGCCGAAGATCCACCAAAAGAAGTTGAAACATCTTATCTTGAGCAAACCAGAGCCGTCGTTTCGCAAAACGTGATTCGTCTTTCTGATAGTATCGATTCCCTGTTTGGAAATACCCAATACGAAGATAGATACAATTCGAGCACCTTACATGTATCACAAACCGTATACATGAAAGACGGCGTGCCCGGTGCAGATAGTTTAGAGGCCTCGTTAAATTTAGATCTACCCAATTTAAAAAAATTGGAAGGTCGCATTCGCGATTACTTTCTTTCTTCCGAGGAAAAACGGGCGGCAACAGGTTCTATTGCCCCTGGTGAAGAAGAATTAAGTTTGTGGGATTTTAATCAAGAAAGTGGAGTGATCGTGGCGTTGCCGGTGGATTACTTCCTTCGCCTGCGGGCGCGCCGTGAGATACTGACCGATCGTTTTGGACATTCTTTTTATCAACAAGTGGGCTGGTCTAAAAGTAAAGAATGGGAATCTAAAACATCTCTAACATCAGATTCGGCCTTAAATAGGTACTTACTTTTCCGCTTTATTAACGATTTTAATTGGGCGATGACTAATAATGAACTGGGTTTCAGCCAAGGTCCGTCTTTGATTTATCAGATGTCTGATACGCGTGGGATTTCTTTTGATTTTCGTTATAAAACGGCGATCGAAGCCAACTCATTTTTGACAGATCGACTTATCTTAGGCTCGGTATATCGGCAAGAAACTCCTTTGCAGTGGGTGTATATGTCTGTAAACCCAGAAATCGCGTGGGAACGTGGATCTCATTTTCGTCCATTATATAATCTCTATCTGACGTTTGAATTTATTTTTGGTAAAAGGGATGAAAAAGGTTAGAAATGAAAATCACCGTAAGTCATATTTTAGTACGTCATCAATATGAAGCCGAAGATATCTTGCGCGCTTTAGAAAACGGGAAAAGCTTTGAAGAGCTTGCTCGTAAACATTCCACTTGTCCTTCCGCGGCGGAGGGTGGGGCGTTAGGAACTTTTGGGTTGGGTCGCATGGATGAAGATTTTGAAGATGCGGCATTTGTTTTAAACGTCGGAGAAACCACAAAAAAGCCCGTACGCACTAAATTTGGTTATCATATTATTAAGCGCACGGCTTAGTTTCACGATACAAAAGCCCAGGAGTTTGTGGGATTGCAGTTTCTAACTGTGAGAGTTGTCAAATCGTTGAGATGCATTTGGGTTTCTTGCCATAACAGAGGATACTAAAAGCGATTACAGGAGGTATCACATGTTAAGAGCAGCCATCGCATTTTTTGTCTTAGCCATTGTCGCCTTTATTTTTGGCGCTTCCGGAATTGCCGGAATGTCTATGGAGATCGGAAGAATCCTACTCTTTGTCTTCTTGGTCTTGGCCGTGATCAGTTTTGTGATCAATCTTGTTTCGACAAGAGGGTCACGCGGACCGAAGCTATGAACTAGTTTCGAGCTCCAGAAAGTAAAAAGCCCCGATTCCCGGGGCTTTTTCTTTTTTAGGACGTTTTCTAGTCTTCGTCCTCGTCGTAATCATCGTCTTCATCATCATCGTCGTCGTCATCTTCATCATCTTCGTCCTCATCATCAAGGTCTTCGTCAGCCTCGATGCGAATCAACCAGCCCTCTTCGTAAGGATCTTCCATAATCATGCTTGGATCATCGACAACCTGGTTATTCACTTCAATAACGGTTCCTGATACGGGTGAATAGATATCCAAAGGACCATCATCTGTTTCCAGTGTTCCGATAACTACGTCTGAATCTACTTTTTCTTGTTCTGCGGGAAGTTCGACAGAGCTGATTTCTTCGAAATCTTCTAATCCATCTTCATTAATACCGATTGTGATCACGCCATCTTCTTCGCGTATCCAAAGATAGCCCATAAAGTTTTTTACGTCGTCAGATGCCATTGTACTCCCTCAAGTTGCAATACATCTGGAATTTTAGGCGAATTTTTAGGTGCTTGTCCAGAGGGGAGATAATCTCCCCCCGGATTTTAACTGATTATTAGCAATCGTAGTAAAGATGGAATTCGTAAGGAACCGGTCTTTGTTGAACCGGACGAACTTCTTTGTCGATTTTGTACTGAATCCAAGTTTCGATCATGTCATCGCTGAAAACATCGCCTTTTTTCAAGAAGCTGCTGTTAGCGGCCAAATTGTTCAAAGACTCTTCTAAAGTTCCTGGAACAGATGGGATTTTTGCGGCTTCTTGGGGGGGCAATCCATAGATATCTTTATCTAGTGGGTCACCTGGGTGAATTTTATTGATGATACCATCAATACCGGCCATCAAGATCGCGGCCTCCGCTAAATAGATGTTCGCCGTTGGATCTGGAGTACGGAATTCAATACGTTTTGCTTTCGGATTTGGACCTGAATTCGGAATACGCATTGCCGCAGAGCGGTTTTTAAAGCTGTAAGCCAATTTTGTCGGAGCTTCAAAGCCGGGAACCAAACGTTTATATGAGTTTGTCGTCGGATTAATAATTCCGCAAAGTGCCGGAGCATGCTTCAACACGCCACCAATATAGTACAACGCCATTTCAGAAAGACCTGCGTACTTGTTGCCCGCGAAAAGATTTTTTCCATCTTTCCACAAAGACATGTGGATGTGCATGCCTGAACCATTATCGCCGAAGATAGGTTTTGGCATGAACGTCGCCGTTTTACCATGACGTCTTGCCACGTTTTTAACGATGTACTTAAACCACATCATTTTATCGCCCATGTTCAAAGCAGTATCAAAACGGAAGTTGATTTCGCTTTGAGCGGCGGCCACTTCATGGTGATGGCGCTCTACAGTCATTCCCACATTTTCAAGTTCTGCGCAGATTTCAGAGCGAAGATCTTGTTGAGTGTCGGTTGGAAGAGCGGGGAAATAACCTTCTTTGGGACGAACTTTGAAACCAAGGTTGTTGCCACCTTCGTCACGGCCCGTGTTCCAAGAAGCTTCGTCACTGTCGATCATGTAGAACGCAGAGTTTGAAGTTTGTTCGTAACGAATATCATCAAAGATGAAGAATTCAGCTTCTGGTCCAAAGTAAGCCGTATCCGCAATGCCAGTTGATTGCATATAGGCGATAGCTTTTTTAACAACTTGGCGGGGATCACGATTGTAAGCTTGAAGAGTTTCTGGCAGGCACACGTCGCAAATCAACGACAGTGTTGGCATTGACATGAAGGGATCCATGATGGCCGTCGTTGCGTCGGGACGGATGATCATGTCAGATTCTTCGATACCTCTCCATCCGCGGATCGAGCTGCCGTCGAAGCCAAAGCCTTCTTCAAAAGACTCTTCCGTCAATTGATGAAGGGGGATTGTTAAATGTTGCCAAGTTCCGATCATGTCACAGAACTTAAGGTCAACCATGCGTGCGCCTTTTTCATTGGCGAACTTCAAAGCGTCTTTTGCGGTCTTAATCATCGTGGGGCCTCCGATGTTTGTTGTGGGGTGTGGTTTAAAATATAATATTTCATAATGCTTGCTCGTCTTTTTCGCCGGTGCGGATGCGCAGAGCTTGCTCTACGGGAAGCACGAAAATTTTTCCGTCACCAATTTTACCCGTGTGAGCTGTTTTACGAATAGCTTCAACAGCGCTATTGACCAGTGCTTCAGGCAGAACGATTTCAATTTTTATTTTTGGAAGGAAGTCGACAACGTATTCGGCACCTTTGTAAACTTCGGTGCGACCTTTTTGTCTGCCGAACCCGCGAACTTCTGAGACAGTGATCCCCTCTACGCCGACCTCTGAGAGAGCATCGACCACATCATCAAGTTTAAAGGGTTTGATTATGGCCTCAATTTTTTTCATTTAATTCTTTTGTGCAGGTTTGAATGAGCATAGAAAATAAATTGAAAAAACAAAAGCAAATCATTTCTTTTTATTCTTTTAATAACGCAAAACAAAAAGTGTTACTGCTCTAGAAAAATCACATTTTGACGAATTTGGTGTTGTTCGACCCTGTGGTTTTTGGTACACACGGCTTCTCTTTTTCGGAAAACCTATATTGTTGTCACGCTCGGGGGGGATATGACTACAACACGTTTTTTCGTCTATGGTTCTTTGTGTGAGGGGATGGTTCATTTCGCGAAGATTCAAAATTTCATTGAATCTTCGATATTTGCGCGTATTCAGGGTTCTGCCTACCGCTTAAAGGTGGGTTTCCCAGCACTTATTAAAGAAGGACGTGATTTAATTCCGGGGCAGCTGGTCGAACTTAAGGGATCAGAACTGTTGGTAGGTCTTTTGGATGAATTCTTTGGCTTTAATCGCCAAGACCCAGAAAAAAGTCTTTATTGCCGGGACGAGATCGAAGTTTATCCAGAAGGCGCGACGGAGCCTGTCAAAGCCTGGGCTTACTTTTTATCTCCAACTAAGTTACCTATGAACGCCGTTAGAATTCCGGGTGGGGATTGGCAGAAGTCTTTAGAAGAAAAGCCTTCGTTGATTCAACAGCTCACGGAAAAACAAGCGGGTTACATCCAAAGATTAGGAAAATCTGTCGGCCGAGAGATTGTTCCTATTGATTTAGCTCTTTACAGAGAGCTGATGAACTTGGAATTAATCGTAGATAAAGGGCGCCGTTTGGCACTCTCTAAACTTGGCCAGGAAGTATTTAGACACCTTGCCTGATAATAAAACTCTTTTCCGCATTGTACTTATTGAGCCCGAGATTCCGCAGAACACCGGAAACATCGGGCGCAGCTGCGTAGCCACAAATTGCGAGCTGCACCTTGTAGGAAAAATGGGTTTTGAAATCAACGACACAAATCTAAAACGTGCCGGGCTGGATTACTGGCCCCATTTGACATGGCATCGCCACGCGACGTTCGAAGATTGGTTTAGCAAGGTCGAAGACACTTCACGCATTTGGCTTTTCACGACGAAAACAAAACGCACTTATTTTGAACCTAAATATCAGCCGGGCGACTGGTTTGTTTTTGGTAAAGAAACAAAAGGTTTAGATCCAGATTTTCTTTTGCAACACCCAAAGCAAACCGTGACCATCCCGATGATCGGTGAAGGCGCACGCAGTCTTAATTTGGCCACCAGTGTGGCGATTGCGGCTTATGAAGGTGTTCGTCAAATGAACTATTCAACTTTTAAGGGGGAATAAATGAAGTATTTAATTCTGCTGTCTTTATTTGTCGGTCTTTCTGCTCAAGCAGAAACAAATCCCGACGATCTGGCAAAGCTTTATTCGCCCTTCATTCAAGGTGATGTTTTATACATCAAAGGTCGCATCGACAGTCATATTTATGACTATTTCGCGCGTGAAGCTAAAGCCATTCAAAAAGTTTCTACCGTAGATTTGAATTCTTTAGGCGGAAATACCGAGTGGGCTTTGATGGCGGCCGAAAAAATTAAAACGCTAAAACTAAAAACCGTCCTTCATAAAGGAAACTTTTGCGCTAGTGCGTGTACGTATTTATTTGCGGCGGGCTCTGCGCGAATGGCTGAAAAAGAAACTTGGTTTGGAATTCATGGGGTGCGTTTGGGTGCCGGTTACACGACAAGCTTCAATGGTCTTTGTTTTATTGAAATGGAAGATGGCACAAGGGTCTTTGAACCCCGTATGAAGGGCTGTCAGGATTTTCTAAATAAATGGTATGCGGTGACTTTGGATTGGACCAATAAAGGTTTTGATTTCATGGAATCTAATGGGGTTTCTAAAGATCTTCGCGATACTTATTTTGCAATGCCTGATGACCCAGAGTGGCCTTCGCAATTAAATGTTCTAAGAAAACCAGACTGGTTTCTAACAGTCTCGGAAGCAATCAAGTATCGCTTCGTAACAGAGATCCTTTAAGACGCTGCCACCAAGTTTTTGGTGGCAATTTTTTTTCTAAAACCTCAATCAGCGCCGTGCGCTTGTAAGCTTTTGCGGCCTGCAGGGGTGTCAATCCATCAAATTCAGATTCAAGAGCGGGATCAGCGCCATTTTCTAAAAGAAATAGGGCGATATCGTCGTGGCCGGCGATGATGCTTGCGACTAGTGAAGTCGAAAGGATCTCAGGATGTTGGTAATTGGGATTTACACCATTGATGATGTGATATTTGACCAGCTCAAAGTCGCCGGAACTCGCCGCTAGGTACATTTCTTTCCAATCGCCTGCTGACATAATACCTCCCAAAGCGCCGGTAAATCTGTATCGTAACCAAATGATGTCAAGGTGAGGACCGAAAAGAGCTGTCTTTGGTCGAGTCTTTGGTGGAAATCTCAATTTCTCGAATGAAATCGCAACAATGACGCAGCTAGAAAAGGTCCGTTCGCTTGCACCCGTTGTCTATTTGGGTCTATTCTTGAAAACTATGGTGACACAGATTCTTACAAAAATATTCGGAACAAAACACGACCGCGAAATGAAGAAGATCCAACCTTTGGTTGATAAGATCAATTCACTTGAACCTCAAATGAAGGCGTTGTCGGACGATCAACTCAAAGCCAAGACTCCTGAATTTCAAGAGCGCTTAAAAAAAGGTGAAACGGTCGAAGACATTTTGCCAGAAGCCTTTGCGGTTTGCCGTGAGGCTGCGACTCGTGTTTTGGGCATGCGCCATTACGATGTTCAGTTAATTGGTGGTATCGTTCTTAATCGCGGCAACATCGCCGAGATGAAAACCGGTGAAGGTAAAACCTTAGTGGCGACTTTAGCAGTTTATCTGAATGCCCTAACAGGTAAAGGGGTTCACTTAGTCACCGTGAATGATTATCTAGTACGCCGTGATGCTGAGCACATGGGCCGCTTGTATGGATGGTTGGGTCTTACGACCGGTATCATCGTTCACGGGCTGAACGACCAACAACGTAAAGAAATGTACGCTTGCGATATCACTTATTGCACGAACAATGAACTAGGCTTCGATTATCTTCGCGACAATATGAAATTCGATTTGAATGATTACGTTCAGCGCGGTCACAATTTTGCGATTGTGGATGAGTGTGACTCGATTCTTATCGACGAAGCACGTACGCCATTGATCATTTCTGGTCCAGCAGAATCTTCCACGGACAAATATTTGCAAGTAAATGCGATTGTTCCACAACTTAAGCGCGATGTTCATTTCACCATGGAAGAAAAAACCAAAACGGTTTCTTTGACCGATGAGGGAAATGCGAAAGTTGAACAATTGATGGGTCTTTCAAATCTTTATGACCCGGAAAATATTGAAATTCTTCATCACATGTATCAAGGCCTTAAGGCGCACTATTTGTACCGCCTGGATGTTGAATACATGATTAAAGATGGTGAAATCGTGATCGTTGACGAATTCACCGGCCGTTTGATGCCGGGTCGTCGTTGGTCTGATGGTCTTCATCAAGCGATCGAAGCCAAAGAAGGTGTTGAAGTTAAATCTGAAAACCAAACTTTAGCGACCATCACGTTCCAAAACTATTTCCGTATGTACAACAAGCTTTCGGGCATGACGGGTACGGCGGACACTGAAGCGGTAGAGTTTAATAAAATCTATAAATTGGCCGTGAATGTGATTCCGACCAATCGTCCAATCAAACGTATTGACGAAGAAGATGTTGTTTATAAATCTGAAAAAGCAAAATTCAAGGCGATCACGGCCGACGTTAAAGAGCGTATGGCCAAAGGACAACCAGTTCTCGTCGGTACTGAGTCTATTGAAAAATCAGAAGCCTTAAGTGCATTCCTTCGTAAAGAAGGCATCAAACATGAAGTGCTAAATGCGAAACAACATGAGCGTGAAGCAGAAATCATTGCTCAGGCGGGCCGTAAAGGTGCCATTACGATCGCGACCAATATGGCGGGTCGTGGAACGGACATCATGCTAGGTGGTAACGCTGAGATGATGGCTAAAACTGCTGTGGGTAACGACGACAGTCCGGAATACCAAGAAATGGTGCAAAAATTAAAAGGCCAGGTCGAAGCGGAACGCGCCGAAGTGCGTGCGCTAGGTGGCTTGTGCATTATCGGTACCGAACGCCACGAATCGCGTCGTATTGATAACCAATTACGTGGTCGTTCAGGTCGTCAAGGGGATCCAGGCGGATCTAAATTCTATCTTTCATTAGAAGACAAGTTGATGCGTATCTTTAACGGGGAACGCATTCAAAAAATCATGGAGATGTTAAACATCCCTGAGGATGAGCCGATCACCGCAAAAATGGTGACGAACGCTATTGAAGGCGCGCAACGTAAAGTCGAAGGCCATAACTTTGATATTCGTAAGAACCTAATGGAATACGATTCTGTTATGAACTCCCAGCGTGGTGCGATCTATGGCATGCGCCGTAAAGTTCTTGAAGGTCAAGACATCGAAAGAACGACACTTGATTGGTTGGGGGACGTTGTTTCTACTTTGTTAGACACTTACGTTCCAGAAAACGTGAAAAAAGAAGAATGGAGCATCGAAGGATTGAACAATTCTTTGTCGCAAACATTCGGCTTTAAAATCGATTTAGAAAATAAACCTGTGAACTCTGAAACAGTCACCGATGCCGTAAAAGGTGGGGTGAAAACAGTTTTAGATCGTCAAAAAACTTCGATGGGTCCTTTCTTTGAACAAGTTCAAAAGATGATCTTGCTTCAAAGTATTGATACTCACTGGAAGAATCACTTGTACGTGATTGATAAATTAAAAGAAGGTATTGGTCTGCGCGGTTACGCCCAGAAGGATCCTTTGATTGAATATAAAAAAGAAGCTTTCAAGGCTTTTGAGAAGTTGAATGAAGTTATTAAAAAAGACGCGATTGAAAAAATCATGCGCGTTCAATTAGTAGCTCAACAATCTGAAGAGCAAGTTTTAGAAAGCCTTCGCCCGGATGAGCCAGATTTGGATGGGTTGGATTACTCTTCTTCGACGGAAGCAGATATCGGGCATTCACTTCCTGATTCTTCAGCGAATGCGCAACCTGAAAAACGTCGTATGACCTTCCAAAGCGGTCCACGCAATGACGATCGTCCGATGAATCGCGAAGAACGTCGCCGCATTGAAAAGTCTGGTAAAGGAAAACGCTAATTGGCTCAATGCCCGAACTGTCATAATTCGGTCGAGATTCTTGATAGGCATTTGGGGACATTGTTTACTTGCCCCAAATGCAATGCCGTTTTCTTTGTCGATTGGAACGGGCAACCGGAAATGGCCAATCACGAAATAGAAGTCGAAGCTCCGGTGGAAGAAGCATTTGTTCCACCCATCGATGTTCCTCAAGCTCCTTACGAAACGAATATCGAGCCCACATATGTGGGTGAAATTCCGCAAAATATTCCTGAAGAAATGGCGCCGCCAGAAGAGCCTTATTTAGAACCTGCCCAGGAAATCCCTGCCGGTTCGGAGATACACACGCCCCAGGATTACCAGCAGCCTCAGGAATACCAACAGAACTATCAAGACATTCCTGCTTATGGTGAAGAGCCTCCAGCGGAACAAGCTATAGTGCCGGTGGAAGCCGAGACGCCGATGGCGCAAGAACAAGAAATTGATCCTTACGATTTCAATCAGGCTTTGGGGCAGCCACCTCCGCAACCTATGCAGCCGATGGGTTCGGATAATTCTGACTTTTCAGACATCGCCGCCTTTGGCAATACCAATGCTTCGTCGGGTCCTTTGTCCTATGTGGTGATCATCGATGGGATTGAATCCAGTCATCTTTTAAAGCAGCTAAAAGAAGCTATGACGGATTCTCGCTTTGGGTGGGATGTTCAGGCGCTCATAGGTGGTATGGCTGGGGGCCGACTTATTCTAACCGGTCTTTCGCCCGCTAAAGCCTCTGTCTTAATCAACCGAATTAAATATCTGCCTTTTAAAATTTCTTGGAGGCAAGATGTACTCTCTAGCTCTTAAAACAGTTTTGTCCGTGATGCTTTCTTCCGTGGCTTTGGCCAGCGGCGGGGGTGGTCATGGTGGTGCCGAAGGCGGCGGTGAAGCTAAGCCCGAAAAAAAAGAGATCAAATCCGCTGAAGACAGCTTCAGTGTGGTGCAATCCCGGGTGCAAGGCTTAGAAGCCAAAGTGCATTCGGGCCAAGAAGAAATTCAAAAACTAATCACTGAAAAACAGCACACCAAAGATCCTGAAAAGGTGAACGAAATCATTCGTCAAATGCTGACCCTTCATAAGGAACTGGAAAAGAATTTAAAAGAGTACGATCAGCAAAGATCGCTTTTAAAATATCGATATCCTGAAAAAGCGGCTTCAGAAAAGCGCGAATACGAGCGCATTGAATTAAAAAGTATTGAAGACATGGAATCCCAAATGTCCATTGGAAGCTCCGTCAATCGCACGATGAAAAAGGTGCGTATGCAATACGGAAACCCTGAGCCCGAATCTAAAAAGGTTGAAAGCCATTCTAAAACGGCTCCATCTAAGCCGTCACAACCGGGTTTAACGGACCCTGTAATCCTAAAAAAATAAAATCAACGAGATGTCTTAACTTGAGACGTTTCACAAGGGGAAGTTTTGAAGCTTTCCCCGGAAACTGGTAAATTTAAAGACTGGGGGAACTATGCTTCGATATATAGCTATTCCTGTCTTGCTTATGAGTTTTATGCTCTCGGCTTGTCAGACATCTATGTTGAAACAATATAACAAGGTTAAAGCCGGTATGGAAAAAGATGATGTTTTAGACATCATGGGCTCTCCTCAACGCACTCAACGCTTTCATGGTAAAGATCGTTGGACTTATGTATTTTATGATCAGCGCATTCGTTTTGAAAAAGAAGTTCACTTCTTTGAAAATAACGCTATTTACGTAGGTGATATCTGGCAGCCCGAAGAAAGCAAATCTGCGTTTGCCATGGATAAAGCTAATGATCAACGTAACGTGGAAATCGATTCCCAGATCGCTAAAGACTTAGAGACGCATCGCCGAGCTTACGAAAGTTATGAATCGCAAGCGCGCGGCACCGATAAAGTGCGCTATCTTCCGACGTTTGAGCCTATTCGTTAATCACTCAGCCTGGATAAGAACAGGCTGTCCTAGGACCGAGATGATTTCATAGCCATTGATGTTCAGGCTTGGTTCTTCAACATCGCCATACAAAGTGACGCCAACCCAATTCCAATCGGTTGGCCAAAACTCCACGACATTCTTCACAAAAATCTTAGACTTTTCGCTGCGACCGGGGATTTCGCCCGCGAATTCAATTTGGGTTAAAGGACTGCGTAAGATTTTGCTAAATGGAATCGGCAAAGACTCTAAAGTTCTTTGATCCGAAGCCACTAAGCACGGACCACGAACGATCAATGTGGGAATTGCGCCTGAAAAGGCAACCCCTTCTGCTTTAAATACAAAATCAATAGTCGGATACTTTTCACAGACGTTCACTGTTTTGCCGTCTTCATCTTTTACTAAGAAAAGACCTAAAGTGATTCCGGGGCCCGCCGAGGTTTGATCTAGGGAGGCATTTTTTAGCATCTGATATTTAAAGGCTTTTTTAAACTCTTCCGGGCTTGAATCTGAAAGATCGTATTCTGAATGTGTGCTTTCAGATGAAGAAGTGTCGTTGGCCACCCCGCGTTTTTCACCCAGTTTTTTATCTAATATAAAAAGACCTATTGGCAGCAAGGCCAATGCTAGAATGACTAAGAATGTACGAACGTATTTCTTTTTCATCTTAGTACTCACACTTAATGGTGTCTCGATCGGCGTTGGTTAGATCAACACGCACCGAAGCTCCGTTTAATATAGGCCACATAACGCTAGGAACAGTTTTTTTATGATCAAGTCCCAGGGCGTGCCCAAGTTCATGAACTAAAAGACTTTCTAAGTGAACTTCGGCGGGGGTGGCCGGCTGATCGATATAATAATTAAAGTACTTATTATCGATGGCAATGTCAGTTTCGTAAAGCGTGCTGCCTGACCAATAGATCGTAGTTACGGCTTGTTGGTTTTTTTGCGCTTCTGCCCACGTCTGCATCCAATGAATGGTGCTCATTTTGTCTTTCTTGGCACTTTCCGTGGTGATGCCGTCATTTCGTTCAAAGCGGAACAGTGTTAATCCGGCGGCATCATTCCAGTGTTGGGCGGCTTTTTTCAAAGTTTCGACGAATTCTTCAGGATAACTTTTATGAAGCTGTAAAACGACAGGGATATTTGATTTCCAGGAGACCCTTTGCCCGTAAGAGTTTTGTACAAAACCGCAATCTGCTTGAGCGGCACTGGCAAGCGCGTCCTCGTTGCCGGGCCCCAATGATGGCCCCTTTTCGCAGGCAACGAGCCCCAGAAATGCGAGAATGAGTAGAATCTGAGCAAACATATGATTTCAGTTTACACGTACTTTAGTGCGAAATCGTGGAGTTCCTTTGGTAAAGTAAAAGGACTCGACCTAAGTATAATGCAATTCTACGCAATTACCGCCCTAAAACATTTTTTTGTTTGCAAAGGGTTTCAAACTCGCATACATCGTTGTCCATGATTGAACTGGTATTTTCTTTTATCCTAAGCACTTGGGGCGGCCTGACTGTCGTTCAGGAATGGGCTGATGACCACATTGGTGGTTTTCAAGTGCTTACCGATAGAATCCATAAGGAAGAACAAATCCTTTGCGCTTTAGAACGCCAAGGAATGCTAGTTTATGACGGTCAGTGGAAAGAAAAGACACAGCTGCCTATCCCGGCAAGCTGTTTAAAAGACACAACACCTCAGATTGCCAACCCTATTCCGACGATCAGTTTTCGCAGCGAGACTCTTGCGTCCGTTCCTAATCAATCTTCCTGGGACCAGCGCATCGACATTCGCTTAAAAGACGAAGAACAGTATTCGCTTTTTTTTCGCCAAGATAAACAGCACGTGGGGGTGCATTCGACCGCAGGTTGGTCGATGTGGGTGGAACGTAAAACAGGGTGTATTCGTTACGAACTGAGCGACGCAAAGTCCTTAATGCACTTTAGACTAAAAGTGATGGGGAATATAAATCCACTTAAGGGTGTGGTGACGGACGTCAACAGTGTAGAAGCTTTGCACGTCAGCCAAAGTGAAGGAAAAGTTGAAAAGGCCCATGTCTTAGTTGGAAAAAAGCAAGAAGGCTTCACCCAACTAGTATTCCGTCGCGATAAAGACTCTTTAAAGAAAGTCGCTTCAAGTGAATCTAAAAAAGGTTTTAAAGAAGGCTTTCATGAATCTTGGGCTTCAAAGATCGGCGAAAAAGAACTGACGTTGTTTGCTGATGTAAATTCAAAAAAATATCGTGACTTCGTGATGCAAGGTTTGCCGCTGGCTTTTGACAGGGTCAATCCGGAACAGCCTGTTCCGGAGACCGCTTTATTTCGATAGGCTATTAGTGATGGTGGTGGTGTTCAGAAGATGAATCCACGCGTGGTACTACTTTGAACGCGAATTCTTTATCTTTACCATCTTGTTTAAAACGAACCTTGATCGTTTCATCTAATTTTACTTCACGTTTTGGATCAAAAAGCATGATGTGATTGCCACCAGCTTTAAGTTCCAAAGTCCCTTTTGCGGGAACAGTCCAAGTGTCTACTTTTTCCATCGCCATTTTACCGTCTTTTTCTAAAGTTTGGTGAGCTTCCACCGCTTTAAACGGCTCTGCTTTATTCACAGACAACTTAATTTCTTTATCCGAGTTGTTTGTGAAGGTTCCGTATCCCGCTGTTGCTGGGCTGCCTTTTACCGGCAAAAAGATTTTTCCCTCTGAAAGAATTAATGCCTCAGTGGCTTTAGCTTGGGCTTGTAGTCCCGCTAACACGATAGCAGACGCAAAAAGTATTGATCTCATAGTAGCTCCTTTATTTTTTGTAAAATTTCTTCAGAGGATCGTGGGCTAGAAATCATATCCCGCACGCGTCCCTTTTTATCTAAGAAGTAAAGTCGATCGGTGTGGGCGATCGAATACCCCAGATAAGATTTTTTATTTTCTTCAATCATATAGCTGGCGCCGAAAAGTTTGATCGCCGCATCGATTTGATCTTTCGTACCAGTTAAGCCAATAAACGCAGGATTGAATTGTTCGGCGTAGGTGGCCACAGCGTCGGCGGTGTCGTTAGCGGCATCCACGCTGATAAAGATCATCTGCACCTTGCTACGCTCCTTTTCTGAAGCTTCTTTAATCGCTTGGGCCGTGTGGCTTAAGGCCATGGGACAGACATCGGGGCATTTGGCGTAACCGATATAAAGGATGTTCAGGGGCTTTGCTTTTTCCGCGAAGTGAAAGCTTTCCGCGCGATAGGTAAGAGTAAAGTCCCCGCCCAGGGTTGGACCTTGTTGGGCGTACTTGACACCAAAAGTGACCGCAATCGCTAGAAGTGCCGCCACGATAACGGCGATGATAAATTGTTTTCTCATTAGGGTTACCATAACCAAGAAAGGCTCCAGAGTTAAGCTAGGACCCTATGCGCAACAACATGTTGCGGCTTTATGCTTTCATGAAAGCATCGAAATCTTTAAATAGATCCTCTGACGCTTCAACTTGCATAATTATGACGTCATCTTTTTGCGCCAGCTTTCGTATCAGGGATTCAGGTGGCAAAGGGCGTCTATCAGTAATCAAGAAAAAGCGGTAGCCCAAGATGCAAGTCTCAACGGCATTAAGATCCTCAACGCGGGCCCGTTGCGGCGGGGATAATGTAGCACTGTATTCGGGTTGAAAGGCCACCCAAAATTGGTAGTCGTTTTCTTCAAGAAACCGACCATTGTAATCCTGTGCCAGGCGCTCAAAACTGGTCCCCAATAAATCTTCGCCCTGGGAAGCCAAGATCAAATGTTGCTTCAAGGCTAAGCCCACGATGAAATACAATAAAGCCGTGCGCGAGGCCTTATGATGGTGTTCTGCCCCAAAAAAAGTGTCGTAATAGTCAGGCTCAGTGGTCTTTTTTAAAAATTTTCGATCTTTAAAAAACTCGATCGTGAAAGCGACCGTACGATCAAAGCGTTTTATGCAGGATTCACAAAGCATCAGTGTCGGATTATCCTCTGCCTGCATCCATACGGGAAACAGGTTTTCCGCAAGCAGAGTCGCTTTTTTTGAACAAAGAGGGCAGTTTTCCATTTTTCAAAACTAACATGCGTCGCAATTCGAGGGTATCTTTTACTGGCTTAAGAAGCAGGCGTTCTCCGATAGGAGCACAAGGCTTCTTAAGAAGTAAAAGAGTAAAGGTCGTCGAAATCTTGGACATCCTTTCTCCGTCTGTTCTCTAGGTCGAGATGTTATGAAGATGGCATCTGGATTGCAACTTCGGCTTTAACCAAATTTGGAGAAGTCGATCCTCCGCTAAGCTGCGAGTCCGGCGTATTTCTCTATTATTCATTTAAAGGAAATATGTATGAATACCTATCTAAAAATTATGGGTGCAGCAGCGGTGGTTTTAAGTGTGCAATCAGCAGTGGCTGGCAATGGCACTATTGGATCTTTTTCAAGATCTGCATCATCTTCGACATCGTTAGTTAAAAAACTTACTTCTCGTTATGATATGAATGCCGTAAAGGGCAACATCATTACCATGCCAGATCAAGGTTATTGCCGCGTTACCGAATATTCGAGTGCACTTTTGTGTAGTAGTGACTACTCATATGGCTTGGGATTTGGGAACTTAAGACAAATCGGTGAGATCAATTGCGAAAGTGGAAGCAAATTTTTTGTACTTACGCCATTGGATGTTAGTAAACGGGGTGACGTCGTGGTGGGATATCCCAGCACGTTTTACCAAAAAAATTGTCGCCAGTTTGAAAATGCACCCAATCCTAAAGTTCAGTAACAAAGTGATTCTCTAACAGAAAGCCCTGAGCTCAAAGACTCGGGGCTTTTTAATCTTCGAAATTTGCGTAGCCATCACCATCAATGTCGTACTCTTTAAAGTCAGGGGAAACGATCGAGGTTTCCGTGATACGACCTTCAGTGCAGTCTTCTAAAGTCTCTTCATTCTCATAGTCGTAGTCACAAGAATCCGTGTTAATAGCAGCTTGAGAATAAATAATACGGTAAGCGATCAGTTTTTTGTTTTTATAAATTGCGACCACTTCATTCAATTCTGTTTCGCCGCGAGTGATGTAGCCGCCTTCTAAAATCGTATCACCCCACACGCGCACTTGATCTTCGGCAACTTCCATCAGTGCTTTTTCTAAAGCCGCAGGCAAGGTGCCTTCGCTGACCAGTTCTTTTTCTTCATAGATTTGTTCGCAAGTCGGGCCTTCGCAGTTGTTGAATTCTTCGATGATATCCCAGAATGAACTTTGTGGTCCCGAGCCTTGGGCTATTGTCGTAGTCAAAGCCATAAGAATAATGAAAGCGATATTTTTGGCCATTGCAGTCTCCATGAGTGAATGACCCGCTTATAAAAGACGGGCGTCAGAGATTCCAATGCATGAAGGGGATTTTATTATGCATTCTCTGCAAGAACGCGTTTTAGGACCTTGCCGCTGTCCCCTTTAGGCAGGGAGGCCATAAAAACGAACTGCTTAGGAATTTTAAACTTGGCGAGGTTCTGCAAGCAGTGCCGATGCAGATCTTCGCTGGAGATCTCTTTTCCCGGTACGATGAAAGCTTTACCCACTTCACCCCACTTATCATCGGGAACCCCGATGACAGCTGCTTCTAGGACATCGGGATGGGATCTTAAAATCTGTTCGACCTCTGGGGGGTACACGTTTTCTCCGCCTGAAATGAACATGTCTTTTTTTCGACCTACGACATAGAAATATCCTTCAGAGTCGCGGCGGACAAGATCGCCCGTATAAAGCCAGCCTTCTTTAATTGTTTCTTGGGTGGCCTTTTCATTATGCCAATATCCTTGCATGCACATAGGGCCGCGCAAAATCAATTCGCCCACTTGATTTTCACCTAACTCGCGACCTTCGTTATCCACGACTTTGGCTTCGATATAAAAATTTGGAAATCCGATAGAACCAATTTTACGAAGGGCATCTTCTTCATTAAGTGAAAATACGTTCGGACCAAACTCTGTGAGGCCATAGCCCTGACGAATCGGAATGCCTTTTTTATCCCAAGTTTTTATAAGCTCTAAGGGCATCGGTTCGCCGCCCACAATGGCGTAGCGAAGTGAAGAAAGATCTAAAGAGGAAAATTTAGGGGAGCGTGCCATCATATCCATGGTTGTCGGTACCCCAAACAAGATAGTGGCCTTTTCGTCGGCACTTAATTGTAAGATCTGATCGGCATCAAATTTTTTTAAGAAAACAACCTTTGCCCCGCGATGGATAAATGGTGTCGTTAAAACATTCCAACCACCAGTATGAAAGAAAGGCAAAAAGATCACCGTCGAATCGGATTGAGAGATGTTAAGGCGGAAAGTCGTATTGATCGAATTCCAAAAAAGCATTTTGTAATTCAGGATCGCGCCTTTGGGTGAACCGGTGGTTCCTGACGTATAAAGAATCATCACCGGATCACTTTCTTCCGGGATAAAGCTGTAGTCGGTAAGATGGGCCTCTTTTTCTAAAAGCTCGGAAAAACTTTTTTCAGCCGAATGGGATTTTTGAAAAAGCAGGCGTTGCGGTTGTGCTGATGCCGGAAGATTCTTAACGATGTCGCGATAAGCTTCCTGAAATAAAACAAGCTTCGGACTTGAGTCCGTGATGATGTGATTTACTTCACGTTGGGTCAGGCGAAAGTTCACCGGCACCATGATGGCGCCTAATCTTTGCAATGCAAAAAATAAAAAAACGTATTCAAGTTCGTTGGTCGCTAAAACCGCGACGCGATCGCCTTTGCGAATATTGAATTCTCGATGTAAAAGGTGTGCACCTTGATTGGCCAGGCGATAAAAGTCGGCGTAAGAAAATTCACGACCGGTATCACCATCTTTGATGGCGATACTTTTCGGCGAATAGGTCTTCCAACGTTTTAGCCAATCTAATTCCACAATAAACCTCGTTTATGTGTCATAGCTCCATTCAAGAGCTAGTGCCGCCATGCTCATACCACCACCAGAACCCAACATAAAGACCAAATCGCCTTTTTTCATCTTCTTTTGGGCGACGGCGTCCGCCAAAGCCATGCCAATCGAGGCAGAGCCGGTGTACCCGTAGCGATCCATCACGTAATGAGCTCTATCGCGAGGCAAGTTTAATTTATCCAAAGTTTCATAGATGCTTTGCACGTTAAACTGCGTGATAAAGAAATGCTTAATATCTTCAGGCTTTTTACGTATGCGATCCAAGAGAATGTTTGTTAATCGAGGCCAGTGAATACCATTGGTTTCTGGTGGAATGCGTTTTGGAAACGCCAGCAAGTGACCTCTGTCTTCGATCACTTGATGGGTTATCGGCTGCGCCGTTCCGCCAGCGTATATTCCCATGTGGTCATGGTAAATGCCTTCGGTGAACATTTCACTTTCGATAAAGCCTGAAGAATCTTTAGAGGGTTGTAAAACGGCGGCCCCGGCCCCATCAGCAAAAAGGGAGGCGATCTTATAGTCATCAAAGTTTAAATACTTACTCATGCCGTAGGCACCGACGACTAGAATGTTTTTATATTTCGTATCGGCGGCAATGTATTTTGAAGCAATATCGCAGCCTACAACAAAACCCGCGCAAGCCGTATTGATATCGTAAGTTCCAGAGTTTTTTGCGCCCATGCGATAAGCGACCACGGAAGCCGTGGATGGGGATAAATAGTCTGGTGTATCTGTAGAGACAATAATTAGATCTAAATCTAAAGCGCTAATGCCTGCGTTTTTCAAAGCTTGTTCGGCGGCGGGAATAATAAGATCTGAGGTGCGTTGTTCAGGATTCATCCAGCGACGCTCGCGAATATTGCGCGAGGATTCTAAGAAAGTGCCGATGTCTTTTTTGTAAAGATCATCAAAAAATTTATTAGTGACTACGCGTTCCGGTGCGTACATTCCTGTTCCTGCGATGGTGGCTTTTCTAATCGCTGTCATCTTCACATCCTTTGTTCAGATGCTCATCTACAAAACATTTCTCCCGCTTTGGCAAGAAAAGAAATCAGTAGTATTTGCTCTATTCACAGAGCGAAAAACAGAAATAATTTGACGTCACCGGTGTGCGTGATAAATCCGAGATATGAAAAATATTAATTTCTCTTTCACAAATAAAAATGCGGTTGTTACGGGTGGCGCTTCTGGAATTGGTTTTGAAATCACTCGAAGTTTTTTAACAGCGGGTGGCAATGTGTCGATCTGGGATTATTCTGAACAAGCGTTAAATAACGCCAAAACAGAATTAGCTCCTTACGCCAATCAAATTCATTTACAACAAATTGATGTGACCAATCGTGAATCAGTGGCGAAAGCCGCAGCTGCTTTACCATGGGCTGTGGATATCCTTGTGAATAACGCCGGGATCACACGCGATAAATCTTTTGCGAAAATGGGAGCTGAAGATTGGGATGCGGTTATCAGCACAAATTTAACAGGCCTATTTAATGTCACTAAAACTTTGTTAGAAAAGTTTAATGCTTCATCGACGCACAAGCGCATCATCAATATTTCTTCGGTGGTGGGACTTTATGGAAATTTTGGTCAAACAAATTACGCCGCTGCTAAGGCGGGGGTGATTGGTATGACCAAAACTTGGGGCAAAGAATTGGGTCGCAAGGGTTTTACATCTAATGCCATCGCGCCTGGATTCATTATGACGGCGATGACCAAAGCTATGCCTAAAGAAGTGCTTGAAGGTATGGCTTCTAAAGTTCCCGTGGTGCGTTTGGGTGAAACGGAAGATATCGCAAATGCTGTTTTATTCTTGGCAAGTGAGCAAGCCAGCTATATTAACGGCACAGTCTTAAGCGTCGACGGGGGCATTGTCCTTTAAGCATCTATTTTAGATTTTTTGGCCGAGGGGGCTTTAAGTGAAATCATTCTTAGTTGTTCTGATGTTCGTTTGTTCTGCGTTTGTAGCGCACGCGCAGGAAACAAAACCAATCAAGGGCTTTGTCGCTATTTCTTTAGAGCGAGAACTTTTTGTCGACTATGTGCCGGCAAAACGCAATCAACCGACGTTGGTTTTGATCAATGGTCTTACTTATAGCACTCGCCAGTGGGATTCCTTTGTTGAGCCTTTGATTAAAAAAGGCATCGGCATCCTTCGTTACGACCCGGTGGGGCAGGGACAAACACTGTTAAAGTATGCGCCGATGACTCAAGTTGTTCCGGTAAAAAATCAGGTCGAAGATCTAAAGACTTTACTAAAAGCTTTAAATATTCCTGCACCTTATAATTTAGGTGGTCTTTCTTATGGGGGCGGGATCGCCGCAGAATTTGCGGCCGCAGATCCGGAGCTTATAAATGCCTTGATCTTAATGGCGCCATTCACTCAGCCGCTGGAACAAACTGACAAATGGATTAAATCGCAAATTTGGGCAACTCGTAATATCTTTCCTTACAATAAAATTTCTGATGATGATCTTTATGATCATTTTCTTCATCAGATCGTATATTTGACCTACCCTCAGGCAGAGCCAATCGTGCTTGAAAATCCTTTTAAGCTCGAAGCGACCTTTCGCTTGGTTCAAGGGATTCGTAAAGCGCGTCCGATCGATAACACCCAACTGTTACCGGCAAAATCTGTGCACTTAATGATTGCGCGCCAAGATCAATATATAGAGACAAAAGTTTTGGATGATTATTGGAATGCGGTTCCCCCATCGGCGCGAGCAAGTCGTCTTTACGTGAATAACTCTGAACATAAAATGGTGGAAGCGGTTCCTAACTTCACCGCGGCTTGGGTTTATGAAATCCTTAAAGGGAACGCCAAGCTTTATGAGGGACGCGACTTCGAAGGATATCCATTTGAAGGCGAAGTTCGTTCGGGGCAAGACCAAATCAAAGTAGGTCGTGAATGATCAACCTTGAAGTAAAAGAAAACCTCGCTCCCGAGGATGTCTTTTTCATTCATGGTAACTTAGCTTCCAACCGTTGGTGGATGCCGGCGGAAGAGGTTTGGAAAAAACAAGCACAAGGCAAAACTCACACGGGCTCTTTAATTTATGGAGAGTTTCGAGGTTGTGGGAAAAGTTCGGCCCCAAAAAGCCTTGATGAAGTCGACATGCAACTTTTTGCTGCGGATTTTATTTCACAGATCCGCACGCTGGATCGTGGGCCCGTCCATGTCGTTGGACACTCCACCGGGGGTTTGATCGCAAGTTTAATGTTGGCGCAAGCTCCCGAACTTTTTAAAAAAGCAGTGCTCCTGGACCCTGTTGGCGCGCAAGGAATCACCTTTGACCGTTCGATGATAACTGCTTTTGAGCAGATGAAAACAGATCGCGGCCTCACCGGGGCGGTGATCGGATCGACTATTTATAAGAATGATTCTCAATCTGATTTCTTTCAACAAGTGGTCGTAGAGGACGCTTTTCATGCTGTAAAATCCGTAGGGCATTGGGTGCTTGAAGCCCTTGATGGGCTTGATGTTCGCGATAAACTTGCCGGCGTAAAACACCCGGTTTTAGTGCTTCACGGGGAACATGATAAACTTTTGCCTTTGTCTGATTCCCAGGCACTTGCGGAGCTTTTGCCGAACGGACAATTTGCGATTATTGCTGATCAAGGACATTGCGCGAATGTTGAAAATCCGGAAAAGTTTGTCGGCCTGGTCCGCAACTTTTTGTTTTCTTAAGGAGCATTGTCGCCACGCAGCACAAATCACGAACTCGACGGGGACGGTGGAATTAGTTGCCCGCCTTTGCGTTTTAAGTTAGTTATCAACAATACATTACAATATTGTGACAAAACTCTTTTGCGTTCTTCTAGGGGTGTCAGCCTATGTCTGAAAATAGAGATGAATTTAATCGTGGTGGTTTAATCGCTTTCATCTTTTCGATGGTATTCTGTTTTGCCTTCTTCTTTTATTTAGTTGCTGTGAATAAAGGTGTGGATCTTGCGGAAAACGTGATTGATCCAAATGCTCCAGTTGAAGAGGGTGCCGTTCCCGTATTTGATATTAATAAAATTGCGGAGCCTTGGGTTTCAACTCCAGAGTTGATCGCTTACGGTCAAAAAGTTTTCCAGACAAACTGTGCAATGTGCCACGGTGCTGAGGGTAAGGGGGATGGTGCTGCCGGTGCGGCTCTAAATCCAAAACCTCGTAACCTTGTTGAAGGTAAATGGACTCAAGGTGGCGGCGATATCGCTCACTTTAAAGTTCTTCAAAATGGTATTAAAGGAACTTCAATGGCATCTTACGGCCACTTTAAAGCGGCAGATCGTTGGGCCTTGGTTCACTTCATCGAATCTATTACTCAAAACAAATCAAAAGATACTCCTGAGCAGATTGCTGAGTTTGCTAAAAGCGCAAAATAAATAGGAACTTAAGAATGCTACATCGTGGTTTGGTTCTAAATTTGAAGACTCTGGGGACGGTTCTATCTGCAGCCGTTCTCGTTATGTTTTCAACGGCCAGCCATGCAAAGTACGACGGTCAGCCGGCTCCGAAAGTGGCCAGCGAACAAGCCGAAGAACTTCAAGGTGTGGGTATTGATGAAAAGTTAGGCGCTAAGCTTGATTTGTCTTTGCAGGTTAAAGACGAAGCGGGAAACTCTGTTCCGTTAAGCACGTATTTTGACGGCAAACATCCGGTGATCTTGTCTCCGGTATACTTTTCTTGTCCAGGACTTTGCAACTTTCACTTAAACGGTCTGACTGATGGCTTAAAGCTCATGGAAAAAGACTGGGGTGTGGGTGGTAAGTACCAAGTCATCTCTTTGAGTTTTGACTCAAAAGAAACTCCCGACTTGGCGGCGACTAAAAAACAGACTTACATGAAGATCTATGATCGCGCCGGTGCGGAAAAAGGCTGGCACTTTGTGACCGCTGATGAGGCGACAGTTCAGGCGATTACAAAGGCTTTAGGATTTAAATTTCGTTGGGATGATAAAGCCAAAGAATGGGCGCACGCTTCAGCCGCGGTTATTCTGACTCCTGACGGAACGATTTCGCGATATTTGCCGGGAATTCAGTTCCAGCCGCAAGATATCAAATTGGCTTTAAATGAGGCGACCGAAGGTAAGATCGGTAACTTCGTAGAACACTTGGTTTTATATTGTTTTAAGTATGACCCACAACAGAGCAAATACACTTTAGCCGCCTTCAATGTTATGCAGGTGGGTGGCGCGGTGATGGTTCTGGTGATGGCATTATGGTTATTGCCGGTTTATATTCGTTCTAAAAGAGCGAAGAACAAGTCGGCGGGGAGATAAAAGTACATGATGTGGTTTAATATAGCGAAGGCCCAATCCTTCATGCCCACACAAGCAACCGAGATTGCGAAGCAGGTCGATAATCTGTATGGTTTCTTGTTGATCACAAGTTTAATTGCCTGCGTTCTTGTCATCGGGGGTATGATCTATTTCGTTTGGAAATATCGTCGTAGAACTCCGAATGATAAGACCGCCTACATTTCTCACAATACATTCCTTGAGTTCTTGTGGTCATTCATTCCACTAGTGATCTTTTTGGCGGTGTTCGTATGGGGTTGGTATATTTACCACGAAATGCGCTCAATGCCTAAAAATGCGTTGGAGATTAACGTCCTTGGTAAACAATGGGCGTGGGAAGTTGAATACAAGAACGGTTATAAAACTGTGAACGAAGTGGTTGTGCCTATCGACCAAGACGTGAAGCTGATCCTGTCTTCAAACGACGTGATCCATTCCTTCTTCGTCCCTTCTTTCCGTATTAAGCAAGACGCCGTTCCAGGTCGTTATACAGCTTTGTGGTTCCGCGCCAACAAACTGGGTGAATTCCACATCTTCTGTACAGAGTACTGCGGAACTTCGCATTCAGGCATGATTGGTAAGTTGAAAGTCGTTTCTCGTGAAGACTTCGATAAATACTTAGAAGTGGGTCAAGAGGAGCGCAACCTGCCACTAGCGAAAAAGGGTGAAAAACTTTTCGCCGTGAAGGCTTGTGCTTCTTGTCACTCGGTTAATTCGCCAGCGACGATGGTCGGTCCTTCTTTATTCCAAAAATTTGGTCATGAAGAAGAAATGAATGATGGAACCAAAATCAAGTTCGACGAAAACTATATCCGCGAATCGATCTTAGAGCCGAACAAGCACGTTGTTAAAGGTTTCCAAGGCGGTATTATGCCGACTTTCCAAGGTCAGATTAATGAAAACGAACTCAACGCCCTTGTTGAGTACATCAAGGAATTGAAGTAAGGAGCGCACCCACATGGCTACAAAATCAGCTCATCACGGTGACAATTATATTAATTTTGAAAAAGGCCTTTGGTCTTGGCTAACGACTGTCGACCATAAGCGTATCGGCTTGATGTACATGATCACTGTCATGTTCTTCTTCTTTGTCGGTGGGGTTATGGCCCTGTTGTTGCGTTTGGAACTTTTCACTCACAACACGGTTGCGAACTCGGGACAGATTCTTAAAAACGGCGACGTTTATAATCAGGTACTGACTTATCACGGGGCGATCATGGTCTTCATGGTTATCATCCCGGGTATCCCAGCGATCTTGGGTAACTTCTTCTTGCCTCTTCAATTGGGTGCAAAAGACGTGGCCTTCCCGAAAATCAACTTGGCCAGCTGGTACTGCTTTATGTTCGGTGCCTTGCTCGCGATTTTGACTTTCTTCTTTAAGAAAATCGACACGGGTTGGACTTTCTATACTCCGTACTCTATCCGCACGGGTACTGCGACGGTGATGATGGTTCTAGGTGCCTTCGTTATGGGTATGTCTTCCATCCTGACCGGTTTGAACTTCATCGTAACAGTTCATAAACTTCGCGCGCCGGGCATGACCATGCATCGTATGCCATTGTTTGTTTGGGCGCTTTATTCAACAGCAATCCTCCAGATGCTTGCGACCCCGGTACTGGGAATCACACTGCTTCTTTTGGCTGTCGAAAAAATCTTTGGTGTTGGTATCTTTGATCCAGCTTTGGGTGGGGATCCGGTTTTGTTCCAGCATTTCTTCTGGTTCTATTCGCATCCGGCGGTTTACATCATGATTTTACCAGCCATGGGTGTGGTGTCTGAGTTGATCTCTTGCTTCTCTCGCAAAGTGATCTTCGGTTACACGGCGATTGCATACTCTTCACTGGGTATCGCGGCGGTCTCGTTCTTCGTATGGGGACATCACATGTTCGTTTCAGGTCAGTCTGAAACAGCGGGTATTTTGTTCTCTTTCATTACGATGCTGGTCGGGGTTCCCACAGCAATCAAAATGTTCAACTGGGTCTCGACGCTTTATAAAGGTTCGGTCTCTTTTGATTCACCGATGTTGTTCGCCCTTGGATTTTTATTCTTGTTTGCGATTGGTGGCGTGACAGGTATCATGCTGGCAACTTTACCAATCGACGTTCACTTCCATGATACTTACTTCGTCGTAGCCCATTTCCATTACGTGATGGTGGGTGGTACGTTGATGGCGCTCATGGGTGGGTTCTATTACTGGTTCCCGAAAATGTTCGGTAAGATGTTCAATGAATCTATTGCGCGTCTTTCTTTTGTGTTCATCTTCATCGGTTTCAACGTGACGTTCTTCCCGCAATTCATCTTGGGTGCGATGGGTATGCCACGTCGTTATTTCGATTACATCCCGGCTTATGAAACCTTGAATCGTATTTCGACAGTGGGTTCTTGGTTGATCCTTACTGGATTCTTGCTGGGTCTTTGGACGATTGTTCAAGGGATCCGTAAAGGTGAAAAAGCCGGTATCAATCCTTGGGGTTCAAAAACTTTGGAGTGGACAACGACGTCTCCTCCTCCTCACGACAACTTTGCGGTAGAACCTATCGTAACTGCGGGGCCTTATGAGTACAGATAATACAATGCACGGACACGGCACACCTAGAGCGCACGTTTCGCACCACTTCAAAACCGCGGAACAAGAATACCAATCTGGTAAAGAAGGTATCTGGCTGTTCATGGTGACAGAGATTTTGATGTTCGGTGCGATCCTTGTGGGTTACGGGATCTTCCATAACATCTATCCTGATATGTTCTCTGAAGGGGCGAAAACTCTGGATTGGAAAATGGGTTTCATCAATACCCTGGTTCTGATCTTCTCTTCTTTCACCATGGCGATTTCGATTTCCTTCATCCAGAAGAATCAAACTAAGAACGCGGCGATTGCTCTAGCAACGACGGTTCTGTGTGGTGCGATCTTCATGTGTATTAAGTACTTCGAATACTCACATAAGTTTCACTTAGGTCTTTACCCAGGTCGTTACTTAGATGTTGCTAAAGTCGGTGCGGAACACGCCAACCTTGGTATGTACTTCGGATTCTATTACGTGATGACAGGTCTGCATGGTCTGCACGTTTTGATCGGTATGGGTTTGATCACATGGCTTTTGATCAGAACCATCCGCGGGGACTTCCACTCTCAATACTGGATTCCAGTAGAGGGTGTGGGTATCTTCTGGCACATCGTCGACTTGATCTGGATCTTCTTATTTCCGCTTCTTTATTTGGTGGGGTAACAAATGGCACATCACAATCACGAACATAACGACGCTAACGTTCTTCACCCGCACATCACGCCCATGTCGACTTACCTTAAAGTCGGCGGCGCGTTGTTTGGATTAACTTTCCTGACGGTCATTGCGCATCAGTTCCATCATCAAATGGGTGCTTTTGCTGCGGTGGTGGCGTTTGCGATCGCTTTGGTCAAAGCCATTCTGGTTTTGTTGTACTTCATGCATTTGAAGGACGACACCAACATCAACCGTCTTATCTTTGCTTCGGGATTCTTTTTCTTGGCAGTATTGTTATTCTTTAGTGCCTTGGATATCTGGACTCGTGTTGTAGAGATCAGTCCGCTTTAGTCTAAGTCGTGCTTAAGACCTACGCGGATCTTACCAAGTTTGGCATAGTCGTATTCTCAGTTCTTACGGGACTCGTCGGCTATGCCACTGGATTTCAGATCGAACACACTTTCGACTGGATCCTCTTTTTCAAAGTCATTGCTGGTATCTATTGCATCAGCTCAGGCTCATTAGCATTAAATCAAGTTCAAGAGTGGAAATTAGATCAGAAAATGCCAAGAACCGCGAAGCGTCCCATTGCTTCCGGTAAAATCAAACCTGCGGCAGCCGGAATTATGGCTTTGGTTTTGATCTTTGTGGGTTCGCAGCTTTTATTTGAAGTTCAACCTGTTGCCGGTTGGGTGGGGCTTTTTTGTATCTTCCTTTACAATGTGGCTTACACCATGTGGTGGAAACGTCGTTGGGTTTTTGCAGCTGTGCCGGGTGCAATCCCGGGGGCTTTACCGGTGACGATTGGTTATGCGGCGGCAAATCCTGATATTTTCAATGCCGAATCATTGTATCTGTTTTTAATTATGTTCTTATGGCAAATGCCGCACTTTTGGGTTTTAGCGATTAAGTACAAAGATGATTACGCCAAGGGTGGCATCCCGACATTGCCCGTGGCTTTGGGGATGGATCGCAGTCTTTTTCAAATCGGTCTTTATACTTTTGCGTATGTGGGTGTGGCATTAGCCGCGCCTTTATTTGTTCACGCAAGTTGGATGTTCGTGCTTTTGACGTTCCCCTTTGCGTTTAAGCTTTTGCAAGAATTTTATCGTTATTATAAATCTAACGGCACAGAACGCTGGCTCGCGTTTTTCATGTGGCTGAATGTTTCGATGTTGGTGTTTCTGGTAATCCCAGTCATCGACAAATGGAACTTTTTGTTCATTTCTTCGAACTAAGAGTGCCCCCGCCAAAACCATGATTCCTTAATCCTCGATGCACCGAAGGGTTAAAGTAGCCCAACCTTGGTCTAAGTGTATTGGGCTCCTGCCCAAGACCCCTACGGGGCTGGCGCGCAAAAATGCCGTCATGGCATTTTTGTCACTTTTGAACTTCTTGGATTTTTGGATATAAAACGATCATTAAAAAAGCTTTAGTTACAGCTAAAAAGCGCCGAATAGTACGTAACTTGTCGTGGTTACGCATATCGGACCTCCTTTGTTCTTTCGGACAATGAGGTTCACCAAAAACGGATTTGGCGGAAGCAAAATCCGTTTTTGCATTTTTAAGACCTACTTATTTAGTGCGAAGATCTTCTGGTGTATCAATCTGTCTGAATGGATCGGCTTTGATAAAGGCCGGGTGTTTGGTGCAGTTTTCATAAATCTTAGTGAGCGTTTTGTATTTGCTGGTGTCGACTTTGAAGCGATTGCTGGTCAGCATTTGCGGGATTAAGAAAACATCGGCCATGGTGATTTCGTCACCAAAGGTGTATTTGCCAGAAAACTCGCTCGCAATATTTTCTAAGGTTTCTAAGCCTTGTGGCAACCAATGGGCCATCCAGCCTTCTTTCATTTCTTGGGAATATTGGTGCTTGGTTTCCATGTACTTCAGGGTTTTTAAATTACCCATTGGGTGCATAAAGGAATTGATGACTTCGCAGAACTGACGAATACGGGCTCGTTTGTAAGGGTCTTTTGGCAGCAAAGGGTTTTGGGGGAAGACTTCATCAAGATATTCCACAATGGCAAAAGATTCTGGAATTGCCTGACCATTATGAACCAACGTTGGTAATCCCCCTAAGGGATTTAGCTTCAAGTAAGCGGGATCTCGTTGTTCGTTTTTTAAAAGATTCACGGCTTTGTAGTCATAGTCCAAACCTTTAAGGTTTAAGGCTAAGCGAACGCGGTAAGAAGTAGAGCTTCGAAAATAGTTGTAAAGAACCAAACCAGCCATGATAATTCCTTTAGATAATTGTTTAGAGTTTCCGTCTGAAACTTATATTCAGTCAAAGGACTTTGCGGTGCCGAATCGGTTTATCTTTTCGCTGCGTTTTTCAACGAAGGTCTTTTTTAGACTTTCGATGCTGGCTTTGATCATGATCGTTTTCATGACACTCTTCCGATTGAATCTGTACTTTCTTTCTGTCTTTCATGCGACACCGGATGCCGTTTTTGTAGAGGTCGCTCAGTCCTTCCTGGCGGGGTTTCGCTTTGATGTGCTGATTTTTGGATTTTTAATGATCCCGATTTATTTCTTGCTGATGATTCAGGCCTTTAGTGAAAAATGGCCCAGCGGAGTTTTGATCGGGTATAAGATTTATTTCGGGATTGTGTGGTCCTTAATCTGTGTGCTGACTTACATAGATTTTTTCCATTTTTCCAGATACGGGGCGCGCATGCGCTTTGCGGATTACACCTCGTGGAATTTTGCAAAATTAGTAGAAGAGATGGAGCTTTTGCAGCGCCATCAGGTTTTGATTTTCAGTGTGATCACAGTGATGTTATTAAGCTTAGGCTATATGCTGACAAAGTCGCTGCGCTTTGGTGAGTGGAAGGATGAGTTCTCTCCGCAAGCAGGATCAAAAATCGAAGTCGTTTGGCGTGTGGTGTTTCCTTTATTGATCGTATTCTTGGCCGCCCGTGGCACCGTTGATGCGCATCATCTGGGTTTAGAGCACAGCGAAGTATCCAGCATGAAACCTATAAACGAAATGGCTTTAAGTCCAGTCTGGTGTTTCGATAAGTGAAACGCTTCGCTGTCCCTTTGCGTCGCAAGGGGCCGTTAGCAGATGGCAACAGCCTCATTTTGTGGGATTATTTAGATCAGCTTCCTTTAAGGATGCATTGGAGGATTTTAGTATGAAAAAGCTAACACTTGCTTTGGTAGCTATTCTTGGTTTTGCAGCAACGCCAGCGATGGCCGATATTGATTACGGTTTAGAAGTGGGCATTCGTCAGCAGTCGGGTGACGTAAAAAGTGGTTCTACGGATTCGCAAATGGGTTTGCAATTTGGCGCGACAGTGCATGCACCCCTTTCAGGTCCTTGGCATCTTCGTACCGGTATGTTGTACACCCAACGTCCGTTGGTTGTTAAAGCGACTCCGGATAATAAAGTCACCATGAACTACTTGGATATCCCGGTCGCTCTTATGTACAAGTTTGAAGAAGGTGCGGGCGTTTATGCCGGTATTTCTTTAGCGATGAATTTGGATAAAAAAGCAGATTCTGGAACGGTTGAAGATGTAAAGTCACCAATGACTCCGTTTATTTTAGGTGCGACTTTCAAGTTTGCCGAAAATCTTGGCGCGGGAATCTATTACGAAACAGCTAGTGGTGAAGCCGCTAAAAATTTAGAAAACTATCGCGCCGTGGGCGCAAACTTGATGATCACTTTTGATTAATACTAAATAGGGACTTGTCGTGAAACTTGGTTCATTAAAGTCCCCACACAGCCGTGATGGGGAACTTTGCGTTGTAAGCAAAGATTTAAAAACGGCAGTAAAGGCGACACAAATCGCACCGAACTTGCGTGAAGCCTTAGAGCATTGGAAAGATAAAGAATCTGCTTTGCAGAAGCTTTATACAGATCTTAATGCGGGCACTGCGAAAGACTCATTCTTGGTGAATGAATCTGAATTCCATTCCGCGATGCCACGCACGTGGCTTTTTGCTGACGGCTCAGCTTTCATTCATCATATCAAGCTTGTGCGTATGGCGCGTAAAGCTCCATTGCCAGAGACTTTAGAAACCGTTCCTTTGATGTATCAAGGGGAATGCGGTCAGTTCTTAGCACCGACTGAAGATATTCCACAGCGTGATTTTTCTCACGGGACGGACTTTGAAGGTGAAGTGGGTGTGATCACGGATTTTGTACCGATGGGAATCACCCCGGAAGAAGCCTTAAAGAAAATCCGCTTATTAGTTTTAATTAACGACGTTTCTTTACGCGGCTTGATTCCAGAGGAATTAGCGCAAGGTTTTGGGTTTTTCCAAAGTAAACCAGCTTCAGCACTTTCGCCATTCACGGTGACTCCGGATGAGTTAGGCACATCTTATCAAAATGGCCGTATCAATTTGCCGTTAACGGTGAATTATAATGGTGAATTCTTTGGTAAGGCCAATGCGGGTGCCATGCACTTTCACTTTGGTCAGTTGATCGCGCACGCAGCGAAAACTCGTAACTTAGCAGCAGGCTCTATTATTGGAAGCGGAACAGTTTCTAATGATGTTCAAGGGGCAGGTTCAAGTTGTTTGGCTGAAAAGCGTATGATTGAACAAATTGAAACAGGTTCTATTAAAACGCCATTTATGAAGGCTGGGGACACCATCGAGATGGAAATGCTTGATGAAAAAGGTCACAGCATTTTTGGGCGTATCTTTCAAAAAGTGAAGGCCGTTTAAGCCTTCACTTGTTCTTAAGCTCCGGCTTTCCCGGAGCTCTGATCTAAGTCTTAGTTAACAGCTTCAATAATTCCACACGCAATACGCGCGCCAGAGTTTCCAGCTGGTTGAGATTTAAAATCGTCTTTGTCTTTATGAATAACAACCGCGCGACCTAAGATGCCGTTGGGTGCAGATTTCAAAGTCACGCCATTAACTGTGATTGTTGATTTCGCCACACCTTTGCCATTCGCCATTAGATTTCCAAGATCCCCTTCGTGACGAGCTTTTGAATCTAAAGAACCATGTTGATGAGTGCTGCTGACAGTAAAGTGAGGTCCCGCAGACGCAAAATCCGCTTTGCTGCAATCGCCGACTTCGTGGATGTGGAAACCATGAGGTCCGGCTTTCAAGCCTTCAACCATCGACTCAACTTTCATGGCACCATTTTCTTCAGTGAAATGAATGATGCCTTTCACCTTTTGGCCATTAGCTGCCTTTAGAACGGCTTGAGCACGTGTGGGTGCTGGAGCTACTGGCGTTACCGCCGCTGTTGTTTCTTCTGCTTTCTTTTGAGAGTGCGAGCAAGAAATCATCATTGCCGAAATCAAGGTCAGAGCGATCACCGTTTTCATCAAATACTCCTTTGTTGTTAAAAACAGGAAATATTCTAACACTGTCAAAATAGAACGGCCAAGAGCATTATAAGATGACACGACCTTCACGAGCTCTGAAGCTTAAGACTCCGAGGAGATTTTATGATCTTAAATGCGCTATTGGCTTTTTCTGTTTCTCTTGTCATCGCACAGGAAAAAGTTCAGGTAAAAAACGTCACACCCCAAGGTTATGTAAAATCAGTGGATCAGATTCGCATTGAGTTCGCAAAACCCATGGTTAAGTTCGGCGAGATAAACTTAGCATTTCCGGCTAAAAGCAATTGTTTTCAAGGAGGTCAAGGGCGCTGGGTCGATACTCGTAATTGGGTTTATGACTTTAAAGAAACTTTACCCGGTGGTAAATCTTGCGGCATTTCTGTTGGTGATAAGGATTTTAAATTTAACACGGGTGGATCGCACATCGTTTCTGTATTTCCTCGTCAGTATCGTCCGATTGAGCCAGATCAAAATTTTATCCTCATTTTAGACAGCCCCGTAAAAAAGGACACAGTGGCAAAAGGGGCTTATTTTGTCGTGGCTGGATTAGGGGATCGCATCCCACTGCAAGTGGTTGAGGGATCGGAAGCAAATAAAGTCAAAGCAGCTGCTGAAAAAGAATATAAATACGAAGATGAAGAGTTAAAAAAGAAATACTGGATCGTAGTTAAATCTTCACGTCTTTTCCCACCACAAGCGGAAGTCAGCCTTGTCTGGGGTAAAGAAGTTCAATCGGAATCAGGTAGTACTTCGCCAGAACCAGAAAATTTTGCTTTTACGGTGGTGGAACCCTTTAAAGCAAGTTTTTCTTGCGAACGTGAAGCCGCGAATAAACCTTGTGTGCCTATTTTAGGTTTCCGCTTAAGTTTTTCAGGCTCTATTTCAACAGCAGATGCGAAGAAAATTTATTTAGAAGGTGCAGACAAAAATAAAATTTACGCTTCCGGTTTAGATGATCCCAAAGATCGCACCACGTTGCTTGAGTTTAAAGGCCCCTATCCACAAAAAGCCGAATATCAACTGGTGATTCCTTCAGGTCTTAAAGATGAAAATGGACGAGAGCTCAGTAACAAGGCGCAATTCCCTTTAAAAGTAAAAACGGGCGAAGATCCGGCGTTGTTAAAATTTTCAGCCTCTTTTGGTTTGTTAGAAGCGGGGCCAGAGGCGGCGATTGCTGTCACACTACGCAGAGTTGAAAAATCCTTAAGCACGCAGTTTATGGGATGGACGGGACAGTTGACGGCCGATAAGTTTGCGCAAATTCTTAAGGTTCTCAACGAAATCGAAAATAATCCTTACGATTCCACGCGATTAAAAAGCATGAAGTCTTTCCCCGCAAAAAAGATTCAAGTGCAAAAGCCTTTGAAGGCTTCGGACGTGGAAGTTGTGGGAATTCCACTTAAAGAAAATGGCTTTTATGCCGTTGAAATTGAAAGCCCTTTGTTAGGACAAAGTTTATTAGATAAGAAAACGCCTTATTTTGTTAGAACAGCGGCATTAGTCACAAGTATGACGACTCATGTGAAATACAACGACGATGAAGCCTGGGTGTGGGTGACGCGTTTGCAGGACGCCCACGTGGTCGACGGTGCTAAGATAAAAATCTATGACGTCAAGGGCCAAGAAGTGGCCCAAGGGATCAGCGGTGCCCAAGGCATGGCGCGCTTAAAGTTTAATAAACCGGTTTCAAAACTTCCTAATATTTCTGAAGGACGTTACACATCTGGGTTTTTTGTAGTTGCTGAAAAAGGAAATGATTTTACATTCACTCATTCATCTTGGGATAACGGGATTGAAAACTGGCGCTTCCAATTAGGTCTTTATGGCGGTGATTCAGGAGTTATCGGACATGCGATTTTAGATCGCACGCTATTCCGCCCCGAAGAAAAGCTTTCAGCTAAAATTCTTATCAGAAAAACTGCTGAAAAAGGTTTAAGCCTGCCGAGTGGAAAAGAGTGGCCAAGCAAGGTCAGCTTTAATCACGAATCGGGTGTTCAAAATTTTGATCTCCCTTTGAAGTGGAATAAAAAGACCGGCGTGGCTTTGGTTAACTGGGCGCTCCCCGCCGGCATCAAGATGGGTTCTTGGTCCATGACTTTAAAAGTTCCTAAGGGAAGTTCTGATCTGAATGTGGGGCAATTTTCGGTGGACGCATTTCGTATTCCACTTATGCAGGTGCAGATTCAAGGTCAGCCCGAATATATGTTAGAAAAGAATATCGCGCTTCAATCGCAAGTTCGATATTTCTCTGGCGGGGCCGCGCCTAACTTGCCAATCAAGGTTCGTTGGAGTGTGGAACCCGACGGATTTGTGCCGCAAGATTCTGATTTGCAAGATTATAGCTTTGCAAACGGATCCGTGAAAGAAGGTGTATTCCGTTCAGGTGAAGACGAAGGCGCCCGTCATATCCCTCAAGCTGGGACCTTGGAGGTGAAGACAAATGATCAAGGTGTCGCAGATATCAAGATTAATAGTATTAAGTATTCTGCGGGTCCTCAACGACTGCGTGCTGAAGTGGAATATAAAGATCCAAATGGTGAAATTAAAAATTCCGTAAGATCATTTGGCTTATGGCCGTCGCAATTGGTTTTAGGTATTAAAACCAAATCATGGTGGGCAACCCAAAGCTCAGTGGAATTTGAGGTCGTAGCTTTAGATGTCATGCAAAAACCCCAAGTGGGGCAAAAAGTTCAGGTCGATCTTTATACCAGCAATTACTATTCACATCGTAAGCGTTTGGTGGGTGGTTTTTACGCCTATGAAGATTTCACCGAAAATAAGAAAATCGGCGAGCTTTGTCGCGGCGAAACCAACGCCCAGGGACTTTTTAGTTGTGTGGGACAAAGCAAAGTGAGCGGTTCGGTCTTAGCCGTTGTTCGATCCAAAGACAGCAAAGGTCGGGAAAGCTTTGCGCGGGTTAATCAATGGATTGTGAAGCCTGGCGAAAACCAATGGTTTGGTTCTGATGATCACGATCGCGCGGATCTGATTCCATTCAGAAAATCCTATGATCCGGGTGAAGTGGCAGAACTGCAATTGCGCACTCCTTTCCCAGAAGCAAAAGTCTTAGTGACGGTGGAGCGTGATTCGATTCTTTATTCAGAAGTCATTGATGTGAAAGGCGATCGTCCTGTCATCAAAGTGCCTATAAAAAAAGAATATGCCCCGAACGTGGTGATTTCTGCTTTTGCTGTGCGGGGGCGTCTTAATGGTCCAAAACCTACGGCGTTGATTGATTTAGGTAAGCCTTCGATGAAATTAGGAATGGCGAATGTCCGTGTGGGCTTAAAGGAAAATACTTTAAAAGTCTCGGTTCAATCGGATCGCAAAACCTATAAGGCTCGGGATAAGTCTCAAATTACAGTGAAGGTGCAAGACTTCAAAGGTCGTCCGGCAGCCAACGGTGAAGTCGTTTTAGTAGCCGTGGACGAAGGCCTTTTAGAGCTTCGCGATAATAAAAGTTGGAACTTGCTGCAAGAAATGATGAAGATGCGTGAACACCGTATGGAATTTGCGACCGCACAGACGTTGGTTATTGGGCGCAGACATTTTGGTTTAAAGGCCTTGCCAATAGGAGGCGACGGCGGTGGGGGATTAAGACGTGAACTTTTTGATTCGCTTCTTTATTGGAATCCTTCTGTAAAACTTAATGCGCAAGGTGAAGCAAAAGTGGAAGTTCCGCTCAATGATTCCACGACCAGTTTCCGCATTGTGGCGATTGCGACTCAAGGGCTTGATGAATTTGGCACGGGATGGACAAGCATTCAGTCCTCGCAAGATATCATGATCATGCCGGGTCTTGCCGGGGTCGCACGTCAGGGGGATGATTTTGCCGCGGGATTTACAGTCCGTAATGCCACTAAAGAAAAACAACAGATCGCAGTGTCTTTAAAAACGCTGCCGGATGTTTCGGGCTTTGGTGTGCAAATGGTGTCGCTATCCCCAGGTGAATCAAAGGAAGTTCAGTGGAATATCAAAGTTCCGGTGACGGCGTCTTTAGATTACATTGTGACCGCAAAAACTCCTCAAGGAAAATTCTTAGACGAAATTAAGAAGGCCCAAAAAGTATTACCGGTCCGTGTTGCTAGGGTTTATCAAAGCGAGTGGGGACAGTGGCCCGAATTTTCGAAGTTGTCATTGCAAGCGCCAGAGGGGGCTTCCCAAAAAAGCCTGGTATTTGAAGTTAGTGAAGGCTTGGGTGGGTCAACGACCGGTTTAAAAGAGTATTGGGAAAATTACTATTACAACTGTCTTGAACAACAAGTTTCTAAAGCGGTGTCCTTAAAAGATAAAAAATTATGGAGTCAGATTTCTGCGAAGTTTGGATCTTACTTAGATAGTAACGGTTTATTAAAATACTTCCCCTCGTCCACTGAAGGCAGTGTGATCCTAACCGCTTACGTTTTAAGTGTTGCGAATGAAGCGGGCTTAGAAATAGATGACGGTATCGAAGACCGCATGCTCTATGCTTTAAGCCAGTATGCAGAGGGACGCTTAAAAACAAATGACTTTAGTTATGCTGATGGCAATTTACGTAAGGTGATGGTGTTTGAGGCCTTGTCTCGGCATCGTCGTTTGAATTTGGACCTGCTCACGTCCATTGAGTATCTGCCATCACAATGGCCACTGCATACTTTAGTTGAATGGTATCAAATCTTGCTTTGGGAAAAGGACGCTCCGAACAGAGCTAAAGAATTGCAAAACTTAGAAAGCATTTTGCGTAATAAGTTTTATTTCTCTGCCAAGCGTTTGCAACTGCGCGATGAAGGTTTAGAAAAAATGCCGTGGATGATGCGTGATACAGAGAGTGCTTTGATTCGTTTGGTGTTAACAACCATGTCTCAAGAAAGCTGGCAAAGTGACGTGCCACGTCTGTATTCTGGCCTGATCAGTCGCCAAGAGAATGGAAATTGGCAAACGACCACAAACAATGCTTGGGGTCGGGTTATGATGGATAAGGTGAAGCAAAAGTATTCTAAAGACAAAGTCGAAGGCAGCTTTAGCTTTAAACTGGGAACGCAAACTGCGACCCATTCATGGGCTAAAGCCCAAGAGGGTGCTTACGAGCTTCCTTGGCAAACTGAAAATCTGACCACGTGGAATCAGCAAGGTGCAGGAAAACCTTGGATCACGGTTTCAGTGAAGGCGGCAGTTCCGGTCACCAAACCTATTTTTGCCGGATTTAATGTTGAAAAGACCATTACACCCGTAAATCAGAAGAAAAAGGGTGCATGGAGTGTCGGGGATGTCGCTAAAGTCACGTTAAAGGTGAAAACGCCAGCCCCTCAATCTTGGGTCGTGATCGAAGATCCGGTGCCAGCGGGGGCGAGCATTTTACAAAGCTCGTTTGCAACGGCCACCGAACGCAAAGAAGAGCTTATCCGCAGCTATTATTCATGGTTTAATAGTGAAGAGACCATGGAGTACACGATTCGTTTTAATCAACCCGGAGCTTTCGTTTTACCGATTTCCAGAGTTGAAGCGATGTACAGTCCGGATTTATTTGCGGAACTTCCAGAGTCTCAGTGGGTGATAGAAAAATGAAGATAAAGAAGTATCGTTATCTTATGGTAGGCACAATCTTGGTCGCAGCTTTGGCGGCGGCGGCTTTTGTGGCCTCTGTCGAAAAGCCATTGGGCTTCGAGCAGGTGAAAAGCCAATATAAGATTTCAGAGCTTGTTGTCTTAGATTCTAACGGCACGGCCTTACATCGTTGGCGGCAAAACAAACTTCAAAAAACTGTGGCGTGGACGTCTTTATCCAGTATGTCGCCATCTTTACCAAAGGCCGTTTTAAAGTCAGAGGATCGAAAATTCTATTCTCACTCAGGCGTTGATCTTAAAGCCCTAGGAGCTAGCTTTTATCAGCGTCTGTTCCGTCGGTCCCCACGTGGGGCAAGTACCATTTCCATGCAGATGGCTAAACTGATTTCGACACAAAGATCCCAATACGATGGTTATGCGGGAAAAATAAAACAGATCATCGCCGCTATCAAATTAGAAAATTCATGGACGAAAGATCAAATCTTAGAGGCGTATTTAAATCTGGTCTCTTTTCGCGGCGAGTACCGCGGGATCGCCAGTGTTTCAGAAGCTTTGTTTGAAAAACGCCCGGCGGGTTTGACGTTAAAAGAATCCACGTTGTTGGCGGTTTTAGTACGTTCACCGAATGCAAACTTGCAGGCCTGGAGTCAGCGGGCCTGCTGGCAAGAGCGCGCTTATTGTCGTGATATGCATGAATGGATTTATCGAAATTCTAAAAAACCTGCGGGCAATATTTCTGAAAAGAAAGCCATTCATTTTGCTCAACGTTTGCATAATCAAGGACTCAAGGGCGAAGTAAAAACTTATCTCCATCGTGATGTGCAGCTGTATGCTCAAGAGCTGATGCAGTCACACATCAAGGGTTTAAAAGATCGCAACGTCAATGATGCGGCGGTGATGGTGGTGGAAAATAAAACCGGTCAGGTGTGGGCTTATGTGGGTGGCACAGGGCTCAGCGAAGAAACTTTGTATGTTGATGGCTTACAATCTTTTCGTCAGGCAGGTTCGACTTTAAAGCCGTTTCTTTATGCCACAGCTTTTGAGCGCGGTATTTTATCGCCGGATTCTTGGCTTGAAGATTCCGGCGTAGATATTGTTTTTGATAATGGAGTTTACAAGCCGCAGAATCACGACCGTAAGTTTTATGGTTGGGTCAAAGCCAAGACGGCATTGGGATCTTCACTTAATGTGCCAGCGGTAAAAGTATTTAAACTTTTAAATGATACGACTTTTTATTCTAAACTTCAGTCGTTGCATTTTAAAAAATTAGAAGATCCTGAACACTATGGACCTGCCTTGGCTTTGGGGGTCGCGGATGTCACGTTAGAAGATCTTATTCAAAGTTATCGCACGCTGGCTAACGGTGGTATGTATTCAACTTTGAACTTTACTCAAGATGACATCTCAAGCACGGAAAAAGTTTTTTCTGAAGAAAGTTCTGCTCAAGTGACAGAGATCTTAACGGCCAGTGAAAATCGCGCGTTGGGGTTCGGCCTAGATTCTGTGTTGTCTTTACCGGGCGTGGCCGTAAAAACGGGCACCAGCAAAGATATGCGTGATAATTGGACCGTTGGTTATAACGAACGATTTACCGTAGGCGTTTGGGTCGGAAACTTTAATGGGGCTCCGATGTGGAACGTGATGGGGGTCACTGGTGCGGCGCCAATTTGGCGCAATATTATGGAATATTTAGAGGAAAAATATCCATCAAAAGTATCAGGGATTCAAAAAACAAAATTGGCCGAAAGTTCCAAGCCTGAAAGATTTCCGAAAGCGCGCATCGTGTACCCACAAAATGGAATGGTCTTAGCTTTAGATCCCGCGATCCCGAAAAAAAATCAAAGAATGCCTTTGATCGCCGAAGCCACCGGTGAAGGTCGTATTGAGTGGAGGATTAACGGCATAAAAAAAGCGGCCTCTCAAAAAGCCGGAACCTTTATGTGGACTCCGGTTTTAGGTAAACACCGCTTTGAACTATTTAAGAATGGGCAGCTCGCCCAGTCCGTGGAAGTCTTAGTAAAATAAATTAGATGTCGTAATGAAATGCGACGGGCAATGCGAGATCTGGATGCAAGCTGACCTTTACGGGGCAGTTAAGTGCAAGATCTTCAAGTCTTTTGCGATGCTCGTGCGGAACAGATTGTGGTAAATGTAAACCCACCGTGAGCTTTGCCACACGACGAGGATTTAAGGCCATTTCTTTATCTACGGTGACGCGCGAGCCTTTAAGATTGATGCCGTCTTTTTCGGCATGAATAGCCATAGTCGTTAACATACAAGTGCCTGTAGCGACGCCTAAAAGATCTGTCGGAGAGAAAGCTTCACCGCGACCGTTGTTGTCTTTCGGAGCATCGGTAGAGATGCGCGAATTAGAAGGGCCATGCGTGGCCTCACAACGTTTTTCACCTTGATACAAAGCCGACATTTTAACCATGGGAACCTCTGGAGCTAAGAAGACATTCCTTCGATAATTTTGCGTAAGCGCATTTCTGAAGACTTAGACATGTCTGTATAGATTTTACGTAAATGATTAGATCGAACGGGGTCATTTTTAGAACCCTTCATTTCGCGGCCGAATTTTAAAGCCGCACAAACGCTTTCAATCACTAACTTCTTTTTTGAATCTTTAGTGATGAAATCAAAAGCACCTAAGGAAAGAGCTTCGAGAGCCCGTGAATGGTCGCCGTGCGCGGTCAAAACCACAAAAGGAGTCATTTGACCCAAAGAGCGAACATAAGCCAAAAACTTAAGACCATTCATTTGCGGCATTTCGATATCTGAAAGAATCGTGTCGAATTCTTGTGCTTTTACGAATTCTAAAGCGGCCGTGCCGTCTTCAGCCTCCACGATTTCATCCACAAATTCTTTAAGAAAATGTTTAAGAAGCTCGCGAATGTCAGCATCATCTTCTACAATCAGAAGACGGCTTTTTTCTTCTTGAAGCATCAAGCTCTCCCACAGTCGGTCTATACAGAGTACCGGTTGATGACCTTCACCAGAGTTTCTTTTTTAAACGGTTTAGCAATGTGGTCATTGCATCCTGCCTGCAAAGATTTCTGGCGATCCTCCGAAAGGGCGTGGGCCGTTAGCGCAATAATCGGAGTGGGGCGGCGATGTTGTTCCGTTTCCCACTCCCGAATAGAGTGCGTGGCCGCATATCCGTCCAATTCGGGCATTTGCACGTCCATAAAGACGATGTCAAACTCAGTGGACTTTATCTTATCTATGGCCTCAAGTCCATTGTGCGCTTCAATAATTTCATAGGGCTCGTTTTTTAAATAATGCGTGAAAAGAGTGCGATTGTCCTCGGTGTCGTCGGCCACTAAAATGCGCAAGCGCTTCTCTGAAGCCTTGGCCGCAACTTCAGAAGTTGGCGCAAAGTCCAAATTCTCGCGTTCCATGGTGAAAGGTTTAATCGCTGGGCTGAGGGTTTGTTCATGATGTGGCAGGGTGAAATAAAAAGTCGTTCCTCGGCCCTCATGGCTTTTAAACCAGATTTGTCCGCCCATAAGCTCAATAAGACTTTTAGAGATTGCTAAACCCAATCCTGTGCCTCCAAAGCGGCGATGGATGGAGTTGTCGGCTTGAGAGAATTTTTGGAAAATCAAACTTTGGCGTTCTGAAGGAATGCCTAATCCAGTATCGCTGACGCTAAACAGCAAGGTGTCCTTGCGTGACGGGCTTTTGCTAACAGATAAAGTTACCGAACCTTTTTCGGTAAACTTTAAAGCGTTCCCCACAAGATTGATTAATACCTGACGCAGCTTGTGGGGGTCCCCACTTAAAGTGGACGCAATTCCATGATGAATGCTGGAAGAATAATTTAGTCCTTTAGTTTGGGCGCGCGGACGCATGATGTCTTCGACATCCATCAAAAGGGACGTAAGATCAAAGGGAATATTTTCGATAGTGACTTCACCAGCCTCGATTTTTGATAAATCCAAAATATCATTTACCAGCGTCAGTAAGACCTCACCGGCTTTACCAAAAATGGTGACGTAGTACTCTTGATCGGCATTGAGCTTGGTGTCTTTTAAAAGATCGGCCATGCCCAGCATCGCATTCATTGGCGTACGAATTTCATGACTCATCTTTGCTAAGAATTCAGATTTTGCTTGAGAGTTTCTTAAGGCGGCATCTCTTTCCAGAATCAAATTATTTTCGATGCGACGAAGCTCGCCAATTTTAATTTGGGCTTCTTTGTATAAACCGCGTTGATTGGCCAAGGTTTTTTCAAGCTCTTTGATTTGTGCTTCGGTGGTGACTAAGCTATTGCGATAGGTCAGCGTCTGTTTTTCCAGAAGGTCTTTGCTTTCTTTAAGTTCATTCAATGCCTGGGAAAGGCTGACACAGCCGTCATAGACTTCTTTAAGGCTCCCGCGTGCTTGGGGATGGGCTTTTAAAAATGCGGCATTCCGTGACGTCAGTGTTTTAAGGCTGACAGAAAGTTCATGTAACGGAATGAAAACATGTCGGCGCAAATAAACGGAAGTAATGACAAAACCGACAAGAAATAAAATAGAAACAAAATAAGAGGTCAGAGAAATATAACCAAAGATGGAGGTGACGGAAATAACTCCGACCAACAGCAGAACCGATACGAAAAATAATATTCGGTTCCTGCTGCCGTTCATTGATGTCCTTCTTTACATGTTGACGTATCTTATCTCGATGTTCAGGAAATGCGTTTCCATGCGCTTTACAAGCTCAGGAAGCGGATCATGGTCGTTGCCCTTAGAGGCCTTTTCCATTTGCGCTGCAAGCTCGCTTAACTCATTAAAACCGTATCCGGCTGCGGCTCCCTTAATCTTGTGGGCAAGTTGGGAAATCGCATTCAGATCATCTTTTTGCACCAACGCTCGAAGTGTCTCGATGTCTTTTTTTCTATTCTCTACAAATTGAGGCACTAGATCTTGCAAATCGGCGTCGATCTCAACTATCGATTTTATCATTTCCTTTGACTCCTTATGCTTGAAGTCTACCGACTTTTTCAATGCATTTTAGAATATAACTTTGTTTATTGCATACTTTTAATTGCTTCAAAAAGTAGCATTACAATGGACTCAGTTCCCAATGAACATCATTGACGAGTCCAGTGTCTTTGGTCACGCAATTTAAACGTAAAATTTAGTCGTGAGTTTTATGGCAAATAAGATTTAGTTTTTCGGTTTTCTTTTTATAAATCGCGTGGAAAGCGCTATTTCCCTGATCATATAAAAGTTGTGCTTCCACGGAAACATCGCTTCCGTACCAAAGTTGCAGGTAATAATCTTGTTGAAAAATAGGAATTTGGTACACCTTAGTATCTGAACTTTCCAGAACCTCTGCGTTATAAATTCGGTCGATCTTCCCCAGGGTCATATTTTGGGCAAGATCAAAATACTGCTTCAGACGTACAACGACCTCACCGCCGGGTTTACTTCCTAAACCGCACAGGTACACCGAGCTTTCATCCGCGAAGGCCCATGACCAAGAAAATAGAATGCCGATACAAAGGCATTTTAAACGCATAGAAACTTATCGAATTAATGATTTCAGAGCTAAACGCAACCGGCCTGGTCTTACGCCTAGATTTGAATGTGAGATTGCGAAATTGAAACCTCGTATTTAACGGAATCTCGAAATGATGCGGCAGATTCTTTGGGCCTCACCGATAAGGACTGCATAGGAGTTGCCATGAAGCTCATCGCGACAATCTTGATTTTTTCTATGTCTGCAATCTCGGTGAGGGCCCAAGCCCAAGAAGGTGAACAGCGTTCGCCAGCCTCGTATCGTCCAAAAAGTTTAAGCGACGAAGCCGCAGGAAAAGACACTCGGGACCCCTTGCCCACCTTGGTTTCGCCGACGGACAAAGATTCCGAATCGGGCGTGGAATTTGGCATCATCTATAAAGGTGAACTGAGCAGCGTCATGCAGGGGGGCTTGGATCAGCAGTCTTCTTATTTGGAAAATTTAGATGTTCGCCTGATGGTGAATACTGAGAAGTTGTTAGGCTGGAAAGGGGGAAGCCTCTTTTTATACGGTCTCGGGGATCGAGGATCGAGCGAAACGAATTCTCCCACGGTGAATGTGGGGGATATTCAAGGGACCAGCAATATCCAAACACCTTCCTCGCAGTTCATCTTGTATGAAGCTTGGTACCAGCAAATGTTCTTTGAAGACAAAGTTTCATTGCTTGTGGGCATGCATGACTTAAACAGTGAGTTTTATGCCGTCGATTCCTCCGCCTTATTTTTTAATGCGAGCTTCGGGATCGGCAAAGAAATGTCGCAAACAGGCGTGCATGGTCCGTCTATTTTTTCGGTGACGTCTTTGGCGGCTCGTTTGAAAGTGGAGCCTTCGGAAAATTTTTATATGCAAACGGCCGTCTTCAATGCTCAGGCCGGAGATCCCAATGATCATGAAGCCACCCATATCCGTGGTTTTGGCGATGATGGTTTGCTTTCTGTGACAGAGGCTGGAGTCCTTAATGTTGGCGGGCGCACATCCAAATTTGCGGTGGGCCTTTGGTCCTATGATCGCACATTTGATTCCCTCGAAGATGCCAGTCGCCAAGTGGCAAGCAAAGGATCTTACGTGATGGCTGACGTCGAGCTTGTGAAAGATTTAGCGGCCTTTGTTAAATATGGTCGGGCTTCAACAGAAAGCAATGCAGTGGGGGCTTGTCTGGCGGCGGGAATTCAATGGCAGCATTTGTTTTCAGATTCTTGGAATGACCGCTTAGGCTTGGGAATGGCCAAAGCCTATTTAGGGGCAGAGCATTTGCGTTTGCAAGAAGCAGACGGGCTTAATATGGCGGATTCGGAAACGACTTATGAATTGAGTTATCGCTTTGAAGTTTTACCTTGGCTGGCTTTACAGCCGGACTTTCAATATGTCGTCAACCCCAGCGGCAATCGCGACATCGACGACGCGCAAGTGGGAACTTTGCGCGTAGAAATCAGCATGTAATTTTAAGGAATTAAAACCAGATGGCGCTCGACTTCTAAAAGAGGCGAGTGCAGGGTCTCGATTTGCGCCGTGACCGTTTTAAATTTCTTTTGGGCTAAAGCCATTTCTTCGTCGATCTTTTCTTTGCGACCTTTTAAAAGAAAATACTTTCCGCCTTTAGCAAAATAGTTCCGGCTCATGTCTAAAATCACATCAACAGGTTTAAATGCACGCGCACTGACGATTTCAATATCTTTTAAGTCCAAGGGAATTTCGCCGTTCACTTTTAAATTTGGCGCGATCGCTTGGCATTTTCTTAGGAACTCTTGTTTCTTGGGGCTTTTTTCAAACAGGTGATAAGTGGTTTTAGGAAATTGAATGGCGTAAACCACTCCCGGAAGTCCGCCACCAGAACCAAAATCTGCCGCGACTTTCACGTGCGGAAATTTCTTTAAAGGCAAAAGGCAATCTATCAAGTGATTGTCGATCAATTCTTCAAAAGTCATCTTACGGCTAATAAGATTAAGCTCTTCATTGGAGGCCCAAAGAAGGTCGATATATTTTTTTAGACGAGGAATTTCTGATTCAGAAAAACCAAGCTCAATCATCAAAGGAATTCTTTTGTCGAAATGCATGACCCACAGATAACCGATTCTGGGGTTAAGGTCAAAAATGAACGGGGATTTCTTCTGGGTTTTGAAGAAAATCTGCCCCGAAGCGGGCCTGGTAAAGCCTTAAATCTGCCGCCGACCTGGTCCCGCCATTGCTTTAAATACATATGAACAACCTAAAGGGGGTTTTATGAAAAAGACTTCAGAAACACCAGAAAACCTAAGTCCAGAGCAAACTTTTAACAGCAACTATACGGCAAAGCCTAAGCCACGCATTATTACCCAAGAACTGATTGAACAGGACGGCCCACCAGAGAAAATCGATTATGGCACCATGAATTTGGATGATGCCATTGAATCTGGTTACACGGATGAAGAAGGTCATGCGGTTTCCATGGCCAAACATGACGTGGAAGGATCGCCGACCGGGGCTTTTACAGATATCGGTGCGGGACGATCTTCCGTCGTTAAAAAGCATCATTAGTTATTAGCGAAGAACTGCAGCATTCGTTGCACCACCGGAGTGCGGATGGAATCAACCTCCATCAGCATTTCGTGGCGTGATCCACGAACGCGTTCAATGCGGCATTTGCTAGGTCCCATGCGCTGGCAAATCGGTGGATGACCTGAATTGTCTACGACCAATTCGTCATCTGCTTGAAGAATCAAAAATGGCGAGCGGATCGTTCCTAAACGATTGATGTCGCGACGTTTGATATTGGCTTGCACGGTTTCGCGAACCCAGCGGATAGTTGGAGAACCTAATTGCAAGGCCGGCCATTTTCTCCATAAGTGATCGCGATAATCAAAACGCACGCGACTGTGGGTGACGTCATTCGTTTCAAAATTGCGATCTTCCCAACGGAAAGGTCCTCCGTTTGGAATATAGTCATTGCACCGGAACTGCACATAACACGCCAAAAAAGTATCGCGCAGCAGATTTTCTTCCGTGTCATTGGGGATTTTATATAACGGCGCACTCATGGCCACTGCTTTAAACGGTGAACGATAGTTCATCGAATAATCCGTGATCACGGCACCACCTAACGAGTGGGCCACACCATAAAGGCGTTTTATATCGATTTTTTTATCTGCCACCACAAAATCCATAAATTGCGCAAAGTCTTTGGCGTAATCCACATAATCTTCCACATGACCTTTTTGCGGATCACTGAGCATACGACCCGAAAGTCCTTGCCCGCGATGATTGATCACGTAAACAGGGGAATATCCAGCTTGAATAAAGTCATAAGCGGTTTCGACATATTTTAAAGAGGATTCGGTACGTCCGGGTGAAATCACCAAGCTGCCTTTGGCACCTTGAGTAGTTCCGAATTTTGTAAAAACAATTTTGACGTTTTTCTGACCTATAAAATAATAGTGCTGATAAAAACTGCCACGTCCATTATCGACAAGGTTATAGATTTGGCCGTAATCAGATTCTGAAACGGCGAAACTTAACAGAGGAAACAGAAGTACCGTTGCGCCGAGAAGCTTTAAGAAAAGGCTTTTCATAAGACACCTCTTTTTTGGGTATCTTTTAAGTCTATTTTCTAAGCATCTTGTGGCAACTCTTTCATGATTGTTTAGACGTAAGTGTTAGTGTCATAAATGAAAAAGCCGACCTTGGTAAGAGGTCGGCTTTTTAAATTAAAGCAGTCGTCGGGACTATTTTGCGTTGCTAAAGTTTTTCGACACGAATTCCCAGTTAACTAGCTTCCAGAAAGCACCTAAGAAATCAGGGCGTTTATTGCGGTAATCGATGTAGTACGCATGTTCCCACACGTCACAAGTCATCAACGGAGTTTTTCCATCTGTCATCGGGTTGCCCGCGTTTGATGTCGAAAGGATTTCTAATTTTCCTTCTTTAGTTTTTACTAACCAGCCCCAGCCTGAAGCAAATTGCTTCACTGAAGTGTCAGAGAATTTTTCTTTAAACGCATCAAATGAACCGAAGTTCGCATTGATTGCTTCCGCCAAAGCACCGGTGGGTTGGCCGCCACCTTTTGGTGAAAGACAGTTCCAAAAGAAAGTGTGATTCCAGATTTGCGCGCCGTTATTAAAGATCGGACCAGTTGCTTTTTTAGTGATCTCTTCTAAAGATTTGCCTTCCCATTCAGTACCGGGAACAAGTTTGTTTAAGTTATCAACGTAAGTTTTGTGATGCTTTCCATAGTGGTACTCCAAAGTCTCTTTCGACATATGGGGCTCAAGAGCATTCATTTCATAAGGTAATGGTGGTAGTTCATAAGGCATGAGATTTCTCCTTCATTTAGCTTTCATTTATGAATCTACTATTAGCCATCCCCACCGGCCGTGGTAGCTGTTTGTTGATATATTGGCAAGAATTTGAAATTTGGACGGTTTATTGACGGATAGGGCGAGGGATGACATAGTGCTTTGATGCAAGACGTAACTCTCGACCTGCTTTCCCAGAATTTATCCATCAACATCGTCAACTTGCGTAAAAAACGCAAGATGACCCAGTCCGCGCTGGCGAAGATCTCGGGCATTCCGCGATCCACTTTGGCTAGCATGGAATGTGGGATGGGAAATCCTTCACTGCAAAACTTAGCCAAGGTGTGCGAAGCCCTGCATGTGTCTTTTGAAGAGCTGCTAGCGACCCCCAGATCTTCGGTAAAATTAATACGTAAAGAAGACATTCCTACCAATCGGCGGGCCAAAGGAAACGTCCTGGTTTACAAATTACTTCCCGACGCCATCCCAGGGATGGCGATTGATCGCATCGAGCTTGAGGCGGGTGCACGCATGGGCGGTATTCCGCATTCCACCGGAACAAAAGAATATCTTCATTGCGTGGAAGGCCACATCACAGTGGCGGTGAATGGAGTGACTTTCGAACTTCGCACGGGCGATGTTTTAGCTTTCCCCGGAGAGTCCGCGCATTCCTATTTAAATCACGGATCCAAAAAAGCCGTTGGGATCAGTGTTGTTACTTTATCAACGTTGTGATGGGATGGGCTTATGAATCTTTTTGCTGATAAGATTGTCGATTTTAAGAATGCTTCCTCCACCGAAATGGCTCACGCATTCGTGGACATCGCTTTTCTGGATACCGCGCTCACTTACCTTTTAGATGAACAGTGGCTGCATAAAGATCAAGAGCTTGCAGAGATCGTCACCTCACTCTTTGCTCGCGAGCTGGCCTCTTTAGATCATTTAAGGTCGCAGTTAGATTTAAGTTCCAAAAAATCGATAAGGGCTGCGCAAGCTGAAGCCTTAAAGACCCAAGAAGATTTATTGCTTTTTATTAAAATCCGCGCTGATCAAGAACAAAAAATATTTCTAAGGGAAGCCCTGCAAAAAATGTCAGGGCTTTTTAGTTTCGAAACCTTGTTGCAAAATGAACGCAAAGTTAAAAACGAACACTTGGGATTTTCGCTGTATCGCACATTTGACGGCTTAGATAAAATTTTTGATCTTGATTACGAGGCTGATATTGGGATGAAGCAAGATCTTGCGGTGAAAGAACGTCTTTATGAAGGCGCCGGTGTTGGGGTGCAGTCTGGATATTCCACGGTCTTAACGGCCTTAAAAAATTTAAATCTCAAGGCCGGGGATCGCTTCATTGATTTAGGTTCCGGGTATGGACGTGTGGGCTTGGTCGTGGGATTGATGCATCCCGAAGTGGACTTTATCGGATACGAATATGTTCCTCACCGTGTGGACATTTCTAAGCACACGACCGAGCGTTTAGAGATGACAAATCACGTTCACTTTCAAACGCAAGATTTATCACTGAAAGAATTCCACATCCCGGAAGCGGAAATCTATTATATGTATGATCCGTTTTCTGAAGAAACCTATGGGCACGTTCTTTCCCAGCTGATTAAATTTTCTAAATACCGCAAAATCACCATCATCACCAAAGGCAACGCCCGCGGGTGGTTGCTAGATGTCGTTCGTAAAGAAGGCTGGCTTTCGCCACAAGAATTCGATAGTGGCAACCTGTGCCTGTTCACCAGTCGGTAGACGGCGCGTTGCTCGGATAACATTTAGTTTGAACAACGATTTTCATTTAAACGATTCTTTTCTTTGCATTGCGCTTAGAAATTCCTTCCCCATAGTTGCTGCGAAACCAGATGCTCGCTTTGGCGCGAAGGCTCCAAAGACGAGTGCGCCCAAAACAAATGAAAGCACGGCACTACTTTCTTCGACATTCAGGCTGCCGGAAGATAGAGCCTCGATGGAGTTAATTTCTGTATCAAGATAATGCTTAATTTTATCCATTAAACTTTTGTCTCGCAGTCCTTCTGCCAAAATGCCAACCCAACATTTTGCGGCGATAGTATTGGCTTTTTCATCTAGCTTTAGAGCCGCATCGATATAACTCTCTAGATTGGGAGCTTTTTCTGAGCTTCGTTCTTTCAAGTTTCTTCTGAAGTCTATTAGTAAGGTATTGAGTAGTTCGAGAAGCATTTCTTTCTTATCGCTAAAGTGATGATGAAGAAGCCCTGGGGACAGATTAGCTTCCTCGGCTACGGCTAAAATGGTCGCTCCCGCATACCCATGCTGAGCCAAAACTCTGGCAAAAGCTCTTATTATTTCAGCGCGGCGTTCGTTTTTGAGACTTTTTCTTCCCATAGATTGGTTGTACAACCAATCTATATCTTCGACAATTAAATTGCGAGGAGGACATATGGAAAGGAAATATACCGATTTAAAACCTGAGGAAGTAGACTATATCCTAGTGAAGACTACGTCAGGTGGCCCTTTCAGCGAAGATGTTTTTTTTCTGATATTTTCAAAAGCCACTGATAGCTATTGGAAAATACCTCAGTCTTCGGACAAAAACTTTCTTGATTGGCTAAAGCAGTTTCCGGACGTGAATATGGAGCAATTCATCAAGAGCATGGGCTGTACAGAAGATAGGATTTTTATTTTGTATCGAGGCCTCGACTATCCTGTTCTGAGCGAACACAAAAAAGAAACTCTCAAAAATAGACTACTAAAGGTTCTTTCCGGAAACTTTGATGCCTCTCCAGAAGTTTTATACAAAATTGTCGACGACGTTTTTAATTGTTACCAAGAGAGTTCTCGTCACTATCATAACTTAGAGCATATTCAGAATTGTCTATGGGAACTTGATCAGTTGCAGGAGCCTGGAATCGACAAAGTAAGTATCGAATTGGCAATTTGGTACCATGACGTGATTTACTCGCAACTTTCAAAGACAAATGAACTCAAAAGCGCAAAAAAATTGAAAGAGACACTTGGGCGATTCAAATCGAAGGTAAGTCTTGATGATGCCTATCAAATGATTGTCGCATCGCCAAAAAACGGCCATGAGTTAACAAAAACAGCAAAGTATTTTATGGATATTGATTTTTCAATCCTTGGCCAAAGAGAACTCGAATACATGGCGTACAAACAAAATGTTCGCTTGGAATACCATCTTATTCCTACATTGATGTATAACTTCAAGCGCAAGGCTTTTTTGAAGAGTATACTCAAGCGAGGTGTTTTTTTGACCAAAGAATTTCGTGATAGGTACGAAGAGCAAGCGATCAAGAATATTAAATCTGAATTATCAAAGATGCCTCGTCTTTTTTATGTTATATAGTCCTTCATGATCTTTTCAACCCACTCCATGAATATCTGCACCCGTCGAGCAAGGTTTCGTCGGTGCGGATAAAGCAGGGACACGGGCATGGCTTCGGCGCGCAGCTTGGGCAAAACTTCGATAAGCTTTCCTTCGTCCATGTATGACTGCATACCCACAAGTGGAGTTTGAATAATTCCTAAGCCCGCAAGGCAAGCGGCCGTATACGCTTCTGAGTTATTCACAGTCACCGGGCCAGCGACCGCGCGGCTGACGTATTTCTCTCCGTCAAAGTATTCAAAACCAAACGGCTTCATGCCCAATGTGGGTGAATAGTGAACCATTTGGTGTTCGTCTAAATCTTCAATTTTTTTCGGACGACCAAACTTTTTGATGTATTCGGGGCTAGCGACATTCACTAACGTTAGATTACCAAGGTGTCGCGCAATCAATCCGGAGTCCTCCAGTGTTCCTACCCGGATCACACAATCAAAACCTTCACGGATTAAATCCACTTTGCGATCGGTCGAACTGACTTCGACTTGCACGCCCGGGAATTCTTTTAAAAATTCGGGTAAGCGGGGAAGGACTAATGATTTCGCCATCCCGGCTGACATATCCACACGGATGCGGCCGGTGATATTCGTGGTGCCTTGGACGAACATGGTTTCAATGTCTTCAACATCCGATAAAAGATCTTTACAGCGTTCAAAAAAAATCGTTCCGTCTTGGGTCAATTGAACTTTTCTGGTGGTGCGATGAAAAAGCCTGGTGCCCAAAGAGGACTCTAATTCTTGCACGGCCGAAGATATTGTGGCCTTGGGCAAGCCCAATCCTTCCGCGGCGCGGGTGAAGCTTGCGGCCTCGGCCACGCGGACAAAAACTTTCATGGTTTGCAATTTATCCATACTACAGTCCTCATTGTTCAAAAATCACGAACAGTATGTCCATAATAGGCATCTTTATTCAAGGCTAGAAAAGGCCTAATCTTAATTCATAAGGTTCATAATTTTTTAAAAAGGAGCATATATGAAAATCGCATTAATCACCGGTGGCAGTCGTGGACTTGGAAAAAATATGGCGACTCATTTGGCGAAAGATGGAACAGCCGTTATTTTTACTTATCACAGCAATGTGAAAGAAGCGCAAAACGTGGTGGCCGAAGTTGAAAAAAATAGGGGACGTGCTCATGCGTTGCAATTAGACGTTAGTAAAAGCAGCACCTTTGCAAAGTTCGCGGAAGATTTGCGCGCGGTTTTGAAAGATAAATTTAATACCGACTCTTTTGATTTCTTGGTGAATAACGCCGGTACAGGTTTAAATGCACCGGTCACAAGTACCACCGAAGAACAATTTGATGAATTGATGAACATCCACTTAAAAGGTCCCTACTTTTTAACGCAAAAACTTTTGCCGCTAATGAAAGACGGTGGTCGTATTTTAAATGTGTCCTCGGGGTTGGCGCGTTTTGCGGTTCCGGGTTATTCTGCTTATGCCTCGATGAAAGGTGGCATTGAAGTTTACACTCGCTATTTAGCCAAAGAATTAGGACCCAGAAAAATTTCCGTGAACGTTTTGGCTCCTGGCGCTATTGAAACTGATTTTGGGGGCGGGCACACGCGAGATAATCCGCAAGCTAATGCATTTGTTTCTTCGGTGACGGCGTTGGGTCGAGCGGGATTGCCTGATGACATCGGACCGGTTGTGGTCGCATTACTTTCGGAAGGCACTGCTTGGATTAATGGACAACGCATTGAAGCTTCCGGCGGAATGTTTATTTAATAACTGAAGATTTAAATTTTTGTAAATGAATCCTCTCGTGATAGCCTGGGTAAAATCTTAGCCCCTATCACGAGAGGATTTTTTTTATGGAAACACAAGAGCTTCATCGCGGACGTTTGATTGATCACATTCAACTTGTAGTTAAAGATCTTGCCGCAAGTAAAAAATTTTATTCTGCAGCTTTGAAATCTTTAGATGTGCCAATGGGTGGGGAGGGGCCGGGATTTTTTTGGTTTGATGAAGTTTTTGTTTCCGAACTTGAAAGCCCAGCTTCATCGATGGGGAAGTTAACAGGCCGTACCCATCTAGCCTTTCAGGCCCGTGATCAAAAAATGGTCGAAGCTTTTTATAAAGCCACGCTTGAAGCGGGGGGAAAAGATAACGGGGCTCCGGGTATTCGCCAGTATCACCCGGGTTATTATGCGGCTTTCGTGATTGATCCGGATGGAAATAATATCGAAGTGGTCTTTCATGGTCCCGCTAAAAGATCTGCGAGCTCAGTGAAGATTGAGTTTTAATGCTATGAAAAATTAAGTAATTTCATATACTTAATTAAAGATAAAAATTATCCTTGATATCCTCCTAATTAAAGATATAAAATATCCTTAATTAGGAGGAGTCATGAGTACTCGCATTAACTATAACAAACACGCCCCAAAACAAGTTGAAGCTTTAATGGCCTTAGAAAGCGCTATTGCTGCTTCGGATATCGATAAAAATTTGAAAGACCTTATTAAGCTGCGCGCGTCTCAGTTAAACGGCTGCCTGTTCTGCATGGACATGCATTCCAAAGAAGCCATTAAACACGAAGAGCGCTTGCTTCGTTTAATCCACCTTCCCGGATGGCGTGAATCCAGCCTTTTCACTGATAAAGAAAAAGCGGCCTTAGAGTGGACAGAGCTTTTAACTAAAATCGGTGCGCACGGCGCTGAAGACGAAGATTTCAAAAAAATCTCGGCTCATTTTTCAGAAAAAGAAGTTGTGGATTTGACTATGGCGATCGCGGCGATTAATGCTTGGAACCGTCTGGGCGTTGCCTTCCGCAGTGAACCGGGCACTTTTGATAAATTCTTTGGTTTGGATAAATTAGGATTGTCTTAGATGTTATTAAGAAACCAGGTCGAGTGGGCCATCCATTGTTGTGCAGTTCTTGGGTCTTTGCCGCCGGATCGTTATCTAGCGACAAAAACTTTGGCAGAATTTCATGGAGTGCCTAAAGAGTATCTTTCAAAAGCCCTGCAGGCCTTAGCGCAAGCAGGGGTTCTTGTCGGGACTCTTGGTCCCACGGGAGGCTATCGCCTGGCAAAAGAAGCAAAAGATATCACCTTCTTAGATATCGTAGAAGCCATCGAAGGAAAAAAGAAAACCTTTGAGTGCGAAGAGATTCGTAACAACACGCCTTGTCTTAAGGGTAAGAAAAAATCGACGGGCGTGTGCGCCGTCGCCAGAGTCATGTATCGTGCTGACGAAGCCTGGCGAAAAGAGTTGCGTTCTAAGAGTCTTGCGGAACTCATCCAGGACGTCATAGATCAAGTTCCTGCGGACCTTTTAAAAGCCAACGCGGAATGGCTGATGGATCCAAAATAAATATAAATAATTAATAATCTAAGGAGATGACATGTCTAAAGTAGAAAAAGTTCTATACAAAGCAGAAGCCACTTCAACTGGAGGCCGTGAAGGCCGTTCGGTATCAAGTAACGGAGTTCTTGATGTTAAATTGACTACGCCAAAAGAACTTGGTGGTATGGGCGAGCAAGGAACTAATCCAGAACAGCTTTTTGCTGCGGGTTATTCGGCCTGCTTTTTAGGTGCCATGAAATTTGTGGCGTCTAAAGAAAAAGTCACCCTTCCCGCCGAAACTAGCATCAAAGCTATCGTGGGTATTGGTCCAATCCCAACAGGATTTGGTATCGAAGCTGAGTTGCAAATCACAGTACCGGGAGTAGACCGCGCTGTTGTGCAAGGGATTGTGGAAAAAGCCCACATCGTGTGCCCCTATTCAAATGCCACTCGCGGAAATATCAACGTCACTTTGACCGTGAACTAGTTTTCATTGTTTGAAAAATAAAAAACGACGCCTTATCGGGGCGTCGTTTTTATTTTTAGATCTACAAAAAACTGAATTAGAAGCTTCCGATGGTATTCATCCAGGTCGCAGCCTGTACGGGGGCGATCCATGTTTCATAAGTACGCTGATATCGTGCCTTCCCATCATCAAAAGTAACAACCAATTCATTGATTGTCTGCACAAGCGCGGCTTCTTGCGCACGGAATGGCTTTAGCGCCTCTTGGATAGAGGCTAGCTTTTGTGCCGCCTGGTCACGCTTAAGTGTTTTTGCCGCAAGATCTTTAGTAAGCTCCTCAATTACGGGTTTGATTTTTTTTAAACTCGATTCAGTGCTAACAATCGTACTTTTTGATTTTGCAATCGCTTTTTCAAGATCACTTAACTGCGCGGCCGCGGCTTTGTACTCTCCTTCGATGCGATCAAAATCAAGTTGTATGCGTGCCGTATCTCTTTTTTGAATTGAATCCGCCAAAGCGGCTTCTAAAGAAGGCCTTTGCGCTTGCAGTTTCGGCACCTGATCTCGACTGTAGCTGAGCTCATTACGCAAATCCGGAAGAATATTGCTGATTTGGTTGTGACGATTCTGCAAAGAATCCAAATCCGACTGTAAAGAGCGGTATCTTCTTTCCGCATCATCAGCGTCGCTTTCTAAGCTGCGTTTTTTTCTTTCAATTTCAGACATAATACTGCGAGCACGGCTTTCCGCTTCTCTTTGGGCGTTATTGGCATTGTTAATGGCACTTCGAGAACGTTGCTCTGCTTGGCTGGCTTGATTTTCATGTTGGCGAATCTCGTTTTGGATTGAATCACAGTTTTGCGGTGGATTTTGGTTTTGGCAATGGTTTAAGCGAGCTTGGGCTGCTTGTTGAGCGGTGCGGGAGTTGCGCGCCTCATTGGCGTAACGGTTTCCTTCGTCACGGTATCTTTCGGCATCCCGTAATCTATTGCTATAAGTAAAGTCGCTGCGCAATTCACGATCGTATTCCCAACGAACGTTATAGCGATCAGCCTCGCTTTGTTTTGATTGATAATTGCTGCGCGCACGGTCCACATCATAACTTAAGCTGCTTATACGCGAAGCAAGATTGCTTTGCTCATTGCGTAGGCGCGGGATTTCGCTTTCAAGGTCTGAAATGCGGCTTTGGTAGTTTCGGGTGTCGCGGATATTTTTATTTAATGCCGATTGCTTGGTGTCAACGTCGGCAACATAAGAGGCAAACTGTTTACGAAGGGGCTCGTAAATAGCTTGTTTGTTTTTGGCGTTTTCTTGAGTTGCCGGCAGGGCCGTTTGCTGGCTTTGGAGTTCACCCGTTGTTTGCGCCAGGGTTTGTTGCAGTTGGGCTTGGGTTGCTAGTTGTGTTTTAAGGGCGGCGTCCCCGCTGTCCCATCTTTTTTGGGCCGTGTTAAAAGTGTTCAAAGCCTCGGTTTCCTGGGCTAAAATTTTTGCTGAACCTTTGCGAAGGTCGGTAAGCTCTTTTGTTTTTAAAAGACCCGTGCGATACGCTTCAAAAGTCTTTTCATTTCCTAAGATCATTTCATCAACGGATGCATAATTTGCGGCGGCACCTTCTGTTTTTGCGTTTAGTTTTTTAAGGAAATCAAGTGGTAGGATTTCGCTTGCCTTAAGGCATGTCGCTGTTCTTTGTAAAGAAACCGAGGAACCCTTAAGCGAGATAATCACATGGGTCGATGCCCCTTGAACAGTCAGCGTGTTGGCGGCAGCAATATAATCAGCTAGCGGTGACCAACCGATCGGAGCATACCAATAAATAGAAGGCTGATCTGGCTGGGTTGAAGCTTTCCATAAGAAGAGGGGATAACTGACCTTGGATGAAACCTTGATAAGAAGCTGTGATTCAGGAGTTGCTTGGTCCCAAACTTTCAAAAGAAGTTGGGGCACAGTCGCGCGATCCTTGGTAAAGGATAGCAAAAGCTGGGTGCGATTTGTCCCTGCGGCTACATTCGTCGCGGCTTGGCAGGAGTCTTTCGCGAAGATCTCGTCGGTACCTTCTTGGACCATCCAGTCTTTATAAGCAATAGGCTCGGCCCAAGCAAAAGAGCTGCTTAGTAATGCCGCAAGAACAAACTTCAGTGGTTTCATTTTGTCTCCTTAAATTAATGACAGAAGACGTATTTACAAAACGAGTGCCAAGTTTTGTGATCTGTCACCCCCTGAACAGGGGGTATAAGAAAATATATCGAGGACAAGAATAAAATTTGAAGGTTTGATATTGATACTTAGTCAAAGCCTTGCTGTGCGAGAATTTTAAAACAAACATGAATATACTTGCGGACAGAACTTTTTTATCTGTGTCATGTGAACGATCTTAAATTTTAAAAATAATTGACCTCAATAAAGCTGATTTGCTGAAGTTTTTGTTCATAGACAAAGTTTTTAAACAACAACATGAGGTCATTGATGAAAAAGTTTGTATTGGTATCTGTCCTTTCTTTAATCGCGGCCACTCAGGCTCACGCTTCTAAAGCTCGTATCCAAGCTCTGCAAAAAGCGGAGTTCCTAAAAGATTCACAAACCGTGTTTGAAAATCCGGCACACGTAAATTCTTTGGGAAAATATCTGACGATGGAAATGGGTGGAACCACAAACACGTCAGCGCCTAAAGCGGAGGGTGGATTGTTTGCCGATGAGTTTGGCGCAAACATGGGTGTCTATGTGGGTCACTTAAGCCCGATTCAACAAAGCTTGCGCGCAGGAGCTACAGCCTCTGAAGGACAAAACAATCCAGTTGAAGTCTTTTACGCAAAAGACGGCTGGGGTGCTTCAGTAGCTCTTTCTAACTTTGAAGATAAAACAACAGACGTAAAAGAACAGTACCTAGCTCTTCGGTACGGTATCGATAAAGATGGCATGGAGCTTTCGGCAACTGTTGAAGCGATCGCAGTTTCAGAAACAGCGACAGATAAAACGGTCGGTGCTCCTTACGTGACTGTGAACTATGAAAGAGAAATGGGCACAAGCTATTTCTTCAGCAAATTGGCATGGGGTTCAGGTAAAAGAGAAGCGGCGGCTGGCGACACAAACGTAAACGATATTGGCGCTGAAGTGGGTATCTTAAGCCGTAAAATCAAAAACGTGTATTATGGCGCTTCTTTGTCTTATGCAAAACGTGAGATCGGTAAAGACATCACGGCGATGAATCTTCCGATTTTTGCGGGTGTTGAGGCTGATTTGACTTCTTGGTCGGTGGTCCGCGCATCAATTTCTCAAAGCTTCCTTCTAAGCAACACGCAAGACAAAAACCAAACAGCACCTGCTGATGCCGTTATCACAAATAAAAACGATACGACAGTGGCTGCGGGTCTTGGTTTGAAATACAACAACTTTGCTCTTGATGGTGTTGTGGCGGGTTCTACAACAGGTTCAATCAACGGTAACGACGTTCTAACTCAAGCATCTATTACTTATAACTTCTAACCTTTGGGCTTTAAGACTCAAAAATAGAAGGAGTTAAAGATGAAAAAAATTATTCTAACGGCAGCAAGCATTAGTTTGCTGCTAGGTGGATGCGGTGGCAAAGGTGGAAAGCTATCGGCAGCTGGGGGCACGGTTACTCAAGCTCAAGCGCTGGCGATTTTTTCTAATCAAAACATTTCGGTTGCGATGCAAAGCTTGGTTCCAAGCGGTAATCCAAATGCGCCGATTCAAATGCCGATCAACTTTGCCGGCATGTTTGATTCATGCACGACCAAGAATCCAGAAACACCAGTAGATAACGACGGTGATGGCATCCCGTTATCGCTTCAGGTGAAGTATGCTTGTAACGGTATTAACGAAGGTGCATCCACGTTAAATCGTAAAGGCACCTACAAAATTGTCGACTTTAACGATGAATCGGGAAATGAAAACATGGGTTGGGGCGGTGGATATCGCTATGACTTTGATTTTTCAAATCAGTACGTCGCCGGCCATGAGGAATTCAAAGACACTTATGACGGATTTTTTGAAGTAAAGAAGACTTCTTCAGCGATTCGTTATTCTTCAGGATACACAGGGACTGTTGATGGCTTTAATAAAAATCCGAAGTACTTTGAATGGAATTGGAACTGGCAAAGTCAGTGGGACAATGTTTACATCCCGGACGACATGAGCCAACCCTATCAAAAAGGAAGCGCCAAGTTTGATGGTTTTTTTGCGGTGACCGGGACCATGGAGCCGGATCAGAGCAATCAACAAACGAAAGTGAAAGTGGTCTTTAAGCTTAAATCAACGGGCTTAAAATATGACCGCTCTTGCTCTCAGCATTGGAGCGAAGGCAGCATTATATTCTTAGATGGATCTAACAATGAGATCCGTTATGAATATTCATGCAGCGGTTCTAAAGCTTATTTTAATGGAACAGAAGTAACGAATTCTCTTGTGCGTTTGTAATTGCATCCTATAGATGCGCAAGATTATGTGTTCACAGCCCCACGGGCCGATCCAAAGGCCGTGGGGCTCACTAAGTCCAATTTTCGTCTCAAACTGAGACAGTCAAAGTTTCAAACAACTGGTGCCTGAAAAGCGCCTGGGGGCACTTTGTCCTACCTTAAAATCAAAATAATTGCAGTTAGATAGGTAAGGTTTTTGAATTACCAGGGTTTATGGTGAAATGCCTATCTCTCTGCTTAAAGTTGACGACACTCCTGGTGGGAACGCTAGCAAGTGCCTCCGTGGCTCTTGCCGACGTTACTCTGTATGCTTGGGAAAGGGGTCACAAGGCGCCTGCGATTATTATCCCCGTGAGAGAGGGACAAAGCCCTCTTGAAGTTTGGGAAAGCTACGTTGAGAATTTAAAGACCCACGCTGATCTGAATAGCTTTACTCCCCCAGCAGATTTAGAAAAACCAACGGAGCAAAGTTTTAAAAAATTAAGTTATGAGCCAGAAAAGCATTCCTTACTTTTAGCTAATACCAAGAATGATTTATCTCCCGCTCAAACGCGCCCCACGAACTGGACAAAGCTGATGTTGGATCGCGGGATTAAAAACTTTGTTTTGCCGCCAGCAGTGGGGTCGGTATTGTCTAAAAATCATCGTGATCTTTTTCATAAAGAAGTAGCGGCTCACTTTTCAATTTTATTTCCCTTAGGGGGCGCTGATGTAGATCCGCATATATATGGGGATATCCCAAATGGGGCGCGAGGCTATAACGGCGTTTTAGATATTTATGAAAAAGAATTGATTCAGAAATACATTCAGTCAGAAAAAGGTTTTGTATACGCGACTTGCCGAGGGGCTCAGATGACTGCGGCATCAATGGGTTATAAAATCGTGCAAGACGTCCCTTCGCAAGTAAAGACCGCCCATGAACATTGGGATGTGGGACATGACGTGATTATTGATTCTAAGAATGAGCTGATGGCCAAGATCTGGAAGGGCTTAGAAAAAATATTTATTTATTCTTACCATCATCAGGCCATCGACTATAAACCTATTGGCCCTTTGACGTTAGCGGGTGTCGCGGCGGATGGAATCCCAGAAATTTTAGTTTTTAAAAATGGTCGTGGTCTTTTGATGCAAGGTCATCCTGAATTGACATTAGGTGGTCGTCAAAACATCGGTGATCTTGATGCCGCAAGAAAACTATTTGATGGCTTTGTCTTAGAAGCCAGGAACAAGGTACGCTTTACTTGCGGCAAAATTCTTCTTTAAGGGAAGATCTTTCTTAATTTGGCATCTCTTAAGTAAAGTCCTAACCAAACAAAAGCAGCCACATAAATAGGGAACAGAGTGTGGGTGAAAAGGGGATTGCTAACACGCACGTGACTTGCCACAGCTCCACCAAGATAACCTGTTAAAAGAACGGCCCCTAGAAGTGACGTGCGCGGAATTGCATAAAGCAAAGTGCAAATAAGTAAGATCGTACCCACAGTCGGCATTAATTCGACAGGCCATTGCAGGACCGCACCAGCTTCTAAGGCTTCAGGTGGAAGTTTATCCATGAAAAATTTCATGATCCCATCAAATAGCAAGAAGGCGATCGCTAATCCACTTAAAACACGTCCGGTCCACATCATAGGGGTCTCCTTTAAACAAATAACTTTACTTCTATTTCATACCCATCAGGGTCAATTAGAAAAGCCGCATAGTATCGCGGCCCGTATTCCGGTCGTGGTCCTGGCTGACCATTATCTTTACCACCATATTTTAGGCCCGCTTCAAAGAAGGCATGAACATCGCTTTGAGTTTTGGCGTGAAAAGCTAAATGAAATCCCCGGCTCGGCGGATGGGCCTGGTGGACTCTTTTTTTAATGGCAAACTTCTCATTGCCTTGAGCATCCCCCCAACCGGCGGCAGTATCGCCAGTGTAAACGCGGGGGTATCCCAAGATGCCAAGGACGGCATCGTAAAACTCGGAAGATCTTTTAAGATCAGAGACTGACAAAGAAATGTGGCTAAGCATATCCATGAGGTTATTTAAAAATGAAAACCCGTAAATGTATACTTCTTGTTTTAACTTATCGTTTAAGGTACTGCCGTAAGATCTCTAATCCTTCCGGAGTCAGGTGCTGTTGAAGCTCAACGGCCGTGGCCCACGGAAGTATCACCTCATTGGAATTTTCTTGAGGTCCCCGATTGGTGAACCAACCGGCCTCTAGGTTGACTTGGTAATTTTTTAAATTTTTATCGATATTTTCACACATCATTTGGTGCGGACGTCCGTATTCAAGGTCGGTTAAGGCTTGATCCATGCAAGATTGATATTCATTTATCAGTCTTGTGATGGGTGTCAGAAGATTTGCCTCTAATTTTAAAGTGAGCTGAATCGTATCTTCGATTTTTTGAGAATAGTCAGCAAGAAGGGGCCATTTAAAAGCTGCGGCCTTTGTTTTAAATTTTTGAATAGCCTCTAAAGACAACTTTAAGTCATTGGCACTTTTGAAGCTTTGGATACGCGGTATTTCATTAAGGATCGGTTTTGCCTGAACGACAAAAAGATCTTCCTTGGGCATCATACTTTCTTCGATGACGCTCATTTTCTTTTGGATGTAGGCGTGAATATCCGGTCCTGAAGTAGGTTTTTTTAGAATTCCGGAAGCACCGTGGGTGACGGCAATAATAAGGCTATTGCTGTCATATTCTGACGTAAGAAAGAAGACTGGTAAATGATGATAAGCGGGATCTGATTTAAGCAAACAAAGGAATTGCAAGCCACTTTTACCGTTCATAAGCCAATCGGTAAGGATAATGTCGAATTTCTGCCCTGAAGCCATCAGATGAAGGGCTTCGTCGACGGATTCAACTTGGGTGAGCTCGTAATGTTCTTTGAAAGGTTCTAAGCCGCGCGCGATAGTCTTACGCAATACGGATGAATCATCAACGTGCAAGAGTTGGAGAGGTTTCTTTACGTACATATCGCTCCACTAGATAATCTCTGATTAACTTATCGATGTGTTAAGGTCTGGACTGAAGTGCCGGGGATTAAACTCAAGTAAGCTTTACACGAATCTCATTATGAGACACGATATCGAGGGCGACAGGCAGTTGAGCTTTATTTGTTGTGAAACACACCGCTATTGGCGGCGCAGTCCGCAGCGGCACTCGCTGCTGAATATTGCGGAGGATAATAAGTCGCATGGGCTTCGTTAGAACGTCCTCTTTGTACCGCACAGGTGCCTACGCTTTGGGTGTGATCGCAATTCGCAGTTGAAAAAACTCCGCCTGTGGCCTCGCAATTTTCTTTTAGGACCGCTAGATATTCAACATCGTTGTAATCATCGCCAACCACTTCAGTGCAAAGATTGATAAGGCTTACAGATTGTCGATTGCAAGTTCCAATGGATTTTACGCTTTGGCTATCAAATGAAGCTTCTCCCGCGGAAAGGGGAGTGAACTGCTCACATCCCATAAGACCTGAAGAAATCGTAAGTAGTAAAAATATAAAAAGTTTATTCATAAGATGATCCAAGCATGCATCCTTTATGTTCCGTCTAAGCAAGTGAATTTTGCTTTGATCAGGCTTCCTAACGGTGGGGCGTTTTGCAGCACAATTTTGTTGGGCGCAATAAAGGTTGAGGGCACTTTGACTAAGGCTCCGCCTAAGGCTTGTTCATAGGCTTCGGCAGAGTTTTCCACGATCTTTTCGCACGGTAAGGTGTAAGTCTTAGCTTCATTGACGATCTTAGCGGCAAGCGAGCTGAGTTGTTCTTGATAGGTTTGTTTTAAAGCGCAGATGTCTCCAATGATCCCGTTCGTTAAATTAGAAAGATTCATGTACATCGTACCCATCGAAACTCCAGGGCCATCAAGGCACTCTTGGGTGCTAGTAACGATCGAATGAAAACTGATGGTTTTCGGGATAGAGCTGACTTGATCTAAGGCATGAATCGCGGGAACAAAGTTTGCCGGCAGATCGATTGCTTCCGGAGCCGTATAATCGGCAGAGTTTGGATCTTGGGAACTGCGCTCATCTTCGTCAGATAAAACGATGACGGAAAAAGAAGTGTCGGGGCGAATAAATCCACGACTGGTGCTAGGGTTAAATTCTCTTTCAGCTGTTAATCTGGCAGCGGCAATCCCACGTTCATCCGCACTTCCACCGATACCTAAAACCACGGACGCTTGAAAGGCTGCATTGGCTTGATCGGTACTTATAGATGTATCTAAATAATAGGTATTCGCCGGCATATTTTGAAACGCCACCAAGGCCCCTTGTTTGCCCGAGCCCGAAGTTGCAATATCTGTCGATGTGATAGCCACATGCCAATCTAAAGTTCCGCTGCTGTATGCGTTTAAAGCAGAGGTGAAAGATGGAAAGCCGTTTTTTAAAAGGTCTTGCTCTTCGGCCATTGAATTGGAAGTGTCTATAACAAATAGGATGTCAGCAGAACGTTTCACGAAAAAGTAATAATTTTTAGTCACTCCGCCAGAGGGAGTTTCTGATCCCAGTGAGTCCTGATTATTATCCGTGACGTTAACGCCCACCTTTGAGCACGCGGGCATTAAGGTGAGTATTACCCAAAGACCTAAGAATTTTCTAAGTTTACGTCCGTGGCAAATCATCCTGATCACCTCTAAAAAGGATGGAAGCAGAATTCATGCCGCAAATGTGGATTAGAATGAGAAGCCCCTTAAGGAGCTAACTAATTGAGAAACCTAAACACTCCCGAAATTCCAAGAATGGGATTGTCCAAAATTTCGTCTATACCGAATCGAAGGATATATTTTCGACACTATCTGATGATTTTTCGTTACATTTGGTCCAACCATGCGGCGGCTGATGAAAATAGCGTTTTTCAAAGGCAAGGAAGCATGGGATCCGACGATTCTGCGAATAAAACTGATTATACGACATCGACTCTTGGGGGACTTGTGGGGTATCGAATCAACAAGTTCGACATTTGAGCCGGCTATGGTTTTAGTTCTAAAAAGAACAATAAAATAATTTACCACGCAGCTGAAATTTGTTCGGTGAGGCCGTATTACAAAATCAATACTCCCGCGCGTTAGGACCTCTTGAGGATTTACATTTTTCTTGGTGAATCTACCATCTGAATCTTCGATGCCAAATTATATCAAGGAGGAATTATGAGGCTCGCTGGTTGGTTTTTTTCTTTTCTGCTCTGCAGTTTAATGTCTTGGGCGCATGCCCAGTCATCACCTTATCCCATCACGATTTCCGCAAATAAGCGGCATTTCGTGAATGCTCAAGGACAGCCGTACTTAATGGTTGCTGATACGGCTTGGTCCATCTTAGCTGAGTTAACTCAATCTGAAATCATCGACTATTTAGATGATCGACAGGCGCGAGGCGTGAATACCATTTTGATTAACTTGATTGAACATAGCTTCACATCAAACACTCCCAAGTGGGTGACACGCACGGGGATTTCTCCGTTTTCAAACGTGAATGATATGTCCACTTATAATTCTGCCTATTTTGATTTTGCAGAGTGGTTCATCCAGGAGGCGTTAGAGCGCGATATTCTGGTTATCGTGACTCCTTCTTATTATGGTGCGGGTTGCAGCAGTGATGGCTGGTGTACAAAGATGCGCACGACGGGGGCGACGAAGCTTCAGCAGTATGGTCAATACATCGGGGCAAAGTTTGCCTCTTATCCCAATATTATTTGGTCTGCGTCGGGGGATGCGACACCTGGCCCTTCAGATATGTTGCTGGTTAATGCGGTCATGAATGGGATCGTGGCCGGTGAGGGCAGTGGTGGAGTTCACTATCACGTGGCTCACTGGGATCGAGACACTTCGGGTGCGGAAATTCCAGGAATCTCTCGTTTAGATATTGATACGACTTACACTTATGAAGGCCCCGAAAACTATTCAAGACTTCTAGCTCGCTGGGCGGACAATGAAGGTGTCAGACCTCATATCTTTTTTGAAGGTGAGTATGAGAATGAGCACAACTCTGACAGTCTGGTGTGGAGATCTCAGATTTACATGCCAATGGTGACGGGTTCTACGGGTTTTATCTTCGGAAATAATCCTATATGGTATTTTGCGGATCCAGGCGATCCCCAGGACACTTTCGGAAACGGAGGCTTTCCCGGTGGTTGGACGACGGCGATGAACAGTCCTGGAATTCAAACTCTGACTCATGCACGCAATTTTTTTAGTCCCATTGCCTGGCACACTTTAAGTCCTGACGTAAATCATACATTTATGACTTCAGGATATTTGGGATCGACGCCAGAAAACTACGTTCAAGCGTCGATAAATTCTGCGGGAACATTGGCGGTGATGTATTATCAAAACCACTTGCGCAATCCGACTTTTGATATGTCGAAGATGGCAGGTCCGGTGACCGCTAGGTGGTATGATCCATCCAACGGAACTTACACCGCGATTTCCGGAAGTCCGTTTGCTAATTCGGGAACGCGGCAGTTTATGCCTCCTTCTCTGAATTATGAAGGACAAACCGATTGGGTTCTTCTTTTAGAAACGACTCCGGAAAACAACGACAATCCCATTGCATATGTTCAAAACTCAGAACAAGCCGTGACGGCCAACACGGACTCCATTTCTACGCCATCATTTGTAACCAATCCTGTTGCTGGCAATTTAATGGTCTGCGCGATTGCCTACAATAGCACTTCGCCGGTATCTGCGGTTTCGGACACAGCAGGGAATTCATATACTAAAGCCGTCGGACCCGTTGGCACCTCAGGTGCTTTAGCGGGCTGGGGATTAGAAATATGGTACAAAAATAATCTTGTCAGTGGATCTAGTTTTGTAACGACGGCGACGTTCCCTTCGGCATTTGATGGATATAAACGCATCAGTTGTCATGAATACTCAGGCATTGCGGCAAGTAATGCTTTAGATCAAGTGATTGGCGACTCAGGGTATGGAGCCACCGGAAGTGTGGGCCCCGTGACTACGACTCAAGATAAAGAGTTGTTATTTATGGCCGGAGCGGTTGCGAGTGGTTCTTCAGCGGCGGGTTCTGGGTTTACTCAACGTTCAACTTTAGATAATGACACGATCGCTGATCGTATCGTCAGTACTGCTGGTGATTATTCTGCGACCATGTCGCCGACCGGTGATGAATGGCAGATGGCCTTTGTTACTTTCAAAGCGGCGGGGGAAGCGGTTCCCCCTACGGTAGCGATCACGGCGCCGTCAAACAGTGATGTGGTCCCTACTTCAAGCACCGTGGCTATTAATGTGACAGCCTCTGACAACGTCGGCGTATCGAACCTAAAAATCTATGTGAATGGAAATCTTTTGTGTACGGATACGACAACACCTTATTCATGTAATTGGAGTGTTCCGGCGACCGCAGGCAGTTTCTCAATTCAAGCAGTGGCGGTGGATGCGGCAGGAAATAGCGCCAACCATACAATTGCTGTGACTTCGGCATCGGCAATTCCGATTTCGTATGTGCAAAATTCCGAGCAGTCTATCACCGCAAATTCTAGTTCGGTGGCAACTCCGGCATTTAGCTCGTCTTTGACGGCCGGAAACTTGATGGTGTGTGCAATTGTTTACAACAGCAATTCGATTCAAGTGACATCCGTGTCGGACACTGCGGGAAATTCTTATGCTAAGGCTGTCGGCCCCGTCACGAGTCCGTCGGGTTTGATGGCCGACTGGAGAGCTGAAGTTTGGTATAAAGAAAATCTTGCAACCGGAACTAGTGTCACGGTTTCAGCTAACTTTGGATCTACTTTCAACGCATACAAGCGTATTAGTTGCCATGAATATGCGGGAATTAAAACCTCGGGCGCTTTGGACCAATCCACAAGTGCGGTGGGGACGACCTCTATCGGCAGCGTAGGTCCGATTACTACGACCCAAGCCAATGAGCTTTTATTTGTGGCCGGCGCTGTCGGTGGCGGAAATTCTATGGCGGGTTCTGGATTTACTCAGCGTTCGACTTTAGATAATGATACGGTCGCTGATCGTATCGTCAGTAGCACCGGAAGTTATTCTGCAACGATGTCGCCGACGGGCGATGACTGGCAGATGATACTGGTCAGCTTTAAAGGACTTTAGTTGTTTGCAAAAAAAGGGCTCGGGATTCCGGGCCTTTTTTATTTCTATTACAAAATCTGAGTCTTTTATATTGAATCTCGCTCGTGTGGATAGATTAGTAGTTGAAGCAGTTGTAGTAGCTGGCATTATCAGCCGGAAATTGAGACCACTGTTGATCTGCTTTAATATTTCCAATAGCGCAATACTCTTTTCCACCGCGATACTTGATGGTCAGATTACTGCGGTAACGGTTTGTCCGATATTGCTTTCCGGAATAGCTGTAAAAGCCACCGCTCCAAGCATGTGTGATGGGCAATAAAAAATTGTCCCAATCTTGCTTGTCGGCACGCTCCAGAATAAGAATTTGGTAATCTTTGGTCTTATCCGTTTTGTGCTTAACTGTATTTCTTAAAAGTGGGAACGAGTTAGAACCATCAGCGGCGATAAATTTCTCGATGGTCTGCGTGCCCTCAACGTCTTTACCTGCAATGCTATAATTCTTTGTGTACTCGGAAGAGTAGATGTTTCCATTTTGGTCTAAGGAAGTGATGCCGTATTCCAATAGCTCGCCTGTTTTCTTATAGAATGACAAAGATTGGATTTCTACAATTCGGTAACTGCTATCAACGAAATAGTTTGAGATTACTTCTCGTCCAAAATCTTGACCTTCCAGTTGAAGAACAAACGCATAAGGAAATCCGAAATTAGACGTGCCTGAAACATTCTGAACAAAGTTTTTACGAATACCGTATTGCCCACCACACATTGAATTGTAGGTAGAGCCACCTTCGAATATCACTTCAAATGGGTCGACTTTGTAGTTTGCGCTGATTTTTGACTTAGCATCTTCGCATTCATCTTTGCTGATTTTCGTTCCTTTTTTTAGAACGAGCGGTTTCATCCTTGCCGCTTTATCAAATTCTTTCGTCGCATTAGCAATAACGCCACTGAACGATTGCTTAAGTTGGTCCAAGCCTTGGTCTGCAAAAGCAGTTGAAACGCTAAATAAAATAAGCAAAGATATAACTCTCATCTAATACCCCTTCGTCGATTCGCCGTCTACGAATATAGTTGTTTTTAGTAAACGGGATATTTTTAGCGTGATGGTGTCGTAGAGTAAAGCCGCTCCATCACGATTGGAGCAGTTTATGATTTTAGACGAACAACAGCACATTCGCCAAGTCCTCACAGACTACTTTGTTAGGGCTTCTCAGAAGAACCCAAGTTTTTCACTCAGGGCATTCGCAAAGAAACTGGAAATTTCATCATCTGCCCTATCGGAAATCATGCGAGGCAAAAGAAAAATCTCGCTTTCTAAAGCCCTTATTTTAGCCAGTAAGATTGGCCTGAGTGACAAGGAGATTCAAAAAATTAGAAGCATCTTTGAACGAAAGAGCAGTATTGATAAATTAACAAAATTGTCCAATCCCTTTCGGGAAGTCATTCTTAAGCCCAATGAGTTTGATTTGCTTGCTGACTGGAAATTCTTCGCCATCGTGGCCTTGATGAGAACCAAAGGATTTAAATCAGAAAATAGCTGGATTGCTAAAAGACTCTCATTAACTGAAGCCGAGGTAGCTCAGTCACTTCAACGATTGATTGATTTGGGAATTGTTCAAAAAGATAGGCGTGGAAACTTATCTGAACAGAAATGTAGCTACAGAACTTCGGAAGATTATCCTGATGAACTCATCCGCAGTCGCCAAGTAGAAGGACTTTCTGCGGCGATTAAATCCATTCAGTCTGCCGCCAAAGGACAGATGGGCTTCTACTCCACGATTTCCGCTGACATAAGAAACATTGATAAAGCCCCCGATATGATTGAAGAGTTCCTAAAAAAATTTAGCATCTTCCTTCACGAAGGCGATCCCTCGGAGGTTTTTGAATTTCATATTCAACTATTTCCGAGAACACGGATTTAGAAATAATCTTGTAATGAGATATATCGCAGTAAAATTTGGCGGAGGATGCGAGATTCGAACTCGCGTTACGCTTTTGGCGTAAACTCGCTTTCCAAGCGAGCGCCTTCAGCCACTCGGCCAACCCTCCGCTACTTGGGAACTTTTCTGAAGGGCTAACATAGCATCGTGCGACGCGGCAATGCAAGGTGGTTGATGAGTAAGTTTGTCAGTGGTGAGATGAAAAGGCGGAGGTGCTTATGGGCATAATCGGAACCATTATTATTGGATTTTTAGTAGGGCTTGTGGCCCGTTTTATCAAACCTGGAAGCGATAAGTTGGGTTTTATCCTGACAACTATCTTAGGAATTCTAGGGGCTTTCGTCGGTGGTTATTTAGGGCAAGTCCTTGGTATTTATGAAGTCGGTGAGCCGGCGGGATTCATCGGCTCGGTCATTGGGGCTGTCATTCTGTTGGCCCTTTTAAAGGCCGTTGCGAAAAAATAAATTCTATTAGTGCGCGATGGTCGCGGCGTCGTGAGAGGTCGTGACCACGTTTTTGATGCGACGACTTCCAAAAGTTAAAACGGCTAAGGCCACGATAGACGAACCCATAAAGATCGCGGCAATCGGAAGTAACTGCTGGGCTTTCAGAACCCCGACGATGACTGAAGCAATCGCCCCAATCGCCATTTGTAAAAAGCCAATGAGGGCGGCGGCACTTCCTGCGTTTTTTGCAAAAGGGGCAAGCGCTAAGGCTGCCGCATTGGGGTTCGAGATGCCCACGCAAGCCAAATACAAAAAGATCACGGCAATGGTTCCGACTAAACCGTAAATGCCGTAAAAAGTGCCAATGAAAAAGATAGATCCCATCACCACAAGACTTGTCAGGCCTGCGCGCAAAATACCTTCGTTGGAAAAGCGCTTTAATAAAAAGACATTCAACTGAGTCGCCCCAATAAGTCCCGAAGCTAGCAGCGCAAAGATCCAGCCGTAAGTTTGTTCGTTGACTTGAAAGATCTCCATAAAAATAATCGGCGAAGCCGCCAAGTAAACGAAAAGTCCCGAAAAGCCGATGGCCCCCGCTAATGAATAAGAATAAAATTGGGGATTTTTAAAAATCTGCCAATAGTTTTTCGCAATTAAGACCGGATGCAAAGAGTGAGCTTTGTCGGGCTCATACACGGAAGGTAACAGAAACACGGCTAAGGATAAAACAAAGGCGCCTAGTGCTCCCAGGGCAATAAACACCGACTGCCATCCAAAATGGGACGTCAGAAAACTTCCCGCCGTCGGGGCAAGTAAGGGAGATACACCTAAAATTAAAACTAGCAGCGATAAAATCTTAGCACTTTCTTTGGGCGTGAAATAATCGCGCACCATGGCCATAGCGGTTACGCTGGCCGCGCAGCCACCGACGGCTTGAATAAATCGGAAAACAATCAGCGATTCGACAGACTTAGAAAAAAGACAACCGATGGTTGCTAAAATAAAAATAATCAAACCAATGTACAAAGGCGACTTGCGCCCGAAACGATCTAAAAGTGGACCATAGAACAACTGCCCTGCTGCAAGACCAATAAAGTAACTTGAAAGTGACATTGAAACTTGAGGCACGGTCGTTCCTAAGCCTTCAGCCATCTTCGGAAATGCAGGTAAGTACATGTCGATCGCAAAGGGGCTAAGCGCAGTAAGTGAACCTAAAACTAAAATTAAAGAACGTTTGCTAGATTTACTGTCAGACACGGAGAGCCTCGAAGGAAGAGAGAATTAATGTGACCATGTCTAATACATTAAAAAATGTCAATACAGAGTTTGGCAAAGAAAAAGGGCCTCTTTCTAGAGGCCCTTTAAAACTACTTAATGTCAGATTTCAAAACTTTGCAGTGTCCCAGCTCACCGTCACCAATCGTGGCAACCGGAATAGCTATCAATGCGTCTTTAGGGCCTTGTCGGATTTCAAAGATCACGCCGTATTCGTTGTCTCCAGGATAGCTCGCCACAATCGCAAATTGGCGTCGGTAAGAATTAGGAGTGAAATAAGTGATGTATCCGTCCGATTTTACGAAATCCAAAAGCTGTTCGCTTTCGCTCTCTGGTTCGCCGATAGAATAACTGTCGATGATCATTTGGCGCTCTAAATCGGTAAGACCTTTAAGGCGTTGTGGGCTAGATAATTCGATGGTTTCACCGTGGTACCAAAGTTTACCGGATGCTTCACTAGTGATCTCTTCTTTCAATTCCCAAGAGTCTTCGCCAAATGCGCATTGGTTGTCAGCGTGTGCAAAAGAAGTCATGGTTAAAGTCGTCGTTAAGACAAGGATAAGGGCTTTCATAAAATCTCCGTGAGGTTTGTTATGTATTTATGAACGCAATATGCCAGCGCAGACATCGGGAATCCAATGCCCGTTTGAAACGTTAATATGCGAAATATGGATATAAAGGCTTAATGTAATTCTTACTGCGTTTCTTTGGGTTGGGAGCGCCATTCCTTATCCACAATTAAACGAGCTCCGCGTTTGAAAGTCAGATAAGCGTAAGCCCACTGCCAGATAACGAAGAACTTATTTTTAAATCCGATCAAATAGTAAACGTGAATGAAAAGCCAAATAAGCCAAGCAAGAAAGCCTCCCATCTTAAAGCTTCCGATTTGCACGATGGCTTTACGGCGACCGATGGTGGCCATTTGACCTTTATCAAAATATTTAAACTCTTTTCGTGGCTGGCCTTTAATTTCGCCCAAAATTTCTTTGGCAACATGAAGTCCTTGTTGCATAGCCACCGGACCCAATCCGGGAAGACCACGGCCATCTTCTGTCGGAAAATAAGCCTGATCACCCACTACAAATGCTTCGGGATGGCCTTTGATGCTAAGATCTTTTTCGACAATCACTCGGCCTGAACGATCTAACGGAACCCCCAGAGTTTTATTTAAGCTGGATGGTTGAACGCCCGCCGCCCACAGAATGGTAGAGGCCTTGATCACTTCATCACCTAGTACTACGGAATTACTACGCACATCGGTCACGCGCGTATTAGTCCAAATCTGCACACCTAAATCTTCAAGATCCCGAGCCGCCCGACGAGAAAGTGTGGGATCAAAGGCAGCCAGAATTCTTGGCCCCGCTTCAATTAATAAAACACGCGTGCGCGAAGGATCGATATGACGGAAATCCTCCATCAAAGTATGACGGCTGATTTCTGCAATTGCGCCCGCAAGCTCGACACCTGTAGGCCCGCCACCGACGATGACAAAAGTCAGATGCTGTTTTTGAATTTCCGCATTGGCTTCAGTTTCCGCACGCTCAAAAGCGACAAGCAAGCGACGGCGAATTTCCGTGGCTTGTTCTAAAGTTTTTAGACCCGGAGCATTTTCTTCCCATTCTGGATGGGCGAAATAACTGTGCTTAGCGCCGCAAGCAAGCATTAGATAATCGTAAGAGATTTCTTTGGTAGTTGTTTTTAATTTACGATTAGCAAGATCCACACCTTGTACATTATCAAGATAGACAGAAATGTTCTGATATCTTGATAAGATCCCGCGGATAGGGCCCGAGATTTCAGCGGGCGATAAGCCCGCCGTAGCCACTTGATATAAAAGAGGTTGGAAAAGATGGTAATTACGTCGATCAATTAAAATGACTTCGACGTCTTTTTTATTTCCCAGTTCACGTGCTGCTTTGATGCCGGCAAATCCACCGCCGACAATAACTACTTTTTTTGCCATAGGATCCTCACGGAATAAGAAGACTTTATCATCATTTCGCGGGGAAGGATAATTGAAACTCTGTTGCTTTTTGCACACGTAAGTGAAAGTCTTTATGTATGTTGGATATCACTTTAAAAAATATTCAGGTGAATCTTCCTGATAAATCAAAGCTTTTTCATGTCGATCATCTGCATATTCCCTTTGGGGAGCACGTCCTGGTAAAGGGGAAAAGTGGCCAAGGCAAAACCACCTTATTGCATTTAATCGCCGGACTTTTAAAGCCCGATCAGGGCGAGCTGAAAATTGGTTCAGAGAGCTTAATAAACCTCAATGACAATCAACTGTGTCAAATGCGCCGTGAAAAAATTGGAGTTATTTTTCAGAAACTCAATTTATTAGATCACTTGACGGTAAAAGAGAATGTGCTGCTCAGTTCACAAAACGTGGGGTCTGTGTTGGATGACGTGGGTCTTGCTCAATGTGCTGACACGCGCTGTTCAGTTTTAAGTCTGGGCGAACAACAGCGAGTTGCGGTGGCACGCATCTTAGCGCAAAAGCTAGATATCATTCTGGCGGATGAGCCGACCTCAAGCTTAGATGAAGAAAATACTCAATTTGTTATCAACGCATTAAAGAAAAAAGCCGCAGGCAAAACTTTGGTTGTTGTGAGCCACGATGATCGCTTGACTCCGTATTTTGACCGTGTGTTGCAGTTTTCTGAGGTGATTCGATGAGTCCGCTAAAACTTGCGACTTTGAATCTGTGGCGCAGAAAAATTCCCACCTTCTTAGCGGTTGGAGCCATTGCCGTCGCTGTGGCGTGCAGTGGAATTTTATGGCGAATAAATATTTTGGCGAGCTCTAGATTTGAGAGCTTAGGCAAAGGACCCGAAGCCGTTATCGGCGCGAAAAGTGGCGGAATTGATATCTTGTTAGGGTCGCTTAATGGGGAAGGATCTTATCCTGGATTTTTGCCGAAAAAATTATTTGATAGCTTACGTTCGGCCCAAACGGTTCAGTTTGAAGACGGAGCGCAAAGCCAAACAAAATATATCCGTGCGATAGTTCCATTTTTATATTTTGCAAAATTCAAAGAAGCCCGTGTGGTGGCCACAGATGAAAGTTTCTTTGGTCAACCGCTAGATAATGAGCGCATGCAATTTGAAAGTGGCTCGTGGACCGGAAACCCCAATGAGGCTGTCATTGGTGCTGATATCGCGACCCATTCTGGATTGAACGTCGGGGATTCTTTCACCGCGAATGCGTGGTTTGGTGAAGATATCTTTTCGCCGACGCAAGTTTCTTTAAAAGTTGCGGGCATCTTAAAATCGACCTCTTCGACATGGGACCGATTGATTTACACGGACCTTGCTTCCGCCCAAGAGATTTTAAAACGCACGGATTTAAGAACAAAATCGATTTGGGGAGCGGATGTATTAAATTATTTTTTGGTACGCCTTGAACCCAATGGGCTTCAGCCTTTGCAGGCCTTAGTTAACAGCCGCACTGTAGGGCAAGTGATTGATGTACAAACGGAAAAAACAAGACTGGAAGAACTTGTCGGCTCAGGAAAAAACTTGGGTCTTTTGTTGGCGATTCTGGTTTTAATACAAGGTGGTCTTTGTATGGCCTCGATGTTGATCACAAGATTTGAAGCGATGAGTATGCAGCTTGCGGTCTTGCGAGCCATCGGTTACCAAAAGAATCAGTTAGGAACATGGTTGGTGTTTGAAGGATTGATCATCGGGCTTTGTGCGGCGGTGATAGGGGGAATACTTGATTACGCTTTCTTCCCTTTTATTTGTCATCTTTTAGGATCTTCGCTGCCATCATTGGAATTAGGGGGAGTGATGATTTTTGCCAGTTGGCCGGTATGGTTTATGACTTTGTTATCCACCACATTGGCGGTGATAGTTCCGCTTTACCGGGTCTATCACCAAGATGTGCATTTTTCTTTAAGAGGATAATTTTTTATTACTGCGAACAAGCAGAATACAAAGTAACAAGGCCGGAATTCCCACAAGGGCCGTGCTGACAAAAAATAAAGCATACCCTTCCATCAGTGTGCGTCCTTCGGCAAAGCTTTGCACCATAACGCCTGAAAAACCCTTTAAAGACTTGCCTAAAAGCGCATAGAACGAACTTAAAAGGGCATACTGAGTCGCCGTATAGCCAAGGCTTGTCAGACTTGACATATAACCAACAAGGGCGGTGCCCGCAAAGCCGGATGCAAAGTTATCAATCACCATCGCTGTGGTAAAAATCTCATTACTTGGTCCGACCATCGCCAAAAGTGAAAAGCCCAAGTTCGAAGCCGGGCCAATCACCGCACCAATCATTAATGTTGCGACAAAGCCCCAGCGAACCGCCGCTAAGCCACCAGCAGCTACACCCACAACCGAAGCGATCAGACCCACGGATCCACGAACCGCACCCACGGTTTCTTTAGTAATTCCGATATCGGCATAAAAAGGATTGGCCATGGGGCCCATCATAAAATCTGAAAGGCGATACAGGCTAACAGCGGCCAGGATCAATATTGCCTTTTGACCGTGTTGTTTGAAAAAATCAATAAACGGACCTGCGACGGCATCAAATACTCCGCGCAAGCTGTTCATGGAAGATTCCGCCCTGTCCGCGAGGTTGCGACCTGGTTCTACCGCAATAAAGGTGGCAGCAATACCCACGGCCATCAAGGCTCCCATCACGGAATAAGAAAGCGACCAGCCAACGGCACCGGCCACAATCAGGATCAAGGCATCAGTTAGTAGCAAAGAAGCACGGTATCCCAATTGATACGCCGAGGAAAGCAGGGCCATATCTTCACTGGCATCAGAAACCTCAATCCTCCATGCATCAACAACGATATCTTGCGTGGCCGAAGCAAAGGCAACCAACAAGGCTAAAGAAATAAACGGCATCAAGCCGCCTTCAGGTTTTACAATCGACATGCCGATCAGGCCGATCGCAACCAAAACCTGAGAAATCAGCATCCAACCGCGACGACGACCGAGCCATTTACCGACAATAGGTGCGTTAACTTTATCGATCAACGGCGCCCATAAAAACTTTAATGAATACGCTAAACCCACCCAAGAAGCAAAACCGATAGTCGCAAGTTCAATTCCACCTTCGCGCAACCAAAAACCTAATGTGTTTCCGGTAAGCATGAATGGAAGGCCCGAAGAAAATCCTAGGGCCAACATGATGGCCACTTTGGGGCGGGTGATCGCGCGAAGAGTTTGAGTCCAAGACGGCTTTGATTTTTTTGCGGTTGTTGCAGCCACTAGTTGTTCTTTCTAAGTTTTTTTCTCATCGTCCACAGAAGATGACTGATATAAGGACGGCGAGTTTCCCCGGTCGTCACCATAAGTAACTTGGTAATTTTAAGATTTACTGAATCGGTGTAAAGCAAAATAAGCATCTCGAAGATGAAATTGGTGTTCAAAGTGATATGGTTGTCGGTACCAACGCCTAATTGAACGCCCTTTTTTTCCCACCAAGAAAACGGATGATCTTTATAGTCTTCAAATTTTCCGGTTAATTTGTTATTCGAAGAAGGAAGAGAAATCAGAGTCACACCTTTTTGAATCATACGATTTAAAACGTCATGCTGATAATGCTCAACTTCACGGGCGGTGTGGAACTTTGCTTTAACGAATAAAATATCTTCTGCTTCCGTAAGCTTTTCCCCCTTAGTTAGCTTGCTTAAGACATTTCGATTTGTGCCCCAATCAAGCTCTGTCAATTCACGATAAAGGGGGTCTTTTTCGGTGATAGGTTGGCTGTTTTGATTCTTCTCGTGAATATTTTGATAAATATGATGGAAGTATTTATTGGGATTGATCCCCAAGCTGATTCCGTGCTCTAAAGTATCGATGTGCCAGATATTCATGGCGTTATCGACGGCTTGGATTCCTTTTTTTAGGGTGTGCCATGTTTCGCCGTGATGCGATCGGATTTTAAATCCGCGATATTGTAATTTTCTAAAGCCCGCTTGCATTTCGTTGAAGTGCTCTTTGCGATAAAGATCTCTTTCGTCACCCACGGTATCCACATCTGTCATGTGCTTAGTTAAAAAAGGATATTTATCTAACATGCGCACGATTTCATTAATCTGTGCCATAAAGTGGGCTTGGCGATTTGGATAGTTTGCCGAATCAAAGTGATTGGCTTCTTTTCTGAAGGAAGGTGAAAGAATGAAATCAAAATCGGGATGCTTTTCTTGGAACTTCTTAAATCCTTCATAAAGTCCCAAGACCACGTCATCCGAAGTTACATCATCAATGCCCGGAATTTGTTCAGACGAACTTGCGGTGGATCGAGATAGCGAAAATTTCAAACGAATACGACCGATATTAAATTTATAATAAAGCTCTTCGGCCATATGATAAGCAGCCTCATTATGAGCTTCGCGCGAAACAAAAATTAATTTCGGAAGATAGAGAATTTTAAGATAGCGCGAAAAGCCTTCGTTTTCTTGTAAAGAAATCAGGCGCTCAACATCGGCCACCGAATTAATGGGCAAAGCTTTGTCGCCATAAACTTCTTTGATCTTCTGTTCGTAAATAGCCTTGTCGGGGCCTTCTAATAATTTTTTTAAACGTGGAAAAATAAATTCTGCATTGATCGCGCCCGTCAGATGGATGTGTTCTTCGCGATATTTTAGCGGAAAATTTTTAAAGAACTCAAAAAGGGCGGCAGAGATCGGGTGTTTTAAAAGATCCGTGATCGAGGCTTGATTGATCTGAAAGCGATTTAGCAAATTGTGAAAATCAGAAACCTGATTGTAAGCATCAGGATGTTTTTGTTTTAAGTCAGAAGTTAATAACAGATCAATTGTGTCCGCAAGTGAAAGACCATTGGTCTCACTGATGATGGTTGTCAGCGCTGACACAAGATGCTGGTGAACGTCCTTATTCACTCGAAATCCCCTTGTAAAATCTGACTCAAAGTTTATCGGGGATCGAATCTCTTGTACATGACTTTATGGGGACCGATCTGGGGCAAGTCGAACATGGGTCCATAGAGAGTAAAGCCCAGGCTTTCATAGAAGGGAAATGCGACTTCCCTTGCGTTAAACCATATAAAGTCACATTCCAGTGTCGTTAAATGTTCGATGCCTTTTGCAAGCAACTTTTTTCCAAGACCTTGACCCTGCAAATCTTTGTCTACGGCCATCCCGCGCAAGCGATAGGGAGTGCGGGCGGGAAAATCGGGATGTTCTTGCTGAATAAATGTCGAAACACCCTTGATGTCTCCATCAAGGAAAAGGGCAAAGTGAAATGTAGTTGGATAATTATCATCAGGATAGGCGCACTCCGCTTCGCTGGCGAAGGGCTTTAAGATTTTTTGTCGAAGCGGCAAAGTCTCAAAGCCTTTCACCAAACGAATTTCAAAAGACACTTTTTTACCCCGTACTTAATCGAAGATACGGACTCCAATCGGGAGGCACATGGTCTTCGCCGATTTCTAAAGCTAGAGTCGGCAGCCAGTTTGGCGCTTTAGGCTCATTCAGTAAAGGCATATTTGCCGTTCGCGGAGTGCGGTTGGCTTTTTTCTGATTGCAAGCGCGGCAAGCAGAAACCACATTTGTCCAATTTTTGGGGCCGTTATGTGAAGCAGGTACGACGTGATCAAGAGTGAGCTGTTTTGCGGGAAGTTTTGTGGCGCAGTATTGGCAGGTGTATTGATCGCGGATATAGACATTTTCGCGACAGAATCGCACGGCGTTGGAACTCCGTGGTCGCACATATGTCTTGAGGCGCAAGACACTGGGGAGCTGGAATCTCCGTTGGACGGACCGGGCGAAGGCAGAGTGATATTCCAGTATCTCTACCTTACCTTGAAACCATAAAACCAAGGCCTTTTGCCAACTTACGACCCTCATCGGCTCGTAACTAGAGTTGAGCAGCAAGGACCTCAGTGAGGACATGTGCATCATGCGTTGTCTCCCTCTGCAGGCGTCTGTTTAAGTATATCTGAGTCGATGTGTTAAAAACAAGCCCCCCTCTTAAATATCCAGAAATACAGGCTGTTTTAGATTGAAAAAGGTGTCTATTAGTGGGATACCGAGCCCCAATAGACGCTTGGGAGGTCCAGATGAAACGAGTTTTAGCTTTTAATTATGTCCTTAAAGGTCCTGATGGAACTGTTTTGGATGCTTCAGAGCGTGGTCAGCCGCTTCCATTTCTTGAAGGTACTGGCCAAATTATTCCTAAACTTGAAGACGAAATTAAAGACCTTAAAGAAGGCGACAAAAAAATTGTTAAAATCAAAGCGGCTGATGCTTACGGCGAAGTGAAAGACAATATGTTCATGGAAGTTCCGAAAGAAGAACTTGCGCACTTGCCACAGCTTGATATCGGCGCTCACTTGCGTTTGGAATTGCCCCAAGGAGCTCACATCGTGAAAGTTTCTAAAATCAGCGACACGCATGTAACTCTCGATGGAAATCATCCTTTAGCAGGACAAGATTTAGAATTCGATATCGAAATGGTTCTGATCCGCGAAGCAACAACTGACGAAGTCTTGCACGGTCACCCGCACGGCCTTCACGGCAATGCAGGGCACGGCCATTAATTAGGAGTTTTCTGAATGCCATCATTTGATATTGTTTCTGAACTAGATGTCCAAGAAGTTGATAATGCTATCAACCAAGCTCGCAAGGAAGTCGAAGGTCGTTACGATTTTAAAGGAAGTAAATCAGAGATTCAGTGGGATAAAAAAGAAATCACCTTATTGGCTGAAGACGATTACAAAGTCGAGGCCATGGGTGGAATCCTGCAAACCAAACTTCATCGACGCGGTATAGATATTAAGGCGGTGAAGTTTGAGAAACCTGAACCAGCTGGTGGCAAAATGCTCCGCCAAAAGGTCACTTTGGTCCAGGGTATTGACCGCGAGGTCGCCAAAGACATTTTAAAGCTTATTAAAGATTCTAAATTAAAGGTTCAACCAAGTATTGCTGACGATAAAGTCAAAGTTTCGTCAAAAAGTATCGATGAACTTCAGGAGTGCATTGCATTGGTTAAGGGCGGAAGTTTTGCTGTTCCCTTACAATTTAATAATATGCGTTCATAGAAAAGTTTGAGCTTGCACAGTATTTGGGCTGTGCTAATTTGTATATGTATTTAAGTTCCCGTGTGAGTGGTCTCGATTTTATGCTGTTCGAAGGCGTCCCGGGGTCTAGCCGACCATAAGGAGGTCTTTGTGGCTAAAAAATTATATGTAGGAAACTTGCCGTACTCAGTTGATGACGAGGCACTTCACCAACACTTTGCTCAATTCGGAGCAGTTGATTCAGCAAAAGTTATCATGGACAGAGAAACGGGCCGTTCAAAAGGTTTCGGTTTCGTAGAGATGGCTGACGATTCAGCAGCTGACCAAGCTATTGAGCGTGGTAACGGCGTTGAGCTTAACGGTCGCGCGATCAACGTATCTGAAGCTCGTCCACAAGCTCCTCGCGAAGGCGGCGGTGGTCGTGGCGGCGGTCGCGGTGGTTTCGGCGGTGGTGGCGGTGGCCCACGTCGTTCTGGTGGCGGCTTCGGCGGCGGACGCGGTGGTTCTGGCGGTGGCGGATCTCGCTACTAAGACCCCATAAGTTTGACTTAGTCAGACTTGTTAAAAAGGTTTTTCAAAGGTCTCATAGGAAACTATGAGACCTTTTTTATTTTTCATCTCAGCACTCATTTCATTTTCCCTTTTATCTGCAAATGCCTTCGCCGAAAAAAAATTAGTCGTCCTTGGTGATTCCATCACTGAAGGTTATGGCGTGGCAAAGTCGGCAGCGTATCCCACATTGCTGGAAAAAAAACTTCATGAAGCCGGCAAAAAAGAATGGACCGTGATTAATTCTGGCGTCAGTGGATCAACCACGGCTTCAGGATTGTCGCGCATGAAATGGCTATTTAAAAGCAAGCCCGATGCCGTGCTTTTAGTCTTAGGTGCCAATGATGGTTTGCGTGGCTTAAAAGTCGAAGCCAGTCAAAAAAACCTGGCGGATGCCATTGAGTACGCCCAATCGCAAAAAGTGAAAGTCATCTTGGGTGGTCTTTATATGCCGCCGAATTATGGTAAAGACTATACAGATCAGTTTAAAAAAATGTATTCGGATCTGGCGGCGAAATACAAAGTCACTTTGATTCCATTCATTCTTGATAAAGTGGGCGGTGATCCCAAATACAATCTTGCTGATGGTATTCATCCAAACGAAGAAGGACATAAAATTATCGCGGATACGATTTTCAAGGTCCTAAAGGGGGCCTTGTGAGTCTTATCTTAAAGTCCGTAAAAAAAGGTTTTCACCAAGGTGACACCGAGATCAATGTGCTTAACGGCTTAAACGCCATTATCGAACCCGGACAAGTCGTATCGATCGTGGGGCAATCCGGCAGTGGTAAATCGACATTGTTATCCCTGTTGGCGGGCCTAGAGCGTGCAGACACAGGGCAAATTTTAGTGGATGGTGTAGATCTTGTTCCGTTGACTGAACAAGAGATGACTTTGTTTCGCGCTCAAAATATCGCGATCGTTTTTCAACAGTATCATTTGATTGCGCATCTAACGGCGTTGGAAAATGTGATGTTGGGGTTAGAGATTTTAAAAATCGATAACGCTAAAGAAAAAGCGGAAACGGCCTTAAAAGAGCTTGGGTTAGGACATCGTTTAAACCACTTCCCAAGTCAGTTAAGTGGCGGGGAATCCCAGCGCGTGGCAATTGCGCGCGCCTTGGTGGTCCAGCCTAAAATTCTTTTGGCCGATGAGCCTAGCGGAAACTTAGACACGCATACTGGTGATAAAGTGATGGATGTGTTTTTTGAAGTGGTTCGTAAATATAAAATCACCACTATTTTAGTGACCCACAGTGAAGGCTTGGCTCAACGTTGCGAGCGCACCTTGCGCTTGCAAGAAGGTCAGTTGAGGGAAGTCTAAATGTTATTTCGATTAGCCTTTCGCGAATTGCGGCGCAGCTGGCGCTTTGGTTTGTTTTTCATTTTTAATTTAAGCTTGGGTCTTACCGGATTTGTCGCCCTTCAAGCATTTAATTCCGCTTTAAATGCGCAGATCAAAGCCAACGCCAAATCCATTCTTTCGGCGGACTTGGCAATTTCCGCCCGTCGTGAACTGACGGAAGACGAACTTAAAAAAACGCGTGCGGTTTATCCCGCGGGCACAGAAGAAAGTAAAATGTATGAATTCTTTGCCATGATGAATTCGGCAAAGGGTTCGCGTCTGGTGATGATTAAGGCTATTGATGGGTCGTATCCGATTTATGGCAGTCTGGATTTAGAATCAGGTACTTCCATCGTTCAGGGATCAAAAAAAGATATCATCGAAAATAAAACGGCTTGGATTTATCCCGAACTGCGAGCGCAGTTGGGGCTGGAAGTGGGCGATGAAATTCAGTTGGGATCTTTAAAATTAAAAATCTCTGAAGTGATCCAAAAAGACGCGACCCAAACTTTCCGGATGGCTTCATTAGCACCCAGAGTTTATATCAATCGCGCCTACTTGCCTCAATCGGGGCTTCTGCAATTTGGAAGTACATTTTCTTTAGCTTATCTTTTAAAAATTCCTGAAAAAGTACCGATGGCGCCCCTTCAGGACGAGCTTTATAAAGCGTTGTCTGATCCTGCCGTTCGGGTTGAAACCCCAGACAGTGCGGGTGAAGATTCGGGTCGTCAGTTAGGATATCTGTCAGATTATTTAGGCCTGGTTTCGATCATTGCACTTTTTATGTCAGCCTTAGGGGCGGCCTACATTTATCGTCTGTTCCTTTCTTCGCGCATGAAAGAAATTGCGATCTTAAGGACCCTAGGATTGCAAAGCTGGGAAGCAGTGGGCGTGTACGTCATTCAAGCATCTCTCTTAGGTTTGCTAGCAACGGTGCCGACACTGCTTTTTAGTCATTTGGTTTTGCCGTTATTAAGTAAACTCCTGGCAAGCTTTACCCCATTTGATTTACAACCCAGCATCAGCCTAGAGGCTATTATTGTCTGTTTGGTGATGGCGGTGTTTGGCAGCTTTGTTGTGAGCATGCCGTTTTTGATGAAGATTTTTGATCTTCGCGCCGCCAAATTATTTAGCGAAGAAAAATTTGCGGTCGGTGATGGGGTTCGTCGTTATTGGACGTTCTTACCACCAGTGATGTTGTTTTATTTTTTATCGGTGTATCAGGCTCATTCGTGGAGGATTGGCTCTTTATTCGTGGGTTCAATGGTCGCTGTCATCATTCTTTTAACCGTGATCGGCTATGTGGCGGTAAAAGGCGCGGGATTGCTGACCGGATTTAAGACGTGGTTCTTGCGTTTTAGTTTCTTAAGTCTCTCACGTCGTGCGATTGCCAGCTTAGCCGTTTTTGTGGCTTTGGGTTTAGGGGCGTTGTTAATTAATATCTTACCGCAGTTAAAAAACTCGTTGCAGTCTGAATTTCGATTTGAAGGGCGATCTAAAATTCCTTCATTATTTATTTTTGATATTCAAGATGAACAGCTGCCGGGAATTCAGAAGGTCCTAGAAAATAATCAGCTAAAGCCATTGGGGCTTTCTCCCTTGGTTCGAGCTAGAATTTTAAAAGTTAATGATCAAGATTATGAACGAAAGCTTGAGGGAGAAGGTTTTAAAACCCGCGAAGAGGAAAACGAAGCGCGTTTTCGTAACCGGGGAGTGAACCTTTCTTACCGTGAAGGTCTTTCTGATTCAGAAACTTTGATTGAAGGTCGTCCTTTTTCGGGCGATTTTAAGCCAGATCAAAAAGTAGCCGAGCTTTCAGTTGAGATGCGTTTTGCAGATCGCATGGGCTTTAAAATTGGCGATAAGTTGCTCTTTGACGTGCAAGGTGTTGAGGTCGAAGGTGAGATCATTAACTTAAGAAAAGTAAAATGGACAAGTTTTCAACCTAACTTCTTTATTTTGGTTCAAAATGGCGTTTTAAATGAGGCGCCGAAAACCTATATCGCAGCCATTCCGTCAATTGCTGAAAACCGCCGCGTGGAACTGCAAAACCAAGTGGTGAAGGAATTCCCGAATATTTCGGTGATCGACGTCGTTCGGGCGGTGGATGATGTCTTAAAAACGGCAGAGAAAATGAGTTGGTCCTTAGAGCTCATGGCAGCATTAGCTCTGATTACGGGTTACATCGTTTTGTTTTCAATTGTACGTAGCCAGATTAAGCTGCGCCGTTGGGAATTGAATATGCTTAAAATTCTGGGGGCATCGGGCCAGGAAGTGGCGAGCTTCATTTTGGTTGAATTTGCCTTTTTATCTTTCTTGGCAGCCACCGCGGGTTCATTTTTAAGCATTCTTGTGAGTTTTTCTTTAAATACCTTTATTTTTGAAAGTGAATTCACCCTGTCTTGGCTGCAACCCATGGTTTCGGTGGTCATCATCACGGCAATTAGTTTGCTTGTCTCTTTCCTTGCGAGCCTGGATATTGTAAAAGAAAGTGCTTTAAGTATCCTGCGCGAGGAAAAATAAATGGGAATGACCCAAGATATTGCCAAAGCAAAAAACATTCTGGATGAGGGAGGCGTTATCGGCCTTCCCACCGAAACCGTTTATGGCTTGGCCGCGCGTATCGACATTCCCTCGGCCATCGAAAAGATCTTTAAAACCAAAGAACGACCTTTTTTTGATCCCTTGATTGTGCACGTTTCATCCATGGCTCAAGCCCAAAAAGTGGCCGCTTACTGGGGGCCGGTGACGGAAATCTTGGCGCAAGCTTTTTGGCCGGGTCCTTTGACGCTTGTTTTACCTAAAGGATCGTCGGTAAACCCCATGATCACCTCAGGCCTTGAAAGTGTTGGTATTCGCATGCCCGCGCACCCGGTGGCTTTAGAGATTTTAAACAAAGTCGGAACACCGCTGGCGGCTCCAAGTGCGAATAAGTTTGGTAAAACTTCGCCAACATCTGCGGCCCATGTACGAACGGAATTTGGAAAAGAAGATGTTTTTGTCGTCAATGGCGGGGATTGCAATATCGGGATTGAGTCCACTGTATTGTCCGTTAAAGAAAATGGGCGTGAAGCTGTGCTTTCCATTTTACGCAAAGGTCATATCTTAAGATCTGATCTTGAAAAGGTCTTAAACACTAAGAACATTTCTTATCAATTTGTGGAAACGACAGACAAAAAGGAATCCCCCGGCCATATGAAGCATCATTATATGCCGCCGGTGCCTTTTATCGTCTGTAAGGATTCAAAGCGTCCGTTAGCAAGCATCCTGCAAGAAGTGAATCAACAGTTGGCAAAGCTGCCAGATGAAATCGAAAGTATTAAAATCGTAAAGCCTAAAGAAGGTTTAAAAACAATCACCGCTTTAAAGCTGGATAACGATCCGGTTCTCGCGTCTAGGGAATTTTACGCCAAACTTCGTGAAGCGGCCGCCGCTGGAAGTGATGGCATTCTATTTTACCAAGAGTCCTTTCATGATGGGGAACGATGGGAACCCCTGTTTGATCGCTTAAATAAAGCGGCGTCCTTGATTTTGAACTAGACCTTTTCAATTATCCTCACAAAGACTCGACAGAATCTTAAGACTCTTCTGACAATTTCGTTTCGAAAATATCGTTAGACTTGAGGTCACAAGGGGGACTTCATGATTAACGCCATTGCTTCAGCCAGCGGTCGAGTGTCTTCAAATATCCAGTCATTTTACCAACTGCGCTCCAATCGTATTCATAAGTTTAAGGCGAAGATTGAAATTCAATCCGAGGTTGGGCCTTTTGAAATTAAGACCGCGACGAATGTGGATGAGCTTAAAGAAGCCTTGGCTCTTCGTTACGAAGTTTTTCACCGCGAGATGCAAGGCAAAACCCGACTGCGCGGCTTTGATGTGGATAAGTATGACTTTGACTGTGATCACTTAATTATCAAAGAAAAGCGCACCAATCAAATCATCGGTACTTACCGATTGAACTGCTCTTTATTCACGGACAGCTTTTATACTTCTAAAGAGTTTTTGATGAATGAGATTCTTCAGCAGCCGGGCGTAAAGCTTGAGCTGGGGCGTGCTTGCATTCATAAAGATTTCCGTCGCGGGGTTTTGGTTTCCTTATTATGGCGCGGAATTGCGGAATACATGGCCGCTAGTGACGCCAAAATGCTATTTGGTTGTGCCACTGTAATGACGGATGATCCCCGAGATGCTGCTTTATTAACTCGCTATTTCGAAGAAGAAAACAGAATCATGGCGGGATTGCGTACTCGCCCTACGTTGGCTTATACGATGCCCATGCTAAATTATTTTATGAACGAAATTCGCAGCCCTCTCACGGAGACTCAGAGAGCGGAAGCGGAAAATCTTTTACCACCGTTATGTCGGGCTTACGTTAAAATAGGCGCCGCCATCGGGGGCGAGCCAGCATGGGATCAAGAATTTCAATGTATTGATTTCCTGACTATCTTACAGCGTGAAGATCTCAACCGAACGCTGTGGAAAAAATTTAAACTTTAGTAAACTTAAGGCCAGTCTTTGACAGATCACACGGTCTACCGTGTGAGTTTTGTCATTATCCGCACGTTTTTTTGGAAGCATGGTATGAAGCAGTCTACTTTGTTAAGAGCAAAGGAAGTAGGAGGCGACCATGCGATCAAATATCTGGAAGGGCTCCATCAGCTTTGGCCTTTTAAATATCCCCGTCAGTCTGCAATCAGCGCAACAAGATAAAGACCTTCATTTTTCGATGTTAGATTCGAAAGATATGGCCCATATAAAATACAAAAAAGTGAACGCCAAAACGGGTCGCGAAGTTCAACAAAAACAAATCGTAAAGGGTTATGAATATAAGCCCGGTCAATATGTGACCATCACCGATGCAGACTTTGAAAAGGCGAACACCAAAGCCACCAAAACCATCGATATCGAAGATTTTGTTCTATTAGAAGAAATCGACACCATGATGTTTGAAAAGCCTTATTACATTGCGCCTCAAAAAGGCGCAGAAAAAGGATATTTCCTTTTAAGAGACGCCTTAGAGAAAACCAAAAAAGTCGCTATTGCTAAAATCGTGATCCGCACTAAACAGCATTTAGCGGCCATTTTGTCTAAGGGTGATTACCTAGTTTTAGAACTTTTGCGTTTCGCCCATGAAATGAAAGATGTAAATGAAGTAAATTATCTTTCAGAGGTTAATAAGCGCGTTCGCTTTTCGGAGCGTGAGCTAAAAATGGCCGAAGACCTGATCAAAGGAATGACGGCTAAGTGGAAGCCCGACAAATATAAGGACACCTATTACGACGACATGATGAAACGAATCAAAGCCAAAGTAAAACAAGGCCGCGGTCAAAAAGTCGAAGAAGTCGAGGAGGTGGAAGATATCGAAGAATCATCCAATGTGGTGGATTTATTGCCACTGCTACGTAAAAGTCTGCAAGAGCGCGAGGGTGGCGGAAGAAAAAAAGCCTCTACTCGTCGTAAAGCCCCTGCGCAAAGGAGAGCTTAATGCCGATTCAGGAATATAATCGCAAAAGAAATTTCAAGGCGACCCCCGAACCTAAGGGCGGAACAAAGTCAAAAAAGAATGCCCGGAAGGAAACTCCAAGAATGTTTGTGGTGCAAGAACACCATGCCTCACACCTGCATTATGATTTCAGGCTGGAATTAAATGGCGTTTTAAAAAGTTGGGCAGTACCGAAGGGCCCCTCTTTGGATCCAAAAACAAAACGCCTGGCCGTGGAGGTCGAAGATCATCCTTTAGAATACGGATCATTTGAAGGAATTATTCCCGAGGGAAATTATGGTGCGGGTCATGTGCATATCTGGGATACCGGAGTTTGGACGCCGGTGGGAAGTCCGCGTGCGGGTTTAGCCAAAGGACATTTAGAATTTGAATTAAAGGGAAAAAAGCTGCACGGACGGTGGATGCTACTTCGTACCAATCGCGGTGGCAGTAAGGCACAGTGGTTGCTGGTGAAGCGCACCGACGAATATGCTCAAGCGGGGCACGAGGTTGAACCCATCGCTACGGACGACGATGCTGGGAATCTGGATCAAGTCTGGCAAAGCAACCGTAAAGCAAAAGGATCAAAAAAAGTTCAAGCGTCGGCTAAGCCCAAAAAGGCGGTCCAAAAAAAGTCGGGGGCGCGAAAAGCGCCTCCCAAATTCATCGATCCTCAGCTCGCGGTCCTCGTTAAAGAAGTTCCCCAAGGTGAAAAATGGGTTCATGAAACAAAGTTTGATGGCTATCGCACGCAAGCTCGCGTGCAAGGGGAGGATATATCTCTTTACAGTCGCAGTGGTCTTAATTGGACAAATAAATATCCACGTATCGCCAAGGCCCTAGAAAATTTGGCTGCGGACAATGCCGTTTTAGACGGTGAAATCGTGTGGGTGGAAGAAACAGGGCGTACCGACTTTCAAAAATTGCAAAATGCGCTAAAGACCTCGGACACAAGCCGTATCGTTTATTATATTTTTGATTTACTTTTTGTGGACGGCGAAGACTTGCGAGATAAACCTCTTTGGGAGCGGAAAGAAAAACTAAAAACGCTGCTTGGTGAAACTAAGAGTTCCCTTTTAAGGATGAGTGACCATATCGAAGGACACGGCCAAGAACTTTTAGATGCCGCCTGCGAACATCATCTTGAAGGAATCATTTCCAAAAATATCGACAGCACCTATGTCTCTGCCCGCACCAGTGATTGGGTGAAAGTAAAATGTCATAAGCAGCAAGAATTTGTGATCGGCGGATTTTCCGCTGGTGAGGGTTCGCGTGGCGCTCTGGGTTCCCTCTTGCTAGGAGTCTACGAAGGAAAAAAACTTCGTTACGCGGGTAAGGTCGGAACAGGCTTTACCGAAACCTCGTTGAATGATGTCTATAAAAAATTGAAGAAACGTGAAATTAAAGAGTCCCCTTTTGATTTAAAATCACCGCGAGAAAGAAATCTGCACTGGGTAAAACCAGAACTGGTCGCCGAGGTGACCTTCGCCAATTGGACCAGTGATGAAGTTTTACGACAAGCCGTCTTTCACGGACTCAGAGAGGATAAAAACCCTGTGGAAATTCATGTGGAAAAAGAAAAGGTCGCGCCGAAACTTTTAGCGAAAACAAAGGGATCAAAAAAAGAAGTAAGTACAAAAAAGGCGAAAACGGCGAAAAAGACAATAGCGCCAGCGGAAGATGTCGCCATCACCAATCCAGAAAAAATAGTCTTTAGAAAAGAAAAGATCACCAAGCGGGATCTGGCGGAGTACTACCAAATGATCACTCCGTTGATTTTGCCTTACGTCGAAGACCGTCCCTTAAATCTTTTGCGCTGTCCGGACGAGGCCGGCAAAAACTGCTTTTTTCAAAAACATATGACTGGCAAGGCCACCGACAATATGATCCCGGTACGTATTAAAGAAAAAAGCGGAACGAAAACATATCTGACGGTAGAAACGGCAGAGGGGATTGCGGACCTGGTACAAATGCGCGCCTTTGAAATTCACGTCTGGGGGTCTAAGGCCGGTCATTTAGAGCATCCCGACCAGATCGTGATGGATTTTGACCCGGGCCCGGGCACTTCCTGGAAAGATACGGTCAAGGCGGCTTTTGATCTAAAAAAAATACTGGATAAATTAGATCTGAAAAGCTTCGTGAAAGTTTCTGGTGGTAAGGGAATTCACGTGCAAGTACCCATTGCACCGATTTATTCTTGGGATCAGGTCAAAGATTTTTCCAAGGCTTTAGGTGAAGAAATGGCCCGTCGCGACGACATCTATACGGTGTCGATCGCTAAAGCCAACCGGAATGGAAAGATCTTTGTGGATTATCTTCGTAACGGCCGCGGTGCCACGGCAGTGGCCCCTTATGCTGTGCGGATGCGAGAACAAAGTGCGGTGGCGATGCCGATAAGCTGGGATGAACTTAAAAAGCTTAAAGCAGCTAATTTCTTTGATCTTAAGACGGCAATAACATTTTTGAAAAAACGTAAAAAAGACCCTTGGCAAGGTTATACTGACCTTCAACAAAAGATCTCGATTCTTAAACCGAATGTGAGATAGTGGGGGAATGGAAAAAACGCTTTCAAAAGAGTTAACGGGTTTAGTGGACTGGGCGGTCACCGCTTTGGGTGATATTATTCGCATTGAGTTGGGCGAACGAGGATTTCAAAGAATAGAAAAAATCAGGAAGTTCGTTAAATCTTCTGAAGGACAAAAGCTTCGGGGACTGATGAAGCTTAAAAAGGATTTAGATAAACTAAGCGCCGCTGAAAGATTTCATATCGCTCATTCCTTTGCGTTGATGTTAGAAATAATTAACTGTTGTGAAGCGGCTTATCGTACCTATCGTTTAAAACAAGAAGAATATCAAATAGACCGCGAGTCTCATCGATTTGGCCGAATCATTCATGTTCTTACCGCGCATCCCACCGAATCGCGAAGTGCCGATGCGATTTATTATTTTCGAAAAATCCAAGAGCTTTTAGAAAGACGCCTAGAAAAAGCGCAAGATCAAGATTTAGAAGAATTGAAATCTTATCTAAGTTGGTCATGGCGCCTGCCGATGTCTAAGCAGCGAAAGCCCAGCGTTATGGATGAGGCGGAATACATTTATTCCTTGGCCTTAGATAAAGATGTCGTGGATCTTTATATCGAACAGTATAAAAGTGGCCAGCCATTTTATATTCGCACATGGGTGGGCGGCGATAAAGATGGTCATCCGGGTGTGGATGAAAAGTCCATGCTGGGCAGCCTGCGTTTGTCCCGATTAAGCATCATCCGCTGGATGGAAAATAAGTGGGATGCGTTACAACAAGATATCGTCCCCCTTGCGCATACCAGCCATCAGGACCGAAAAAAAACGCAAAGTCTGCTTAAAGAAATTGCCAAGGCAAAAGCAGAGTTAAAAAAATTAAAAGCACTGAAGATGGGGGATGCCCAGCGAGTGCAAAAGTGGGTCAAAGGCGTTGACGATATTCAAAAATCTTACACTTTAAATTTCCGTCAGAAATCAGCTCTTTTAAATGATATTGTCACTTGCGCGAAGGTATTTCCTGGTTTGGTGGTTCCCTTAGAAATTCGTGAAGACAGTAATCTTGTTCATCAAGCACTTAAAGCGAGCCCCGCATCTTTTGCTATTTCCAGAATGCTAAAAACTTTGGATAAGATTTCACCCAACCATGATCCAAGATTTTATGTGCGCGGATTTATTTTAAGCCAAACAGAATCAGAAAACGACATAATCGCGGGGATTCAATTGGTTAAAAGGTATATGCGTGAGCCTCGCTTGCCGGTGGTGCCGTTATTCGAAAGTGCGCATTCGCTGGAAAACAGCGAAGATATCATCACGGCCCTGTTAAAAGATGTGCGCCGCCGGGCCTTGATTAAAAAATATTGGTCATCGAAAATTGAAATCATGGTGGGGTATTCAGACTCGGCTAAAGAAAATGGTTCTTGGCCTTCGCGCTATCTTATTGCCACCGGTATTCGCGGGTTAGAAAAACTAATTCAATCTAAAAAGTTCATTCCGATTTTTTTCCACGGTTCTGGGGGAAGTATTGAACGGGGAGGAGGCTCTGTCCAAGAGCAAACCGAGTGGTGGCCACTAACGGCGTTAGAAACGGTTAAGATGACTGTCCAAGGTGAAACCATTTATCGGAATTACGCAGCGTCTGAAATTCTTAAACGGCAATTGCAAAGATTTGCCGAAGCTCGTGACAATCAAAAAAAGACGACGATGTCGCGAGGAGCGGAAACTCATTTGCATCGTCTGGCAATGTCGGTACAAAACTCGTATCGAAGCATTTTGCAGGAACCGAATTTTTTAGAACTGATCGAATTGGCGACACCATATACTTTTATGAAAGATTTGCGTTTGGGATCACGGCCCGCAAAACGCCAGGGAACGGTGGATTTAAAAAGTCTGCGTGCGATTCCCTGGGTGATGTGCTGGACCCAGACACGATCTCTTTTTCCCACCTGGTGGGGAGTAGGGTCTTTTTGGGATGGGCTGAGCCGCAAAGAAAAAGCTCAATTTCGAAAGATCTTTAAAGAGTCCTCGCTATTTAGAACATATATTAAGGCACTGGGATTCACGTTAGAAAAAGTTGAAATCGACGTCTTTGGGCTTTATCTTTTTGAATCGAAACTTCCGCAAGACGTGGCGCAGGATTTTTATGACCGATTTAAAAAGGAACTGAGTCTTTGTCGTAAAGCGATGAAAGAGATCACGGGGGCAGAAAGTTTACTTTGGTACAGGCCTTGGCTAGAGACCAGTATTTCACTGCGATCGCCGCTGATCCACCCCTTGAACGTATTGCAATTACTGGCTTTGCGGGATCATGACGTGCCCTTGTTGCGTGAGTCTGTAACGGGTATTGCCAGTGGAATGTTGACCACAGGCTGATTTCAGACTTTAATATTTGTGTGACCACAATCTTCGACACATTGCGGGGGATTCTCCGCCTTATTCTTTTTATCTGCACTGTTATCATTTTTCTGATTTGCGCATTCAGTTTCCATCTTATCACGCGCGATCCAGATAAGCGCTTGAAGCGTTTTTCATCCACAGCTTGTTATTTCTGCGGGTGGTTGGTCACGATTCTGAACGCAGAAGTTAAAGTCACAAATCCCCCGACGGAGTCTGAGAAATATCTTTTAGTCAGCAATCACATGGGCTTTTTGGATATTTTGCTCTTAGCTTCGACGCGTTCGATGGTATTTGTAACCTCCAATGAAATGAGAGAAACCCCGTTCTTGGGCCTTTTATGCGAAATGGGTGGTTGTATTTTTGTTGAGCGCCGCAGTCGCACAAAAATTTTGGATGAGATGAAGGGCATCGTGGAAGTTCTTAAGAAAGGCTTCCGCGTCGTTCTTTATCCTGAAGCGACTTCCACCAATGGCGAAAAAGTATGGCCATTTAAAAGGACCTTGATGATGGCCGCGGCTCACGCCGAAGTTCCGATTCAACCCGTGGTTATCAATTATCGCAAAATCAATGGCGATGATTTCAATTTGAAATGGCGTGATCATGTCTGCTGGTATGGGGACACTCCTTTTGCGGTGGCAATGTGGAAGACCTTAACCTTAAGATCGGTGAAAGCCGAAATTGAATTTTTAGAACAGATTCACTCTAAGCCTGAAGACGATCGCGGCCTGGTGGCAGACAAAGCCCATGCGTTGATCGCGGCAAAATTTATTCCCGTCAAAGGGGCAAAGGAGGCTGCCTCGGCCTCGATCGAGTTTGAAACAGATCCGACTTGATTTCCGCTAAATTATATGTAAATAATATGTAAATGAGGAAGATCATTCACATTGATATGGACTGCTTTTATGCCGCGGTGGAAGTGAAGTTCCGTCCGGAGCTCAAAGGAAAACCTTTGGGTATTGGCGGTCCCGCAAATTCTAGAAGCGTGCTGTGCACGGCCAGCTATGAGGCTCGCAAGTTTGGCGTGCGTTCGGCGATGTCTTCCTCTCAAGCCGTTCGCTTGTGTCCTGAGTTGATTTTAATTCCTCCGCATTTCAGTTTATACAAAGAAGAAAGCCGCAAAGTCCGCGAAATTCTTGAGAGGTTTACAAACAAGATTGAGCCTTTGTCTTTAGATGAAGCTTATCTGGACGTGACCGACTGTCCTCTTTTTGGGGGGAGTGCTACCTTGATCGCCCAAGAAATTCGTCGCCTTATTTACACTGAATTAAATTTAACGGCCTCTGCTGGCGTGGCGCCCAATAAGTTTTTAGCCAAAGTGGCTAGTGACTGGAAAAAACCCAATGGTCAGTTTGTGATCCGCCCCCAAGACGTGGAGGGTTTTGTAAAGGACCTGCCGGTGGAAAAAATTTTTGGTGTGGGTAAAGTGACAGCTCGCAAGATGCATGAGTTAGGCCTAAAAAAGTGCAGCGATATTCAAAAGCGCAGTTTAACAGAGCTGCATCAGTGGTTTGGATCTTGGGCGCAAAGTCTGCACAACTATTCCCATGGCATCGACAATAGAGCTGTCAGCACAAGTTGGGAAAGAAAATCCCTGACGGTGGAAGAAACCTATAATCAGGATCTGCAATCATTGGCCGCCTGCCTCAAAGTCGTTCCTGAATTGTACGAAGATTTTCATAATCGCTTAGAAAAGGGCGAATACAAAACGCGCGTAAAAGGTATTGTGGTGAAATTAAAATTTCGCGACTTTAAACAAACAACCCATGAAGAAATCTTTCAAGGCGTTCCGAAGATCGAAGACTTTGAACGTCTGGTAGAAAAAGCTTGGTCTCGCCGTATGTCGCCGGTGCGTTTGGTGGGGCTGGGTGTGCGCTTAGAAACGGAAAAAAAATCCTCCACCGAAGTGAAGGATACTTTACAGATGAAATTTGCGATTTAGTGAACGTTAAGAACTTCAGAGATTCGCGCCATTAAATCTTGACGACGAGCGGGTTTTGTTAATACCGCCGTGCATCCCGCATCTAGGCACTTTTCGCCTTCCTCTTTCATTGCGTGAGCGGTTAAAGCGATGATCGGTTTAGTGAAACCTTGCTCGCGAATACGACGAACTGTTTCGTAACCATCCATCTCTGGCATCTGGATATCCATAAGAATTAAATCTGGATTATTCTTTGAAGTGATTTCAATGGCATCAAGCCCATTTGAAGCTAAGATGATTTCGGCTTGAGTAGCTTGCATATAGCGTTCAATCAAAAGACGATTGTCGCTGACGTCATCGACAACCAAGATCGTTTTGCCGGAAAGATTTAACTTTTTTGTCGGAGCTTCCGATTTTTTTTCGGCCTTTGGCGACTCGACATTTCGGCCATGTTCAAATTCCATTGAGATTTCAAAGAACGAGCCTTTGCCGAATTCAGAAGAAATAAGTTTTAAATCCCCGTTAAGGGATCTTGCTAATTGGCGAGAAATCACCAGACCTAAACCCGTACCGCCAAAGCGTTTCCGTGTCGACAGATCTGCTTGAGAAAAGGGTTGGAAAAGCTTTTGCCCTTGTTCTTGGGAAATCCCAATTCCGGTATCGACGACTTCAAAGACCAAGCGATCCACTTTTGTATCAGAAGTGCCTTTAGCCGCCGAAACAAAAAGTTGTACGGTCACCGAACCCTTGTCGGTAAATTTAATCGCGTTCCCGATGACATTCAGTAAGATCTGTTTTACGCGCGCAAAGTCCGAATTGTAAACACGGTCTAAGTTCGCCGAAGTTTCGATGATCAGATCAATACCTTTATCGTTAGCTTTTAAGCTTAAGGTTGATTCTACATCCGCGATCAACTCACCCAAAACAAAATCAGAGCGCATAAAGTGCAACTGATGAGCTTCGATTTTAGAAAGATCCAAAATATCGTCAATCAACCGCAATAACAGTTCCCCATTACGACGAATCGCTGAAACTGAGTCACGACGTTCCTGTTCGTCTAAGTCATCTTGAGTAAGAACATCTGAAAAACCTAAAACCGACGCCAGCGGCGTGCGAATTTCATGGGACATGTTCGCTAAGAACTGGCTTTTCGCCATATTTGCTTGCTCCGCTTTTTGGCGCAAGAACTCCACCTCGTCCATTTTTGCTTTGAGCAATTTATTTTGCTTATCAAGCTCAATGAAGGTGCGTACTTTGCTGCGAACGATGTGCGGATCTAAGGGCTTAAAAAGTAAATCAACCGCGCCACTTTCATAACCTTGGAACAAAATACTTTGATCTTGTTGCTGAGCAGTTACAAAGATCACCGGTAAGTGACGTGTTTTATGAACGCCACGGATAAGTTGGGCTAATTCAAAGCCGGTGATTTCTGGCATTTGCACATCTAAAAGGGCCAAGGCGAAGTCATGATCTAAAAGATGAGCTAAAGCGTCTTCTGGACGTTGAGCAGTTAATATCTCAAGATCAGGATTGGCGATAAGTTCAGACAGAGCCAGAATATTCTCTTTGTGATCGTCGACGATGAGGATCTTTGTTTTTTCCAAGAATAAACTCTCTTTCACTATTTCCATCATCATGGCTTAATTAACTCCGTTTTTAGTTTGAAGCCAATTTTTTTGGTAAATCTTGTTCTCTTTATCAAGGCAGTTGAAATTGTCAGCAAATTCCGAAAAACGCGTTGTTTCTTTGCTCCCCAAAGCTAGAAAACAGCGCGGAGCCAAAGATTGATGGAATAAGCTCATGGCTCTATCTTGCAATTCTCGGTTGAAATAAATCAAGACATTGCGACATAAAATTAGATTTGCCTCAATAAAAACGCCGTCCGTTGCTAAGTTGTGTTCCGCAAAGACCACGTTTTCACGCAAAAAGCTTCTCATACGGGCACGGTTATATTCTACGGTATAATAATCTGAAGGACTGCCTTTGCCGCCCGCGGCCACGTAATTTCGGGTGAAGTCTTTGATGCTATCAATATTGTAAATGCCTTCTTTAGCCATTTTCAGTGCGTGGGTGTTGATATCGGTGGCAAAAATCGTTGAGCGCTCTAAAAGACCTTCTTCGTTTAATAAAATAGCCAGGCTGTGGACTTCTTCGCCTGTACTGCAACCCGCAATCCAGATATTCAGATTGGCGTAAGTCTTTAAAATCGGGACGATGTTTTGTCTTAACGACAAAAAGAACGTGGGATCCCGAAACATTTCGCTAGTGGTGATCGTAAAAGTTGGCAAAATCCTATGGAAAATTTCAAAATCTTTTAAAACGATCGCTAGTAAATCAACTTCGCTTTGAATTCCCAGAGACTTCATAATCTGATCAATACGACGATTTAAGGCGACTTCCGAATATTGTCGAAAATCGTAGCCATATTTCAGATAAATACCTTCTAAAAGAAGATGTCTTTCGACGGATTCGATCACGCAAAGATCTCTTTTTCTTTAACCCAAACTTTTAATACGGTCATGAGACTCGCAATATTGATTGGCTTTGGTAAGTAGTCATTGGCGCCCGCCTCCAGGGCCTTTTCGTGATCACCTTTCATGGCTTTGGCAGTTAAAGCAATGATCGGGGTGGCTTTACGGAAATCCAACTCACGAATCTGCGCCATGGCCTGAAAGCCATCCATACGTGGCATCATTAAATCCATTAAGATGACGTCATAACGGTCTGGTTTGTTGCAGGCTTCAACCGCTTCAACTCCGTCACGGGCGACGACAACCTGAAATCCTTTGCTTTCAAGAACATGGGTCAAAGCAAAAACATTGCGAAGATCATCGTCCACTAAGAGGGCTCTTTTGCCTCTGAATAGGTTTTCTGAAAGACGCAAGCTTCTTAAAATTTCACGTTGTGAGTCATGCAAGCCATCTTCCACGCGATGCAGGAATAAATTCACCTCATCTAAAAGACGCTCTGGTGAACGAGCCCCTTTTAGAATGATACTTTCAGAATATTTTCTTAAGTATTCTTCCTCGCGACGAGAAAGATCTTTACCGGTATAAACAATCACTGGCGGCAAAGGAATGTTCATTTCGTCGAGTTTTTCTAAGAACTCTTTTCCCGTCATATCCGGCAGAGCTAAATCAAGAACGATACAGTCATAGCGTTTGGCGCGAACGGCTTGTAAGGCAAGCTCTCCGGTGCCTACGGCATCAAGCTTGATGTCTGGTCCATTTAAGAGCTGTTCAATTGCTTCACGTTGAGTAACGTTATCTTCGACGACTAAAAGATTGCGCGTAGATTCGGTTGCTTTTAAGTCAAGCTGGCTAAGGGCATCGCGAAGCTTATCAATGCTGACTGGTTTGCCAAGAAATCCCATCGCTCCCATACGCAAAGTATAGCGCGAATAATCCATCGCGGAGATCATGTGAACCGGGATGTGTCTGAGGTGGGGCATTTCTTTGATAGTTTCTAAAATACCAAAGCCACTAATGCCAGGAAGTTTAATATCAAGCATGATTGCCGTCGGCGTAAAGCGTTCTAGCAATTGTAGCCCCATTTCACCGGTGTTGGCTTCCAATGCCGTGAAACCATAAGTTTCAGCCGTTTCGGCAACGAGGTGAGAAAAAACTTGATCGTCTTCAATAATAAGCAAAGTCTTTTTTGCTGCGTTAGCTTTGGCCAAAAGAGATAGAATCTCTGGACTGGCATCTTCTGATTTAATAGGGGTGGGGACAGGGCGCGCGATTTCTGGGCCGGGACGATCCTCCGTAAAATGCAAAGATTGGTTTGGAATATTTACGGGTATACGCAAAGTGAACTCGCTGCCGCGACCTTCTTCAGATTGGACGGAAATTTCACCACCTAAAAGCAGACTGAGTTCCCGTGAAATTGTCAGACCTAAACCAGTGCCGCCAAATTTTCGCGAAATAGAACTGTCACCTTGTTCAAAGGCATTAAAGATCAGGTCTTGTTGAGCCTTCGGAATTCCGATGCCGGAATCGCGAACGCGGATATCGATATATTCTTTGTTATTTAAAGATCTAGCTACGCGAACGTCGATAGAGCCTTTTTCCGTGAACTTTATTGCGTTTGAAATAAAGTTGCGCAGGATTTGGCTGATACGTTGCGGATCGCTATTGATGATTAAATTTTGGATGTCGGGTTCAATCTGAAAATTGAAATCTAAGTTTTTCTTAGAGATTTGTGGCATGAACGTGGATTGAAGCTGCGCCATCAAAGTCTGCAGAGAGAAAGCTTCCGCGCGAATGCTCAAGCGACGAGCTTCAATCTTAGAAAGATCTAAAATATCATTAATAAGTGAAAGGAGATCATTTCCGGAGTCATAAATCGTGCTCGCAAAAGTTTTTTGCTGCTCATTCAGATTGCCTTCTTTATTTTCACGCAACAAGGTCGCTAAGATTAGCAGACTATTCAGTGGTGTTCTTAGTTCATGCGACATTTTGGCTAAGAAATCAGACTTATATTGATTCAAACGTTCAAGTTCAGAATTGCGTGAATTCAACGTCTCTTGTTGAACCTCAAGTTGGCGGGCTTGTTCTTCAAGTTCCTCATTGGATACGCGAAGTTCTTCTTGTTGAACTTGCAGTTCTTCGGCTTGTTGTTGAGTTTTTTCTAACAACGCTTGTAGGCGGAAGCGGCTTTCTGAAGAGTGAACCCCGTTGGCGATAACCTCACGAACTTTTTCAAAAAGTTCCATCGTTTCTTTGTTGGGTTCTTCAAAAAGAGCCATCTCGATGATGGCCACGTTTTTGCCGAAATGGCTTAGTGGCATCATTAATAGCGAACGAGGTTGTTTTTGACCTAAACTGGACCCCACCCAGAAATAGTCTTGAGGCAGTTCATTGATCACGGTCATTTTTTTATTGCGAATAGCTTGTCCTAAAAGACCATCACCCATTGGAATGATCGAAGCAACGCGGCTGTATTCCCCGGACACACGCCCATAGTTTGCCGCCAGACGCAGTTGATTGCCCTCAGCCACATATAAAGTGGCAGCGGGAATATTAAAATGTGTGGCGAAGAATTCTAAAGTGGCGTTTGAAAGGGACTGAGTATCGGTGTCGCCAGCGACGAACTGAGACAGCTCTGTCAGGCGCTCCTGAGACCAAAGCTGGAGTTTTTGCAATTCCGACTCTATCAGGGCCGCAATATTAGCGCGACGGATGAAGTAGTAGGCTGCCGCAGACAGTAGCAGGTTAATAATCGTCGCGGCGATGATAGACCAATATCCTAAGGACTGGCTGTTGCGGGTTTGTTCAGATCGAACTGCCAACAGGCGACGCTCTTGTGACTTCATTTCATCCACAAGCTTACGAAGGGCATCCATCGTAGATTTGCCCTCGTTCAAAGTGCCTTTGCGGGAAAGAATTCCGCTTGTAGCAGGGGCGGCCATGGCCGCAGAGGTTCCTTTGATTGCGTCGGCTAAGATTTGGAGGCGCTTTTGAATGATGTCTTGCAAAGCGGCCAAGCTGTCCTGCTGAGCGCGGTTGTCGCCAGTAAGCTGTTTAGCTAAGCGAAAGTGCGCCCACACTTCGGTGGTACCTTCATAATACGGCTCCAGGTAACTCGAGTCGCCGGTCAAAAGGTAACCCCGCATCCCTGTTTCAGCGTCCTTGACCGATGACAGGATAAGTTCCAGTTCTGACAAAACATCATTGCTGTGCTGCAGCCAAGCTTCGTTTTCACGAGCCTTCTGGAAAGAAGAAAAAAGATAGGCTGAGTTAAGGACCATCAAGAAAGTGGCCGCCACAAAAAAGACATTCAACCCGGTGAATTTAGCTGAGTTTTTTATTCTATTCCGCATATAGGATGCTCTTATCAGTGTGGGGGCAAAAAGACCACCTTGAGAATCCACATTAGGGAAAAAAGTGAGTGCCCTAAATGAAATTTCACCACTTTTTGACGGATGACAGGCAAAAAATAAATTCGTTACAGTTTGTTTCGCCCCCGTTGCTTTTTGACATTTTAATGGAGGGCTGGGTTTTCGAGACTCTTTGAGAAGTCTGTGGCATTCTAAATAAAAGAGATCGGAGGACTTATGATCAGCCTTACTGTCGTAATTCTTTTTTTCGTCTTGGTATTTGCTTCCCTTTATTTAATTTTCGGGACGACTCGGAATTCCCATTTAGCGAAAGCTAGACGGCGCCATCCTCACAAAAAGCAGACGCAATGAATATTGCGCCTGCTTTAGAAATTCTCTTTCCATTCGTCTTCTTTAAAGCCGACAAGATGAATGTCGTCGCCGATGACGAAAGGCCTTTTCACCAGCTTTCCGTTGTCGGCCAAAAGTTTTAAAGCTTCTGTTTCGGAAAGATTCGGAAGCTTTTCGCTTAACTTCATTTCTTTGTAAACCAAGCCCGAAGTATTAAATAAATTGCGGATACTGCCGCCATTTTCTTTCACAGAGGCCAACATCTCTTTAAGCTCTTTCATCGAAGGAGGTGTGTCGACGATGGCCATCTTTTGATACTTCACTTTTTTGCTGTCCAAAAACTTCAATGCTTTTACACAAGTTGAGCACTTGGCGTATTCGTAAATTTTAAGCATTGGATTTCACCAACCAGCCGCACATTTTATACAAAATACGCGCGCCTACGTTGCCGTCCCATTCCACTTCGTGTTCAGCAAGGCCGCCCGTTGAAACCTCATTCAAATCAAAAGCGATGATTTTGCGACCTGAGTTGTGGACTTCGCGGAATAAAAAGAAGACCTGATCTACACTCAAACCACCTGGAACTGGTGTTCCCGTATGGGGGCAGAAAGCAGGGTCTAGCCCGTCGATATCAAAGGAGATGTATACGTTTTGCGGCAAATCTTTAATGATGTCTTGGCAAAGCTTTTCCCAAGTTTCCCCTTTGAGCATGCGACGTTTAAGCTCAAGGTCATAGTGAGTTTTGATATCTTCGCGAGAGTTGCTAAAGTCGTATTCTTCTTCGCAGAAATCGCGAATTCCCACTTGCACCAATTTTTTTGGTTTTTTCGCGTCCGTCATGACGTTGTACATGATTGAAGCATGGGACTGTTTGAAGCCCTGATAGCCTTTGCGTAAGTCGGCGTGAGCATCTATGTGTAAAACACCAAAGTCGCCTTTGAACTTGTTGCTCACCGCACGGATGGCTCCAAGCGGGGTGGAGTGGTCGCCGCCCACAAGTCCTAAAAGCTTTCCTTTTTTAAGGACGTCAGAGCATTGGTCATAAACCCATTGGGTCATATTTTCACAAGCCACATTCACTTCGCTTGCTAATAAATCCATTTTGGCGTGGTCTTCGCTCATGCTGGTGCGCATTTCAATCAGTTCTTGTGCAACCGCTTTAAAGCGATCATTCATTTGGCAAAGATCTTCCGGGAAGTCGCGCATGTGATAACCAACTTCGTAAGCTTTACCGACTTCGATATCAAAAAGGTCAATCTGTTCACTGGCTTGGCGGATGATCTTGGGTCCGCGGGAGGCGCCCTCGCCGTAAGATGTCGTTACTTCCCATGGCACTGGTACTAAAATGACTCTAGATTCCTCTTCCGTCATTGGGATGCCGAAGATGCCGAACTCAGCGGAAATAGTGGTGGTGGGGTCGAACTTGACGTTCTTCTCAGACATATATTGCTCCTTAGGAATGCTCTGGGTTTATAGCATTTAAGCCGCGCGTCAATCGAGCAATAACTTGATTATTTTTAGCTCATAAACCATTTTAACCGCACCTTGGGAACTATTGAAATTCCCTACGAAATTCTTTGGAGGATACACAATGAATATGAAGGGTCTCCTAGCTTTATTATTAAGCTCAGCTATGGCAGCTCCCGCTTTGGCTCTTGCACCGAATGCATCAGCTCCACAAGGCGGCAATTTCGTCATCAACTTAGGTGGAGAGCCACCGACAGTTCATCCGATCACTAGCACTGATACATACAGCCGTGCGGTTCAGGGTTATGTGTGTGAAGGCTTAGCGACTCGTGACTCTGAAACTTACGACTGGAAACCTCGTTTGGCAGAGAAGTGGGAAATCTCCAAAGACAATAAAACATTCACATTCTTCTTGCGCAAAAATGCTGTTTTCCATGACGGAACACCGGTGACTGCGGAAGACGTGAAGTTTTCTTTCGACGCGATCTTTGAGCCAAAATATGAAGCGGCTCATCTTCGTCCTTACTATGAAGGTTTAACGAAAGCGGAAGTGGTTGATGCTCACACCATCAAATTCACCGCCAAAGATCTTTACTTCAAAAACTTTGAGTCTGCGGCGACATTGACCGTCATTCCAAAAGCGACTTACAGCGATGTTGAAAAGTCTAAAAAAATGAACCGCAGCTTGAACTGCTCGGGCCCATACCAATTGTCTAAATTTGATCGTGGTCAATTGATCACTCTTAAGAAGTTTGACAAGTGGTGGGGTATCAATGACCCAATTTACAAAGGCACTTACAACTTCGATACTGTGACAATGCGTTTTTATAAAGATGAAAACGTGCAACTTGAGCGCGCTAAAAAAGGCGAGCTTGATTACATCGATTTACGTATTGAAGCTTTCATGAAAAAAACCGAGGGTGCTCCTTGGGGTAAAACAGTTATTAAGCACAAAGTGGCTAATGATGCTCCTAAATCTTACGGCTTTGTAGGTTGGAACTTCCGCAAAGAATTGTTCCAAGATAAAAATGTTCGCGTGGCTTTGGCACACTTGTTAAACCGCGAAGAAATGAACAAAAAATTCCGTTACGGTATGTCGGATCTTGCGAACGGTGCTGTTTACATCCGTTCAGAGTTCAACCCAGGCAACAAAGCTTTGGAGTTCAGCCCTAAGAAAGCTCAAGAGCTTTTGGCTAAGGCAGGTTGGACTGACGCTGATAAAAACGGTGTTTTAGAAAAAACTGTGAATGGTAAGAAAACTGAATTCAAATTCACATTGATCTATCCAAATAAAGACGTTGAAAAATACTGGACTCTTTACCGCGAAGACTTGAAAAAAGCCGGTATCGACATGGAATTGAAATACCTAGAGTGGAACTCATTCCTTAAGTTGATTGATGAAGGAAACTTCGACGCGGTGACTTTGGCTTGGGGTGGCGGTTCGGTTGAACCAGACCCAAAACAAATCTGGCATTCTTCGGGTGCCGTAGCCGGTGGATCTAATTTCATCGCTTACAAAAACCCTGAAGTTGATAAACTTATCGACGAAGCTCGTGTTGAACCAAACCGTGCTAAACGTGTGACTAAGTTGAAAGAAGCTTACAAAAAAATCGCGGAGGATGCTCCTTACGCATTCTTGTTCAACGATAAGTATGAATTCTATGCAAATTCTTCACGCATGGGCTCTCCAGGCGAGACATTTAAATACGAAGTTGGTACAGACTACTGGTGGATGAAGCCTCAATAGGCTTCGTTCACTAATAATTGTACATTTTGTCTCTCTAGAAAATTGGGAGTAGCGCCTTGGTCGTTTACTTAATTCGCCGATTATTACTGATGATCCCGACATTTTTCGGGATCACGATTGTGACTTTTGCCCTTATCAATATGGCTCCAGGTGGGCCTATCGAACAAAAACTGCAAGCCATTCGCTTTGGTAGCGGTGGTGGAGGCGGGGGTTCTACTGGTTCTTCTGTTGGCAATCGCGGCGACTCCGCTGTGAACGAAGAAGTTATTGAGGCTCTTAAAAAACAGTACGGTTTTGATAAGCCTCTTCATGTGCGCTACCTGATCTGGCTTAAAAACTTAAGTCGCCTGGATTTCGGCGAAAGCTTTACTTACCAGGAACCAGTGACTGATGTGATCATCAGTAAATTCCCAGTTTCTTTGACCTTCGGTCTTACCTCATTGTTTTTAACTTACCTCATTTGTATTCCGTTGGGGGTCAGTAAGGCCACCAAAGCAGGGGGTATTTACGATCGACTGACCACGTTCGGATTGAATCTGACATATTCCATTCCACCTTTAATTTTGGGTATTTTCTTAATCGTTGTGGTTGCAGGTAAGTGGAATTTGGCTCCGCTCGGGGGATTTCAGTCTGATGACTATGAATCTTTGAGTACTTGGGCGCGTTTCACTGATCGCCTTCATCATATGATCTTGCCTTTGCTTTGTTATATGATTGGTGGCTTTACAGAGCTTTCTACGTTGATGCGAAATTCGATGCTAGATGTGATTAAGTCTGACTATGTTCGTACGGCACGGGCGAAAGGTCTTTCTGAGCGCAAAGTTATCTTTAAGCATGCCCTTCGCAATGCTTTGATCCCAATTGCAACGGGCCTAGGTGGATTCTTCGGAGTTTTCTTAGCGGGTTCGTTGATTATTGAACAGATCTTTAATTTAGATGGTATCGGTCTTTTAGGATATCAATCCATTATGTCGCGTGATTATAACGTGATCATGGGACTGACGTTCATGTCGTCGATGGTACTGATGTTAGGTCGAATTTTCTCTGACGTTATTTATGTGATGGTTGACCCAAGGATTGATTTCAAATGATCGACCCAATTCAAAAATACCTTATTAAGAATGAGCTGACCTTAAAACGTTACCGACGTTTTAAAAAGGACCGAGTAGCTGTATTGTCCGTTTGGATCTTGCTAACCATGTTCTTTTTCAGCTTTACTGCAGAGCTGTGGGCTAACAATCATCCCCATGTAATTAAATACCACGGTAAATTGTATTTCCCTTTATTTAAGGATTATCATCCGACAGAATTTGGGCGCGACGACATCTATGTGATGGATTATCGTGCGCTTAAGCTGGCGGAAGGTGATTGGGCGGTTTGGCCATTGATTCAATGGAATGCTTACGAAAGTAATAAAACTGTTGATACGTATCCATCTCCTCCCTCCAAGAGCAATTGGTTCGGCACGGATGAAAGTGGTCGGGATGTGACAACTCGCGTCCTTTATGGTTTCCGTTATTCGATGATGTTCTCTTTGGGTGCTTGGCTTGCGTCTTATGCGATCGGAATCTTGTTGGGATCCATCATGGGTTATGCGGGAGGTAAAACGGATTTGATTGGCCAGCGTATTGTAGAAATCATCGAAAGTATGCCTATCATTCTGATCTTGTTGACGATGATTTCGATCTTTACACCGTCGTTGTTGTTCCTAGTGCTGTTTTATTCCATCTTCTCTTGGACGGGTATTTCGGCTTACATGCGTGCGCAGTTCTTACAACTGCGTAAACGTGAATACGTCGAAGCAGCGCAAGCTTTAGGTGCCAATCACCGGCGTGTTATCGGGAAGCATATTTTACCCAACGGCTTAACTCCGATTATCACATTCTCTCCATTTGTGATTTCTGGGAATGTTTCGGTTTTGTCTTTCTTAGACTATTTAGGTTTAGGTTTGACGCCACCAACTCCGTCTTGGGGTGAGTTGTTAAGCCAGGCGCAAAAATGGTTCACAATTGCTCCGTGGTTGGTCTGGGCGCCATTGATAGCTCTTTTTGTAACTTTGTTGTTATTGATCAATATCGGTATCGCCGTTCGCGACGCCTTCGACTCTCGAATGTAAGGTACCAGCTTCTTTCCGTCGAATTTCCGGTACATAAAAAGCGCTTGGAAACAGGCGCTTTTTTTATTTGTCCGAAATGCCACAATCGCGAATGGTTCGACCTTCCCATGTCGCAAGTTTGAGAGACCATGTCAAACTACTTGTGCTTTATCCATCACGCTTACAAGGGGGAAATTTATGCCTTTGTCTTAATGAGTAATCACTTCCACCTTTTAATCCGCTTTCCTGAAAACAATATGTCTGAAGCGATGACATATTTTATGCGAGAGTCTTCCAGAATGATTTCCCGGCAGGCGGGGCGAATCAATCAAACTAAATACAAGTCCGTCAGAACAAGATAAAAAAAAGGGCGCATCGTAAGACGCACCCTTTTTATGTACCGAAATTCGACGAAAAGAAGCTGGTACCTTCTTATTCTGGTTCTTCGAGGTAGGTGTAGCCGGAAAGTCCTTCTTCGTAGTGTTTGATCAAAAGCTTGGCTTCTTGCTTTGTGATCGAACCTTTTTGAATAGAATCTTCGGTCGCTTGGCGAACGTTATCAACCATCTCAGATCTTCCGTACTGCACGTAAGAAAGAACTTCCGTCACGGTGTCGCCCGGAACATAGTGATCAATGGTGTAGCCCATGTCGTTTAATGAAATATGAACGGCATCGGTGTCACCAAAAAGATTGTGCAAGTCGCCAAGAATCTCTTGGTAAGCGCCCGTTAAGAACACGCCCAAGTAATACTGTTGCCCATCGGTGAATTGGTGAAGACGAACTGTTTCTTTAGGTTCACCAGATTCAGTGTCGATGAATTTTTCAATCACACCGTCAGAGTCACAAGTTAAGTCTGCCAAAGTCGCCTCACGCACAGGCTCTTCGCCCAAGCGGTGAATGGGGATCACTGGGAACAATTGTCCCACGGCCCAAGAATCCGGAAGAGATTGGAACAAAGAGAAATTTGAATAATAGGTGTCGCAAAGCTCTTTGGAAAGAGAAGAAATAATGTCTTCTGTATCTGGCGTAGTTTTGGCGATTTTTACCATTTTGGTAGAGATGGCGAAATACATCGATTCACACCAGGCGCGTTGTTCAAGAGTCAAAACGCCATAAGTGAACAGCTGCAAAGTTTCTTGCTTAGCTTGTTCTAAGTCATTGAAGCATTCGTTGATATTGTCTTTGTTCACCTTTTCAAAGATGTACTGCATATCCCGCATGATTGATGGATCCGTTTTCGTCGCCGGACGAGGCGGTTCATGGCGGTGAAGGTCGTTCACTCCCATAACATTGAAAACCAAAACGGAGTGATGGGCCACCAAGAAGCGACCGGATTCCGTCACAATACTTGGATGAGGAATTTCTTTTTCGTCACACAGAGTTTGCAAAACAGACACGATATCGTTGGCATATTCTTGTTCAGAATAGTTCACCGAGCTGTCAGAGTGGCCAGAGCCATCGTAATCGATTCCTAAGCCGCCACCCACGTCGATGTATTTAAGACCGGCACCCATTTTATAAAGTTCAGTGTAAAAACGCGCGCCTTCTTTAAGGGAGGACTTAATTGACTGAATTTGAGGTACCTGAGAGCCGATGTGGTAATGAAGAAGCTCAAGACAATCCAGCATGCCTTCTTTTTTTAGAAGCTCCACACCTTCGACGATTTCCACCGCCGTTAAACCAAATTTAGAACGAGCGCCGGAAGAATCAACCCATTTACCCGCACCTTGCGTGTTTAATTTCGCGCGGAAGCCGATTTTGGGGCGAGTATTGAATTTCTTAGCGGCATTGATGATCAGTTGCAGCTCTTCTTTGCGGTCCACAACGATGATCGTGTTGCGACCTAGTTTTTGTGACAAGATCGCAGTCTCAATATACTCAACGTCTTTAAAGCCGTTGCAGATAATCAAAGCATTTTCGGTGTTCATAAGCGCAAGCACCACCAGAAGTTCTGGTTTAGAACCGCACTCAAGGCCCATTTTAAAGCCTTTTCCGTATTTTACCAACTCTTGCACCAAGTGACGTTGTTGATTCACTTTGATTGGATAAACGCCGCAATAATTGCCCTTATAACCGTGGTCGGCAAAGGCTTTTTGAAAGCATCCATTCAGCAATTCCACACGGGATTTAATAATTTCAGGAAAGCGGATCATGATAGGAACGCGGATGCCGCGATCCAAAAGATCTTGGGTCAGTTCGTAAAGATCAACTGAAGGGCCTGAGGCTCCCATGGGCGTCACCGAGACGTTGCCTGCTCCATTAATTCGGAAATAACCATTACCCCAGTTATTAATTCCATATAAAGCGGCGCTTTTCTCTGGACTCCAGTTGCTCATCTTCGCGAACCCTCCCTAGGTGGCGTTAAGGCTAAACCTTAACGATCAAATTCAAAATTTTTCCGGCTTTATAAATCACCTTATCAGGGGATTTGCCAGCTAAAACTGCAGAAACTCCGGCAACTTCTTTTGCCGCAGCGACCGCGTCGGATTCAGAGGCATCAGCCGCGATTTCAATCGTTCCGCGCATCTTGCCGTTCACCTGAACACCGATCGTTACCGTGTCGTCGGTCACCAGGGCCGGGTCATATTTTGGCCAAGGGGCCAAAGCACATAAACCTTTTCCGCCCATTTTCTCCCACAGCTCTTCAGCCAAGTGGGGAGCAAACGGCGCAAGCACTTGCACCAGGGGACGCAAAGCCTCTTCGGAACGGCAGTCCATTTTATAAAGCTCATTGACCAGAATCATCATAGCACTGACAGCCGTATTAAAACTCATGCTTTCAATGTCTTCTGTCACCTTTTTCACAGTTTTGTGAACAAGCTTAACAATTTCTGTCGGTGCCGGAGTTTGAGTAGCGACATAACCGCCGTCATCATTAACGACCAATCTTGAAACGCGGTCCAAGAAGCGTTTTACTCCGTCAATACCTGTTGGCGACCAGGCTTTGTCCTTGTCCAAAGGTCCCATGAAGCAAACGAAAGTTCTTACGGCATCCGTTCCATGAGTTTGGGCGATATCCAAAGCGGGAATCACATTGCCGCGGGATTTCGACATTTTCTCGCCATCGGGTCCCAAGATCATTCCCTGGTGGGCCAGTTTTTTAAATGGTTCATCGTGAGTGACTAAACCGCAGTCAAAAAGAACCTTCATCCAAAAGCGTGAGTAAAGTAAATGTCCCACCGTGTGCTCAGGTCCACCCACATAGAGGTCGACCGGCATCCAGTATTTTTCAGAATCAGCACTGAATGGCGCATTGGCATTATGCGGATCAATATAACGCAAGAAATACCATGATGATCCCGCTGCTCCCGGCATGGTGTCGGTAATACGACGACCTTCTTCACCCCCGTTGGCGGCCCCTTTATAACGAACCCAATCATGGATTTTAGCTAAAGGAGCTTCACCCGTGTCTGAAGGTTCATAGTCAGCAACTTCAGGTAAAAGAACCGGAAGTTCATTTGCCGGAACTGCTTTTTGGACCCCATTTGGGAAATCCACGATCGGGAACGGCTCGCCCCAATAACGTTGACGGCTGAATAACCAGTCACGCAATTTGTATTGAACTTCACGCAAGCCCAATTTTTTGCTTTCAAGGTGAGCCAGCATTTTTTTAATGGCATCAGTTTTTGTCAAGCCATCTAAAAACTGCGAATTGACCATGGTGCCTTCACCTTCAAAAGGCAAAGCCTCACCGCCCTCAACCACGCGCTTAATAGGAATATTAAATTTTGTAGCAAATTCGAAATCGCGAGCATCATGACCCGGAACCGCCATAATCGCACCTGTTCCGTAATCCATAAGAACGTAATCCGCGATCCAGATTTCAATTTTTTCGCCCGTGATGGGGTGAAGAGCATGCGCTCCGGTAAAAACTCCGGTTTTTTCAGTTGTTGCTTTACGATCTACTTCTGATTTTTTTGAAGTATCAAAAATATAGTTTTCAACCGCCGCGGCCTGCGGGTCCGTCATGATGGCCTTCACTAACGGATGTTCCGGAGCCATCACCATGAAAGTCACGCCAAACAAGGTGTCCGGGCGAGTGGTGAAGACTTCAAAGGTATCTTTTTCGCCTTCAACCTGGAAAGTGATGCGCGCCCCTTCGCTTTTGCCAATCCAATTGCGTTGCGCTTCTTTTGTGCGCTCGGGCCAGTCAACGTTGTCTAAATCTTTAAGCAGGCGTTCAGCGTAATCAGTGATTTTAAGCATCCATTGTTTCATCGGAACGCGAATAACCGGATGGCCCCCGCGTTCTGACTTTCCGTCGATGACTTCATCATTGGCCAAAACTGTTTTTAAAGCCGGGCACCAGTTTACAGGCACTTCTTTTTGGTAAGCTAAGCCGCGCTCATAAAGTTTTAAGAAAATGAACTGGGTCCATTTATAGTAATCAGGTTCACACGTGGAAATCTCTCGTGACCAGTCAAAGCTAAAACCGAAAGTTTGCAAAGTTTTACGGAACGACTCAATCGCCTTACGGGTGGTGACAGCCGGATGAATACCGGTTTGGATGGCGTATTGTTCTGCGGGCAAGCCAAAGGCATCATAACCCATTGGATGAAGAACATTAAAACCATTGGCTCTTTTATAGCGAGAGATGATATCCGCCGGGGTGTAAGAGGCGATGTGGCCTACGTGCAGGCCAGATCCTGAAGGGTAAGGAAACATGTCTAAGGCATAGTACTTAGGCTTTGTGCTTTTCATGTCGGCTTCAAAGGCTTTCGCCTCGGCCCACTTAGTCTGCCATTTTTGTTCGATCTCGGTAAAATTCAAAGCCATAAAACTGCTCCCTCAAAGGCGAAAAATCCTAAGCTAATTAAATAGCGAAGAACTCTTAAAAACTCACTTAAAAAGTACTGCGTCACCCCACAAGTTCTGGACTGGACGTGGGTCGAGAGAGATTCGGTCGAAAGATCAGAATTTTGCCTAAATTCTTAACCCTTATTAACCGATAAGAAGTCTTGAAGTTACAATGGGAATTGTAAATGAGCTTTGAAGCCAATTTTAAACATCCTAAAAGTCGCCGCGTCCTAGTGATCGACGACGATCCAGACAGCTTAGAGATTCTTCTAGAACCTCTTCGTTGGGAAGGCTATGACGCCCGGGGAGTCACTTCTGAAAAAGAAGCGCACACTCTTATTGAGTCATGGATTCCTCATATCGTAATTCTGGATTGGATTGCGCCATCGATGGCGGGCTTAAAATTACTTAAATCTGTCCGTGAACGCTTAAACCATGTTTCGTGCGTTTTCGTCTCTGAAAACTCCAGTACGGAAGCCATTATTGAGGCCTTAGACTCTGGCGCTGATGATTATATCGTCAAGCCCTTCGTGCCGCTAGAGCTTTTGGCCCGTATTCGTACCCAATTGCGTATCCGTGATTTGCATGAACAACTTCTTTTTGCCAATGAAAAACTGAAGGAGCTTGTCGATACCGATGACTTAACGGGTCTGTTTAATATGCGCTCGCTTTATCAAAAATTAGATTTAGAGTTAGAGCGGGGACGCCGTTTTCACCGTGATGTTTGCGTTGTCATGATGGATATGGACTTTTTTAAAACCGTGAATGATGGTCATGATCATCTTTTTGGAAGTTATGTGCTTTCTGAGGTCGGCAAAATCATTCGTGCTTCGACTCGTAATATCGACTTACCGGCCCGTTATGGCGGGGATGAGTTTCTTATCGTATTAACCGAAACAAATCACGAAGGGGCTATTCATTTCTGCGAGCGCTTGCGTGACAGTATTCGTGAAACACTATTTAAAAACGGTGCTGATGAAATCAAGCTAACGGCTTCTTTAGGTTTTGCCATTACTATCCCAGGGGAAAATATCAGTGCGCGCGATTTAGTTCGTCGTGCCGACCACGCTTTGTATGATGCCAAAAATGCAGGTCGCAATCAGGTTCGCTTCTATGAACCCGAGCAAGCCCCTGTGGTGCAATTAAAAACGGCTGCTCAAAAACGTCGAAAAGCAGCAGGTTAGTCATTGACGAAACCAGGGGGATCATAGAAAACCCTCTATATGGCTGAATCCATTTTCAATACCACCGATCGTATCCGTAATCGAGCTGCTTGGATCTCGGCTATCGCTAGTATCTTGATTTTTCTTTTAAAAGTTTACGCTTATCGCCTAACAAATTCTGCGGCCGTTTTATCCGATGCTTTAGAAAGTATTGTAAACGTGATTGCGGCGGGTGTGGCTTTGTACGTGATTCGCATCTCTTCAGAGCCCGCTGATGAAAATCATCCCTACGGTCACGGTAAAGCTGAAAGTTTTTCTTCTACGTTTGAAGGGGGATTGATCTTTTTTGCGGCGGTCATGATTATTGCCGAAAGTATTAAGGCGTTGATCTATCACGAACCGGCCCAAAAATTAGAGTTAGGATTGGTTTTTGTTGGGGCCGCAGCAATATTAAATCTTGTATTGGGTTTGTATCTAAAAAACACCGGAATTAAGCATCAGTCCGAAGCCTTGCGCGCCAGCGGCACGCATGTTTTGTCGGATGTTGTCACCACCGTGGGTGTGATGTTGGGATTGGGTTTGGTTCTGTTGACTGGCTGGGAGTGGATTGATCCGGTCGTGGCCATTTTGGTGGGTTTGCAATTGGCGTATTCGGGATATAAAATCGTGCGCGAATCTTTAGGCGTTTTAATGGACGAACAAAATGAAGAGGTTTTGGGAAATCTCGCGCGTTCGTTAGAAAAAAATCGTCGTCCCGGGATCATTGATATTCATGAGCTGCGCACCATTCGTTCGGGGCGTTTTCACCATGTCGATGCCCATTTGGTGGTGCCCGAATACTGGGACGTTTCCCGGGTTCATAGTTTGGGTAATGCCTTTGAGGCCGACGTGGTTCGCGATTATGAGTTTGATGGGGAGCTCGCTTTCCACATTGACCCGTGTAAAAAATCCTTTTGTTCGGTTTGTTCCGTGCCGGACTGCCCAATTCGTCAGGCCCCTTTTCAGCAAGAGCGTCCTTTCACAGTGAAAAGCTTGACCGGAGGGCCACAGCCGACTAATCCATGACGCCATGACAGACTCTAATACAACGACTTCGGTTCCGCCTCGCCGCCAAATCAATATTACCTCTGAGTTGCCTCGCCAAAATGCTTATACTTTGGCCCTTAATGGCGAATTTTCTCACGTTGCTTTTGATGAAGTGCGCGCTCCTGGAAATAAAGGCCTTTGGCGTTCGAATGTTTTTAAAACAGACGCTTCATTGCCGATGGATGTGGAAGTAGGAACAGGCAATGGAACTTATTTTGCTCATCACGCAAAACAAAATCCGAATCGTTTATTGGTCGGTTTAGAGCTTAAGTATAAGCCGTTAGTGCAAACCATTCGTCGTGCGGTCACGGCGGGATGCAAAAATGCGGCGATCGCGCGTTTTCATGCGTTTAATATCGATGAGCTTTTCACGGAAGGTGAAATCGATAACGTTTATATTCACTTTCCGGATCCATGGACATCGCCAAAAAAACCCAAAAACCGTTTTGTGTGTAAGCAAAATTTAGAGATCTTGCATCGCTTGCAAAAGCCAGGTTCTTTCATCAATTTCAAAACCGATTCTTTGACTTACTTCTTATGGGCGATGGATGAAATCCGCCAGTCGCCGTATAAGATTTTATTTGAAACCCAAGACCTTCATAATTCTGAAATGAAAAATGAAAATTTTGAGACGGCTTTCGAAAAAATCTTTTTGCGAGAAGGTATCAAAATCAATCTAGTTCGCTTGCAAAAGGTCTAGCGTTAAAAGTCACATCGCTCACGGCATCTAAATAACTTAGAATAGATGTCGTGAGAGGTGTCCGATGAAATTGACTCCGCTTTTTATCTTTGTTGGTTTTTTTCTGGCAGATGTTTCTTTGGCGGCCGTTCCGGGTCCGCAAGATTCGTCTCCGGTCGCACTTCCTGATGACAGCTTATCTACCACGACTCGCGGCTCGATGACGGTCTGTGGACGCAAAGGCATACGCTTTATGCAAATAGATAAAGCCGCTTGTCCTCATGAACCTTCAAAGGCGGTAGGTTGGGATCGACCTCAAGTGGAGCCGGTTTCTCCTGGAGTTCCCTTTCAAGATCAGGGAATTGAAAGATTTTAAAATAGAAAAAATTGATTTACCAATAAGTGGCGTCTATGACGATGTCTCCCAAAACTCCAGTTTGGCAGCTGATGCGCGCTTGAGGGGGAATATTATTGGATTCCTTTAAGAATATTTCGGTGGCATTTTCTCGAGAAAGATTTTCGGCGCCCTCAACGATGATTATTTTGCATTTGGCGCACACTCCATCACCATCACAGCTTGATGCGACTGGTAGATCCGCTTGAAGCAGAGCCTTCATCAAGTTCGTATTCAGGGGAACTTCAATGGGCGCGTGGTTGTTTTTTTTAAAGCTGATGCGAGGCATGTCTCATTCTAGCTGACGCACTCCAAAACTTGCAAAGAACTAATGAAATAGACCACTTTTATGGTAGTTTAGATTTATCAAAGAGGTTTATTTATGACTCCAGATCAAAAAATTGAAAATGTCATCATCATCGGTTCAGGCCCTGCGGGTTTGACTTCGGCTATTTACACCGCACGTGCCAATTTATCTCCATTGATGATCGAAGGTGAAGAATCAGGTGGTCAGCTGATGACAACCACGGAGGTTGAAAACTTTCCTGGCTTTGAACACGGGATCACGGGTCCTGATCTTATCGCAGTGATGCGCAAACAGGCTGAACGATTCGGCACGCGTTTTATCACTCGCAATGTGACTAAAGTAGATTTTGAACAAAGACCTTTCAAAGTTTGGATTGGTGATAAGTTGCATCTTGCAAAAACCATCATCATTTCTACGGGTGCTAAGGCCAAATACTTGGGTCTGCCCTCAGAAAAACAATATGCCAATCGCGGGGTTTCGGCTTGCGCGACTTGTGATGGCGCATTTTTCCGCAATCAAGAAATTGGTGTTGTGGGTGGCGGTGACACAGCGATGGAAGAAGCAATGTTCCTCACTCGTTTTGCCAGCAAAGTTATTTTAATGCATCGTCGTGACAGTTTCCGTGCTTCTAAAATCATGGCTGAACGTGTGATGCAAAATCCAAAAATTGAAATTATGTGGAATACCGAAGTCACCGAAGTTTTGGGTGATGGCAAAAGCATGACGGGGGCTAGAATTAAAAACACGGTGAATGGGGAGGTCAAAGAACTTCCTATCACGGGTCTATTCCTAGCCATTGGACATAAGCCTAATACAGAACTGTTCCACGGAATGTTGGATATGGATGAAACAGGGTATTTGATCACCCAGCCTAATTCCACATATACTAAAATTCCTGGTGTCTTTGCCGCTGGGGACGTGCAAGATCATGTGTATCGCCAAGCGATCACGGCGGCCGGTACAGGTTGTATGGCTGCGATCGATGCAGAAAGATGGCTTGAGGGCCAAGAAGCATAAAGCTTCATAAATAGGGTTCTCTTACAAGGATTGTATGAAGGATAAAAGAATCAATACGAAGGATCTAATTAGCAAAATCGAAAAGATGACCAAGGCACGTATTGCCGGTCAGGAAGTCGTTCCGTTGGACTCTTTTCGTGAAGCAAAAAAGAAGTTAGATCCCAAGGTGATTCTGGTCATCGAAGACGACGAAACCATGCGTCTGGCCCTGAAGAGAATCTTAGAGTCTGAAGGTTACGTCACTAAGCTTGCGGCAGATGGTACGGAGCTTTCCACCGCCCTTGATGAACACACCGTTGATTTGATTTTGATGGATGTGGGTCTGCCGTGGGTGAACGGTTTTGAACTTGCGCAACTTCTTAAAGAACACAAAGATCTAAAAAAAATTCCGCTCGTTTTTGTTTCGGGAAAAGCTTCGGATGATGACATGAAGAAAGCTTTTGAGATCGGGGCAGATGATTACATCAAAAAGCCTTTCGACGTTGATAAGCTTAAAAAAACTGTCGATACGCTTTTAAAGCTGAACCGATAACCGCCTTAGGTCCTGTTTCAGTTTGAGAAACCTGGACCCTTCCATAGTTTGACAATAATTCTCTTAGAAAATCAGAGATGTCTGAGAGTTTATTAGCTAAAATGAAAGACTGAATGTCACGTCGTGGAATGATAGTCACAATCTTAGTTATTGGGGCGGCTTTAGCCGTTTTCTTTTTGCGCTCTAACAAAGAGGCGGCGGATATCTTATCTCCGGCAGCTGAAGTTTCCTCGCCGTCTGAAGAGACAACTCAAAATGCAGTCGCAAAATCTGCGCAGAACCCTCGTGATTCTATTTCTTCATCGACTTTTGAAACGACATCTTCATCTTCAAATCCCGCAGGTCCTCCTCCGAGGGGAGCAAGGTCTGCAGATCGACCCTTAGGTGGTAAAAAATCTTACAACACCCAAGGGGCAAAGCTCGTTGAGGATCCAGCTTTTGCGGGAACAGCGTGGAAAATATGGAGTGGCGTTTCAGCCTATCCCAAAACTCAAGGCGAACCTTCGGGAAATCGCTTGGGTGAAGTGAATGGATATTTCTTAGTGACCGAAGGGCAGGTCAATTCTGCGGAAAATTTTGATCCTGCAAAACCTTTGGTGGTTTTAAGAACGGATTTAAATACGGCGGGCGTTGTCACCGGTATGTTTGCGGTGGTTTTAGAAGAAGGGGCTTCGGCAGATTTTCTTTCTCAGTCATCACAGTTAAAACTTGTGAGCTCGTTTCCGAATATTCAAACTTACTATGTCACTTCCAGTGAAGTGCCTTTTAGTTTAAAGGGCCTGCAAGAGGCTTTACGTGAAGCACCTGAAGTTAAAGAAGTGAAAATGGAGATCTTAGATCGTCAGTATGAAAAATTTTAATCGTCGGAAATTTTTCATTTTTACCTTTTTAATTGGAACTTGTATTCCGATGTCGGTGCTATTTACAAACTGCTCTCAAGGCGCATTCGAGGCGGCGGTGGCGTTAGGCGATCCTTTGTTGGAACATGCTTGGCACATCAAGAATACCGGTCAGAAGGCTTTTGCCACCAATGGCGGCACGGCGGGCGTAGATTTAAATATTGCTAAGACCTGGGGTGCTGGTATTACTGGACGTGGCGTGAAAGTTTTAATTTCAGATGATGGCGTCGAAGATTCTCATCAGGATCTGACGGGCAATTATCTGTATGGTACGGTTTCGCGCGATTATTCAAAAGCGTATCCTTATTTGTATAACACTTCAGAACCGAAAACTGCGGACGACAATCACGGTACAGCTGTCGCGGGCCTTGTGGCGGCGGTCGCCGATAACGGGTTTGGCAGTAAGGGGGTTGCTTATGGCGCCTCGATTGTTTCGGCGAATTTTTTGTCTGACGGGGTGACGGCCACCGAAACAACGCTTTTAGATCAAGCCAGTGGCAATATCGATGTTTTTAATATGAGCTGGGGGTCAAAACAAAACACCGTCAGTGTTCCTTTGGCCGTGTTTCAAAATCAATTGCGTTCGGGGGCTTTGACTTTACGCGGTGGTAAAGGTGCCATTTACGTTAAGGCGGCGGGAAATTTTTATTACGTCACCTGTGCGGGAACTTCGGTTGATTGCTTAGGAAATGCTAATTTTGATGGCGATAACTCAAGTCCATTCCTGATTCTAGTCGGAGCTCTTAATGCCAAGGGCGAAGCGGCTTCTTATTCTTCTCCCGGATCAAACGTATGGATCTCTTCTTTTGGTGGAGAATTTGGTGATACGGATCCGGCGATGGTCACGACGGATCGATCCGGTTGTAATTATGGTTTTGCTCTTTCAAATTCTTCTGGGCCCAAATTTGAACGTGGGGCTAATGGAAATATAGGCTGTAGTTACTCTGTCACATTCAATGGAACTTCATCGGCAGCACCGGTTCTTTCCGGGGTGGTGGCTTTACTATTGGAAGCCAATCCGAAACTGACATGGAGAGATGTAAAATATATTTTAGCTAAAACCGCGGTGCAAATTTCTCCAGATGCGACGGCGTTGTATACCCATCCTTTAGGAACGCCTATTCCTGTGGTCATTTATGAATACCCTTGGTTAACAAATAGTGCTGGTTTTAAGTTTCATAACTGGTTTGGTTTTGGCCGTGTTGATGTGGATGCGGCGGTGGCTTACGCCAAAAAATACACTTCGCCGTTTGGGACTTTTATCGAAACTGAATTTGATGACAACGTTCGTGCCGTGACTCGAGCTATTCCGGATAATTCCGGCCCCGGAGTGACCGACTCGATGACCGTGGCAAGTTCGGTGCGAATTGAATCGGTTCAACTTAGATTGACAGTATCCCATGCGGATATTTCTCAAATAGCGGTGGAGTTAACTTCTCCATCGGGGATGAAAAGTTATCTGGTGAATATGAATAACTCGCTCACAAACTTAGCAAATTACACAGACAACGTCTTTTTATCTAATGCCTTTTATCAAGAAAGCTCTGCGGGCGTTTGGACAATCAAGTTGATCGATGCCAAGGCGGGGACGACGGGGAACCTGGTGCGCTGGAGTCTTCGCTTCACAGGTTCCGCCAACTAGTTATTCTTGGGCCGGCGTTTCGGTCACAGTTCCAACCACCATACTCGAGATGCATTTCGTATCGATGCCATAGTTATAAAATGGTAAAGATCCGGATTTGGTCAAAACTGTCGCGTTGTTGGTTCCGATCGCCGCCGCATTATAAGAAAACTTTTCGATCGCATAGTTTACAACTGTTGTCGCCGTTGAAATGGCGGTCGCCACATAAAGTGTGTTTGTCTCGGCATCTAAAGTCATCGCGGAAATTCCGTACAGCAAATAATTATAAGTGGTCGGATAATCGCTTAAGTCATAAATCTTTTGGGCGTTACTGATGACACCTGTTGATTCATCAAAGTTATAAGCATAAATGCTATTTACGTTTACGGTCGTTGCTGAACCCGCATAAGCGACGATTAATTTACTATTCGCTTTATCAAAGACCATCGCCACGGGATAAGTTGTGGTGATAGGGGCGGCCATCGCCGCGGCACAGCTTCCGTTAGCACCCGCTGCTGGAACACTGATCAAGCGATTGTTCGGAGAAGCAGCTCCATTTGCCGTGATCACTCGGCCGGTCGCGGACACCACGACATCTGTTAAAAGAGCATTGGCCGTCCCACAGGTTGCACCCAAGGCATTATTCACAAAAGGAGTTCCGCTACGCACGCCCGAGGCGGTGACTTTTTCAATAAAGCCCGTGCGCACTAAAAGGGCGCCACCATCAGAACTTTTTTGTATTGATTTTGGAGCGGTCGTGATGAAGGTGCTTAAGGCCGGGGTGGTACCAAAGCTATTTCGAGTGCCGCCTTTTTTAGGCAAGGTTTCTAAGCGAGCCGTTGTACCCACACGAACATAGACTAAAAGATTATCCTGGTCCCAATCAACAATCGATGACGGTGTATCACCGGCGGAAGCCGGAGAGGCGGAGAAATCAGCAATGATGCGATCTCGAACTCCCGTTTCGGTATTGATCGTAAAGATCAAATTTGAAGAAGTGGTATTAGAAAAAGTGGTGATACCATTTCCTGAATAGCATTGTCCGCTGGCGACGTACAAAAATTTATGTGCGGTCAAGGCTGCATTATCTACCACCGGCTGCTGGCAAGAGACAGAGAACACCAAAATCGCACCACATAGAACAAAGCGCTTAGAGGCTTTCATTCTAACTCCTTATCTTAGCTCTGCTAAGAATATCGGTATGAGACTGAGGGCTCTTGACAGCTTCTCAACAAATCTAGACTAATTGTGAGAGTCTTTTAATATTAGCCGGCGGATTTTCGTAATTGAGCTTGGTAGGCAACGTAAGCCTTTAACAATGCATCCAAACGCAATGTCATAGCGACATCTTGTTCGATGAACATCAAGCGACGAGCATCGATCAGATCGCCGACAATCTTTGCGCGGAATAACAACCGGGCTTTTGTCGGGTCAGGTTCAAAGGGATTGGTGATGATGAGATCAAAGGGCTTATTTAAAAAGTCTTTTGGGATTTCATCTTCAAGCATAGTTCCGCTTAAAGAAATATTGCGTGAATAAGTTCTGAAAGAGCGAACTTTCGAAACCAACACGACTTCAATCTTAAAATTATGGCGAGGATCTTTGCGGCGATCGGATTCTTTGACGGCCGTTGCGGGCTCTTTAGAATCTTTAGCCTTTGTTGCGATTTTTGCGTTGGTGACACTATGTCCTGAAACTTTCTTTTTCGTAGTTTCAGACTTCGCCATCTTTTGGGCGATTTTTTTTAGATCTAATTGGTCACCATTAAAATCTTGGCGCCAGTATTCATCTACCGATTCATCTTTGATGGGCTCTTCACCAACGACGACTTGGGTATAAACGTTATCAGCGTGATTTGTTGCCGGCGCATTTTGTGTGACGGTGATGGTTTGCGTATCAGGTTTTTCAGGCGCTTCCATGGGTTTTGGAGGTTGAATGATGGCGAAATATTTTTGATCTGAGTCTAAAAACTCGTGAACGCAGATCCATTCATCCCAGCCAGGTGTCCAAATAAAAAAGCGATGAGGATTTTTAGAAGCCACTGAAAGCAGGGTCACTTGAGCTTGAACCACAGACATAGGTTTTGTCTGTGTCTTTGATTCAGCGTCGTAAATGATCCACACCTTACCTTGAGTCTTCAAAGTTCCCCCTAAAACTGATTCTTTTTTATCGGGAGAACCTACCATTGGCTTTATGGATAAAGGTCTAGGTACGCGGGGTTTTTTGCGATTGTTCCCTCAAGATAAGAGGTAAATCGTCATAGTGTCTCAATATCGCTACAGGATCGTGCTCATTTAATAAACTCGTTGCGGTGTAGCCAAAACCAATGGCGATGGATCGAACTCCGGCTCGCAAAGCGGAAAGAACATCGGGAATTCCGTCGCCGATCATAAAGGTTTCTTGTTCTGTTTTTTTGGCAAGCTTCATCATGGTTTGCAAAGGCAGGGGATGGGGCTTTCTCTCTTTTAAGGTGTCGGCCCCAAAGACTTCCACCCACGGATATTTATCCAACCCCAGATGTTTCAAAATTGCTTTTGCGGGCAGTTCATTTTTATTGGTCACGATGCCCATGGGGCCCTCGTAAGTGGCCAGAAAATTTTCGACACCCGGAAAGATATTCGTGCGATTCAGCATTTCTTCTTCATAAATTCTTAGAAATTCCATTTCTAATTCGATGATCGCGGCGGGGGATAGGTTGTCGGCCATAAAGATATCAGCGATTAGTTTTTTTAACCCTTCACCGATATGGGCGATAATCACGTCGTCTTTAAGGCGTTGTTTTCCGTGATTCACCAAAGTGCGGTTCACCGCCACGACAATATCTGGAGCCGAATCAATCAAGGTGCCATCAAGGTCAAAAATCAAAAGTGGATTCATGGCACTATCTTGCCGCTTCCCATAGACGTCGACAACGCCAAAACTGTGTGGCAAAGTGAGTCTATGCGTGAAATAGATCAAACCGCCCAAGATTCGTATATTGCTCAGCTTCTAAAAGAAGAAAACAGCCTCAAAAAGCAGTCCCGTCAGGCCTCTGAAGATCTGGGACTTGCGCGCATCAGTATTTCGCCGGCCGAAGCGACGTTGGTGAAAACTCTTTTAAAAGTTCATGGCGCTAAAAAATTTGTCGAGATCGGCACGTTGACGGGGTTATCGGCGCAATATTTTTTTGAGGCTTTACCCGAAGGCGGGGAGCTTTGGACTTTAGAAAAAGATCCAAAGCACGCGGAAAAAGCGCACAGCGTGTTCAGTCAGTTGGATCAAAGTAAAAAGAAAGTCCACTTGGTTATCGGGGACGCGCGCGAAGAATTGCCAAAGCTTGAGGCTCAAGGCCCTTTTGATGGGGTTTTTATCGACGGCAATAAAGCGGCTTATTTGGATTATCTTTTGTGGGCAGAAAAAAATCTTCGCCGGGGCGGACTTATTTTAGCCGATAATATTTTCTTAAGTGGAGCGGTGTGGGGTGGAACGACCACTCAACGTTTTTCGGAAAAGCAGATTTCGATTATGCAGGAATTCAATCGTCGCTTGGCCGATCCAAATCTTTACGAAGGAGCCGTGGTGCCGACGTTTGAAGGACTTTATATCGCCATCAAAAAGTAATCACGCCTCGTAAGCTTCGACTTTCATTTCAATTGAATACTTATTAGAGGCCTCTTTTAAAGGGGCTAAAAGCCACATCCACTCTTTTACTTTTTTAAAACCCGCAAAAGAAACGGGGTAGAATCCTTCATAGATGATTTCCCCTTGGGGGTCTTTGTAAATCACTTTGCGATCGCAATAAATCAGCTTTTTGCCTTCGCAGTTTTTAAGATTTTTTAAATGCATTTCTGTGACGACCGTCGAAATTTCATCTTTTTCAGACAGCTCTAAGTTCTTTTTTATTTTCTTTTCCACGGCTGACATCGGCAGCAAAGCCAGCTGTGAAAGAATATTACTAGAAACAATGAGGTCGGCTTTAAAGTAGAAAAGTTCTTTATCAGAAATTTTCTTTAAATAAGCTCGTAATTCATCTAAGTTTTTTAAGTTCTCAAGATTTTCCAGGATCATGGAAAGATCTTGAGTGACGAGCTTCAACCGAGGGTTTCTTTTTGCGAGCCAGTGGTGGCGCCAGGGGTGGATCACGTCCACCAAGGTGATCTGTTCAAAGTTTTCCACTAAAAGGTGCAAGGGGATTTCATGTAAATGGGCACTGCCTAAAATCACTACTGATTTTTTTTGCGGCAGATCTTGCAGGCTTTCTAAGAAAACATCCTGACAATTTTTTAGGTGCGGAAGCCAGTGTTTTTTAACGCGTTCAAAGCGTGCTTGCAGTCCGATGGATTCATATAAAAAGCCATATTTTTTAGCTAAAGGTGTTTTGGGAGTAATAAGATACAGAATGGCTTCGCGAATCATGCAAAAACCTTATCATTGGCTTTAGATCTATTGCAAAGGCAAAACCCTTTGCGCACGTACGTTGATCTGGCCGCCGACCTTTTCGACTTGGCCCTGGATTTCTAATAAAGATCGCTCATAAATAGTCACCCGGTCTTTTTCGTAAACATCGGGGTGAATGACGATATTCATAATACCGAATTCATCTTCTAAGCTGATAAAGCACATGCCTTTGGCCGTCGGAGGGCGTTGAGTGATCGCGACAAGACCAGCTAAGCGCACCTTAGATTTGTGTTTGAGAGTTTTTAAATCGGTTGAGCAATAGTAAGGGACAAATCTTTGCGGAATCAGCTCGCGATTTTTTACGTGTAAATAAGACCGTAAAACTGAAATAGGATGTGAATCCACGGAATAACCTTTGCTGTCATATTCGCGACGCAGGCGATCCCAGTTGGACTCAAAAGGCAAATCCTCTGGCTCTTCGTTGTCGTCTTTGGCAAATTGTTCTTTGGGCATGCCCCATAAGAAACTTTTTTGATCTAGGCTTAAAGATTCTAAATGCCAGATCAGTTCGCGGGCATTGGTGTTAAAACATTCAAAAGCGCCGGCGGCGGCCAGTTTGACTAAAGCACTTCGTGGCAGAGAGGTGCGCTGAATAAAATCAGTAAGGCTTTGAAAAGGACCGTCTTTTTTTCGCGCGCTTTCAATTCGCATCATGAGTTCTTCGGGTAAACCATAGAGCGAACGAAGCCCTACGCGCAGGGCTCTGAGTCCTTCTTTAGTGCCGCCCGGAATATCTTCTAGTGTGTAATCATAATGCGAACTTTGCACGCACAAAGGGTGGACTTTTACGTGGTGGCGTTGAGCTTCCGCCACAATTGTGCGAGGAGCATAAAAACCCATGGGTTGGCTATTGAGCAGACTTGCGGCGAAAACATCGGGATGATGTTTTTTAATCCAGCAGCTGGCGTATGTAAGTAAAGCAAAGCTTGCCGCGTGACTTTCAGGAAAGCCATAGTTAGCAAAGCCTTCGATGGTTTTATAGATTTGTTCACCATATTCTAAAGAAATTCCGTTTTGTAAAAATCCATCCAAGATTCTTTGCTTAATACTGTCCATGGTGGATTGTTTGCGCCAAGCTGAGGACATAATTCGGCGCAGTTGATCTGATTCACCCGGAGAAAAATTTGCGGCCGCAATGACAATCTTCATAACTTGCTCTTGGAAAATGGGCACGCCATGAGTTTTTTCTAAGATAGGCCTTAGAATCTCACTGGGATAAGTAACCTTTTCTAAACCTTGGCGTCGTCGTAAATACGGATGCACCATGCCCCCCTGCAGGGGGCCGGGGCGCACAATGGCGACTTCAATAACCAGATCATAAAAACAGCGGGGGCGCATGCGGGGCAAGGTGCTCATCTGCGCGCGTGATTCAATTTGAAAAACCCCGACGGTGTCGGCTTCACAAATCATGTCATAAGTCGGTTTGTCATCATGAGGCAGGCTTGCTAATGTAAAATGCAACCCTTTATGATCCCGCAAAAGCTCAAAACATTTTCTTAAGCACGTCAGCATACCTAAGCTTAAAACGTCAATTTTCATGAGTTTTAGAACGGCGACATCATCTTTATTCCATTGAATAACATAGCGGCCATTCATGGTGGCCTTTTCTACGGGTACCATTTCGGTGATAGGGTCTTGAGTGATTAAAAATCCCCCCGTATGAATGCTTAAGTGACGTGGAAAGCCACGCAATTGTTTGGCAAGATGCAAAAACATTTTCCATTGGGGTAAAGGCAGCCCAAATCTTTCTGCCGCTTCAGGCTCCATCAAGCGACTAAAGCCATCGCGACCCATAAACTTGATCATTGAGTTGATAGTGGCTAAAGGGATTCCAAAAACCTTGGCAGTTTCACGGATGGCCATACGCGAACGGTACCGGATGACCGTGCACACCATGGCGGCATGGCGCTCGTTGTATTTTTCGTAAATATACTGAATCACTTCCTCGCGACGACTGTGTTCAAAGTCGATATCAATATCCGGTGGTTCTTGCCGTTCGCGTGAAATAAATCTTTCAAATAAAAGATTAAATTCAATCGGATTTATTGAGGTTAAGCCAATGCAATAACAAACAACCGAATTGGCAGCCGATCCGCGACCTTGATGAAGAATGCCTTTGCTGTCGGCGAAGTCGCAGATTTCTTTTAACGTCAGAAAGTAATCTTCGTATTCTAACTCTTTAATCAGGGCGAGTTCATGTTCGATTTTCGATAAGATTTCGTCAGTGATATTTTGAAATCTCTTTTTTGCTCCCTCTAAAGAAAGATGTCGTAAATATTCTGACGGCGTCATGCCCTCAGGAAGGTTAGAAGTAGGATAGCGATAACGGATTTCGTTCAAATTAAATTTCACACGTGCGGAGATATCCACCGTTTTTTCCACAAGGTCTAAGCGATCTTGCCAAAGAAATGCAATCTCTTCCAATGTTCTTAAAGAACGTTCGGCATTTTGGATCAATTTATTTTTGGCTTCTGACAAAGTTGTATGATGCAAAATGCAAGTCACCACATCAAATAAAGGTTTGCGGTCATGTGCATGCATGAACGGGCGTTGCGTGACGAACAGTTGGGCTTGAAATTTGTCTTCAAGATTAAAAGCCTGTAAGCAAAATTCATGTGATTCCCACGTGAGATCTCTCCACACGGGAAGATACAGTCGGTCCTCAAATATTTTTTTTAAACTTTCAAAGCGTTCGTCAGTCCATGGGGGCAAAGCGAAACATAAAAGGTCTTCGTTTAACTGGGCGACTTGATCCAAACTTAACTTAGAAAAACCTTTGGCTGCCTGCCGTTTGCCTAATGTCAGGATTTCGCAAAGGTTGGAATAGCCTTTCTTGGTTACGGGGACCAAAGTGATGTTGGTTTCATCCGTCAAGGTCAGTTCTGTTCCGATCAGATATTTAAAACCATCTTTGGCCTTGGGGGCGGCCTCAAAACTTGAAGGGGCGTGCACGGCTTGGTAACCACGAACAACTCCGTATAAACCATTTAAGTCACAAATACCCAGTCCGTCATAGCCAAAATAAATGGCCTGCTGAACCATCTCTTCAGGGGAAGAAGCGCCTTGCAGAAACGAAAAATTCGTTCTTCCTAAAAGTTCCACAAAACCCTTTACCGGAATGGAGGGCAGTTTGGATTTAAACTGCGTCACCGCGGGCAGATTGCGTGGATTAGGCCTAAATAACATGTGCGATCACTTTCAGATTAATCAAAATACCCATGCAGATAGACTTGCGAGTTGATGCGATCCCTGAAAACCCAAAGAAGCTGACCTTGATGTGAAAGCGCAAAATAATAATCTCTGTTTTTTAAATCTTGCACGCTGACTTGCCACCAAGACGATTCAATTCGTTCGCTAGGAAGTGACGAAACAAATTTCAAACTTTGTACTTCCGAAGCATTTAAGGCTTGCGGTTTTTCTAAAAGCAAAGACGGACGAGGGCTTGAGGCTAAACCTTTGGCGTACACGGATTTGACCTGCAAAGCTTGTTCGTTTCGTTCCACTAAGTCTTGGGGCTTAAAATCTTCTGGCCAATCGGTGACTAAGCGAAAACTTTGTTCAGGAAAATGACTGGCTTCTTGTTGCAAAAAACCCATTTCGCAATTGGATTGTCGGGCAAAGCTGATCAGGCGGCGCCAGCGGTCTTCGCTGTTGTCGCGAGGTTCAAAAAAATCCAACTGCTGAATTTTTTCGGCCACATCTAAAACCGAGATTTCGTATTCACGAATCGGATTTTCAAGTTTTAGCTGTGCCAGTTTCTTTTCTAATAAGTCTTCAAACAAAGCTTGATCACGTGTCGGGGTGATCGGCTCAATGACAATATTATAGCGTCTATCTGAATACTCACAGTGCAAGGTCAGCTCAAGCTTTGCGGCATAACGGGAAAGTCCCTCTAGGCGTGCAAACAAAACGTTAAAGTTCGTCTTAAAACGCGCCATCAATAACGACACCGCTCCTATGGGATCGTCAAAGTAGCCATAGCCCACAAGAGGATCGCGAGGAATAAGAGGAGAAATGACTTGAGCGTCTTGAGAGTGCAAACGATTCCAAAGTAAAACACCGAAGTCTCCCCATCTTTCGCGCAGCGAATTTAAACGAAACCCATGCACGCCTTCTAAGCCATGCACGCCCAATGTGTGAAAAAACGAAATCATATGTTCCACCGGGCGTTTTTGTGGCCACGGGTGCAGCCCTTCAAGATCTTTGAGGGCATCTAAACCTAAACCACGAAAGCCTTCGTGTTCTTTGCCCACAGGACAAATAAAAAGCGGGCGCCAGCGTGCAAACACTTGCGCGGCGGCCGGAGTGTCTGAAATTGCCACGGAAGGATCATTAGAAAATTTAACGGCAATTTCTAAAGCTTTAGTTAAAAGACCCTCTTCACCGCCAAAGAGGTACGCGGTAGATTCCATTTCCACAAAGACATAATGTGGATAACGGTACTGCACGCGCGGACTTAAATGGAGAAACGCCTCAGCGCAAGAGCTTTCTTGCGGGGTTTTTAAATTGATGCATAAAGTGCGCATGGACCATGCTCCCAGAAATATTAAATGGTGTTGGACGGTGTAAAGCTCTTTGGATAGTGACGAAGTCGCGTTGAAAGTGAATCATCAGACTGAATAAGGGATTCACGAATTTGGAAACTTTTTGATTTACAAAAACCAAAGCCACTTTGTGCAAGCGACATAGGCGTTTTAATTTTTGCAGCTGATGATTTTTTAAAAACAACTCTTTTAAGTTACAGCCAATCACTTCAAACAGCGAGCTTGTGATCAACTCTTGCAGCAACCAGAAAAGCTGTTCTTTTTCTTGCGGCTCTTTTACCACCAGCAATTTTTTTAAATTGATGTCATGGGATTGCAGGTGCGTGGGAAAAAGTTGTGAATCACCATTAATCCACGCCGCCCATTTGTTTTGGTTATGCACTTGTTTTACTAAGCGCACCCATAATGAAGTCGCACCGGTGCCGGGAAGACCTTGAAATAAACTAAGATCCCCTTGCGGGATACCTCGCCATAAAAGGAAATCATCAAGCACATTCACCCCTGTTGCTAAACCGGGAGGGGGTTGCAGCTGTTCTGCAGAAACAAAGGGAATGTCTTTAAATTCGGGAAGGGCCAAAGACTTCATAACGCTCTCCATTTACATATAAGTTACTATGTAAATTATATGTAAGTCAAAGGGCGTATGTAAATATAGACGAAGGTTTTGATTGTTGCTGAGTTGTTAATAAGTTTAGTGATTTAAGGTGTTTACGCAATATCGCAAACTGCAAAAAGTGAAGTGCCTCCGCCAAGCTGGTCCCTGTATCACTTCCCCCAGGTTATCCCATCCGTTTCCCAGTCACAGGTCCCTGGATGGGTTGTTACTTGGGTTGCTTGGAAAGAGAAACTCCTCTAAGAGCGCTTATCCTCGAATCAGTTTTAAAAGCGTCGCGGTCATAAATAATATGACCAGAACCGCTTTAGTTAGACTCAAAACACGCCGATAACGTAAATAGGTAGATTTACGCATGGATTGTTTCTCCTTCTGCGGAGGAAATTCCACCGAAAGCGAGCTGGCGAAGGCCAAGCTCGCTTTTGCATTTCTGATACTAACTTTTAAAAGAAAATAGGAACCTAGCGACGAAGTGTCGATCCGAATTTCGGTGATTACTTCAACGCGCCTTCGGCACGCAAAAGAACTTCTTTCGTATCCGGTCCCCATTTGTATTTTAATTTGCTCGCCCCTTTGCCCACCACGCGGTGGCAAGGAATCCAATAACATACTGGGTTTTTGGCAATCGCAGAAGCAATCGCGCGAACCGCCGAAGGGCGACGCATTTTTTTTGCGACCTCCGTGTAAGTCCAGGATTTTCCCATAGGGATTTTCAAAAGTTCTAACCACACGCGTACTTGAAACTCAGTACCTTGCAGTTTGATATCATGTTTGCCAGTCCAAAAATTTCCTTTGTTCCATTTTACGGGTGTAAAAGAGCCCAGATGGAAATGATAGTGTTCGTGAAAGAATTCACCCACATCTTCTTCAAGCTTTTTTTTGCCCAGGCTGTAGTTGCCTAAATAGATCAAGTCTTTGCCTTCAAAAACAGCCAGCCAGTCGCCAAACTGTGAAGGAACTTTATAAAGTTTGAATTCTAAATCACCCATGTATCACCCCTAAGATGAGGCAGGTTTAACTCATTCCGGGGCTATACTCAAATAAGATTAAGACCTATATATCGAAAAATGAGCAAAGTGACGGGGCTCGTTGACCTCGGACAACCAAGGGTGATCGGAGTGGATCAATGCGCGACTGAGACGACCGCGAGCGATCACTTCGATAGAATGCTGACGAGCCACTTCTTTCAGATCTTGCAATGTCTTACGCACATCTTGTTCGTGGCCATAGTCGAAAATAAAATAATAGTTAGCGACAGGAAGTTTAAAAGTCGGGCGAGTTAAATCCATTGTCACCATCGATGACGGATCAATACCGTGTTCGCTCATCACGCGTTGGGCTTCCTGCACACGTGCAGATTCAATTTCAAAACCGTAAAACCGAGTTAGCGGATAGTGCCTCGCTAAAACAAATCCCATGCGCCCGTAAGCGGCGCCCAAGTCGACGATGATTTCACCGCTCTTGGGATTTAAAAGATCTAAGATGCCGCGAATTTCCAGGTAGGGTGTTTGAAAAGATTGGGTCGAAAGATGACTCCAGGTTTGGGGCGCGGGCCCCGCCGCCGGGCGCACAGAGCCTTCGGCGTGCTCGCAGTCAAATCCCAACCAGTCGTCCACTAAGGTCGCATGGTCTTTAGCTTCTTGATACGTGTAGGAATCAAAAGCTAACAGAGGATAAGGATCCGATTCTTTAAAATCAATCATACTGGTGTTGCTACGCCCGTAAGAAAACGCTCTAAAATTGGCGCATATTCAGATTTAAAATCGCGCAAGCCCGTTAAGTGCTGTGCTTCGGGAAGGGATAGCTTGCTCCAATGCAGTTGCGTGTGGGGCTCAAAGACCTCGTCGATATGAGTCGGCGGAATCAATTCGTCTTTCCATCCACGAATGGAAAGAATTTTAAAGCCTTCAGGGAAGGTGTTGAGGTCCGGCACTAAATCTTTATGAAAAAAGGGACTCCAGCCCAAACTTAAAAAAGGAGCTAATGCCCATGTTAAGGCCCAAGGTTTTACATGGTAATTGTGGGTAAATAACTTCTGTGCGGAAGGTAAAAAGCGAGCTGTGGGGCCACTATCACAGACTAGGGCTACAGTGTCAGAACACCCTCGGCGCGCCATCGCCTCAATCGCCGAAGCGCTGGGGTTAGAAAAGGTGAACATGATTTTTTGGCCGGGGATCAGGTTTAAAAGATGTTCAATTTGATCGGCGTAAATATGCTTGGTGCCGAATTTGCCTTTTGCGCTAATCGGAAAGTGGAGGTCTTTTAAGTCTTGTAAGGTGCCAGAAAGTTGAAAGGCAAAGGCGTCAAAGCCCAAAGAATTTACTAGTTTTATGTGGCGAAGAAGTTGCTTCTTACTGCCCTCATAAAAATGCACGAAGAAAATCAACTCTTGGAATTTCTTGTTTCGCGCTAAAAAGAACTCCCCTTGGAAGGGGAGTTCTTGGTTGGCAAATTCTGCGTAGTTCATCTAGTCCAGTTCCACATCTTGCGCGTCCGCGCCCTAATGCTTATGAACAGGGGTCTTGCTCGGCCACAAATCTGTCCAGTGACCCGCGCGTCCTTCAGCTTGGTGAGTTTCACCTAAAGCATTTTCAGAAACGATGACTTTTTCAAGAGCTGTTTCTGCAAGAACTTTACCGCAAGCTTCAACGACAGATTCGGCGTCAATGCTGTGGTAAGCATAGATTTCAGAAGGACGACCACACTTAGAGTGTTTACGTACGGCCAAAGCTTCTTGGCGAACACCGATCACCGAACCGATATTATCCAAGATACCGGCTTCACCGTCGGCAACTGAAACTACTGGTACACGTTTACCAGCCACAGTGATCAAATCACCTGTAGAAACGTCATCCGTTTTTCTTAAGTACAAGTTTGAGTTCAAGCCCAAATCCTTTTTCAAATACTCATAATCATTTTCATGAGCCGGGATGCCGCACACAAGATCTTGTGAAGTCACCACGATCACGTTGGCGTAAATGCCACGAGCAAGCAACGCTTCAGAAGCCTTGATCGCTTCTGTCGTCATCGTTCCTAAAGAGAAGATGTTAACAACGTTATCACCTGGCTCATAGCCAGCGTATCCGCGGTAATCGATTAAGTAGTAAGCGCCTTTTAAAACTTCCTCACGGATGGTCGACATCATTTGGCCTTCATCGATGTTGCCAACTTCTTCTTCGTTCGCCGCACCAGTGATAGGGAACTCAGCGCGAGCTAAAGAACCTTCAAGACCGGCTTTGAAGCGAGCTTGTTTTTTCAAGTAATGAACCATGTCTTTTTGTTCTGCGCCGCGAGTGACTAGACGAAGCAATGTACCCGTGCGGCCCGCATTGTCGTTCATCACGTGACGTTTGATTGTATCAACTAAGATCCAATCCAACTCTTGGCAGAAGAACGGCTCCCAAGTGATTTGGTTCGGGATTTGGATATCAGACTTCCAACCGTGCTGCGCCCCTTCAGGAGACAATGTCACACCTGATGGAGTACCAACACAAATGAACGAGCTCTTCCAGTAAAGGTTATAGAAATATTGATCCAACGCACGTTTGATGAAGAAGTCATAAACCGTCATCAAAGGAATGATAGGTACGCCCACGGTGTCGCGCATTTTTCCGAATGCACCCACGCAAGACATTACGTTTCCTTCGGCGATTTCAAAACGCAAGAAGCGATCAGACTCTTCTTCGCCCGGAACTAGATCTGGCAATTTGTGATCTTTTACACCCAACTCAGTTTCCAAATCTTGAACTACGGGGGCACCAAAGATCTTACCATCCATCGCTGGATTTAAGTTCGTTGAAGTTCCCACGTCCGGTGCCATTGAAATGAACAACTCGCCCGGAAGTTTGAATGGTTTTTCATTTGGCGTAAGTGCCTTTTGTTTGTCAGAAAGTTTTTTCTCATCCAGCGGAGTGTTCGCGATACGAGTTAACTTCGCGGTCAACTGACCGAGCATCCATTGCGTATGCGGATAGCTAGTCATTTTCGTGTTGATATCAAGTGAAGTTGGGATCTCGCCCCACTCCATTAGTTTTTTCATGAAATAATCTTGGTTCTTAGATTTCAAAGCGTGCTGCGCTTTGATTTCGCCTAGCAACTTCTCTCCGCGAGCGGCTAAGAATTTACCTTCCGTCGAACCAGCATCGAAGCGTTTATACAAAGTATCGCCAGTGATACCTTGTTTTGCTTTAAGTTCGATCACTTCTTCTTCTTGCGGAAGGGAAGAGTGATTTCCCGGTTGAGCTGCAGACTTCAAGCCCCAGCCTTTCAAAGTATGCGCAATGATGATTGTCGGTTTACGAGTTGATTTTTTAGACTGCAACATGGCATCGGCCAAAGCTAGCATGTCGTGACCACCGAAATCGCGAATCGCATCGAACAATTCTTGGTCCGTGATGCTGTCCAAGAATTTTTTCATGTCTGGATGTTCTTTAGCGATCCCTTTTTTCAAAGCCTTCATGTCTTGAACAAGAAGAAGCGCTTGCAGCTCGTAATCTTCCAATTCTTTCTCTAGGAAATTTTTGAAAGTCGCGCCGTCTTTTTTGGCGAACAATTCTTGGCGTTTAGAACCGTGACGAACTTGGATCACTTCCCAACCGTTGGCAGCCATAGTGCGCTCAACACGGTCAGCATCTGTTCCGTTCATGATATCTTTGTTGGTAATGCGGTGACCATCAAGTGATTGACGGTTGTAATCTAGAATCCAAGTCACAGAACCCAACTCACGCTCTGCAAAGTCAGGAACAGCTTCATACATGGAGCCTTCACGGAACTCAGAGTCTCCACACACCGCCCAGAAGTGAGCATCTGGAACTTCATAACCATGTTCACGCGCGTAACGATACGCCAGCGCCATGTAACCGGCTTCAACTGGTGGAATACCTACAGTACCAGACGGGAAGAAGTTGTGGTGATCTGGATCGTAAGCTGAGTGATAAGATTGGAACACAAACTCACTGCCATCAGTGAATTTACGAAGACCATTCATCGCTTGATCAGCTTGTTCTTGAGTCAATTTGCTAAGATCATTTTTCAAAAGCAAATCTAGAAGATAGTTGTAAGAGTGATCTGTAGGAGAAGCATGGGGCTTGTTCGCGATATGATCAAAACCAGTTTTAACTAACAAATGCAAAGCGCCCATGATGTGCAACGAACTTGCAGAGGCCGCAGGGTGACCGCCCACTTTAGGATCACCTTTTTCTTTATCTGAACGGTGATTGGCTTGCCAGATCATCTGCGTGGCAAGGTAGTGTGCACGGCGTGCGATAGAATCTAGAACGTCAGCTTTGACGTTCTTGAGAGAGTTATCCATGAGGACTCCTTCGGGCTGGTCTGCACTCCGACTTCGTCGGAGTAAAATGGCTTTAAATAGCGTCTGGAAACTAACACTCTATCATAGAGGAGTCCACGACTTGAAGCCCCGCAGCACGAGTCGGGGCTCTATTGCGACAAAAGGAGGAGTCTTTGGTCGTTTACAGAGAGAAAAAGGTCTAATTTGGGGACTTTAGAAGTTGTAGCCAATGTACAAATGAAAGTACTCAAACCGAGTGTTCTTAAGATAAATGCTTTCTTCGTCATGCAGCTGGTGGATTTCCCAGTCCGCACCCGTAGAAACGCGCTCGTCAGAAATCTGCCAAGTCAGCGGAATGCGGACACTGGCCCAGTCGACACCGAGAACCCAAGATCTTTTGCGCCATTCGTGCCCCAGGGCAAAAATCGTGGAGATATTATCCCCCTTAAAACCCAAACCCTTATTCTGGGTAGAGCTATAGTCATTGGCCGAATAGCTCATTTTCATGTACTCTACGCCGCCTTTTAAGAAAAACTCACTCCCAAACCAGAAGTTCTGAAAGTAATGCTTATAATTGGCGTTGATTCTAAATCGGCTCTCGATGTTTGCATCGCGATAAATATTTCCACCGGCTTCCAGTTGGAAAATTCCTTGCGGATGGATGTACTTTCCAAATGTCAGGGTCGGACTCCAGAGGTAGGTCGATACCAGATAGTTTCGGTCTCCAGCCGGAGGAGGGGACTTCTTTTGCGCAAAAGCGACCGTTGTTCCCAGGGTCAACAAGATCATAATCATACTAAGAGTTTTCATATAAACGTGTCCTTTCAATAAATTGACGCAATGTATTACGACCTCACTAGGATCGATAGAGTTATGTAGTAAATAGTTGACGTAATTATTAACTAATTGGTTAATAGTTGTGTGGCAGTGACGATTTACCAATTTCAAGACTACAAAGAGTTTTATAACTCCTGGGTTGAAAATCAGCCTCGCGGGGGGTTTGGTGAATACCGTCGTTTGGCACAAGCCCTCAATGTTTCGACCACGATGGTGAGTCAGGTTTTTAAAGGGGATAAGCATCTCAGTTTAGAACTCGCATCGGAAGTTTGTGACTTCCTAGCTTTGGACGAAGATGAAACAGATTACTTCCTTTTACTTGTCGATCATGGAAGAGCGGGCAGTCACAAGCTGCAACAAAGATTTTTGCGCCAAATTAAATCGCGCCAAGAGAAAGCAAAAAAAACAGAAAATCGCCTTAAAGCCACAGAGCTTGATGAGTCGGCCAAGATGACTTTTTATTCCAGTTGGGTTTATCAAGGTGTGCGCATGCTGGCGGATACTGGCCAGTATAATAATGCGGAAGTTTTAGCGACCCGATTAAATCTGCCGCGCAATCATATTCAAAAAGTTTTAGATTTTTTAATCGATCACCACTTGCTAGTGGAGGAGAAGAATAAGCTCAAGCTGGGCCCCTCCCATATCCACTTGCCTTCTTCTTCTCCACTAGCAAGTCGCCATTTGCAGAACTGGCACATTCAAGCCACCAGTAAGATGACGCAAATTCGCGATGAAGATTTTTTCTTTTCAGGTCCGATGTCGATGTCTGAAGAGGTGGCAGAATGGGTGCGGATGGAGCTTCCAGGCTTTGTTCAGTCCATCACCGCAAAAGTGATTCCGTCAAAGTCAGAGACCGTCCGCTGTTTGAATATCGATTGGTTTGAATACTAATACTTACGGAAGTCGTTGGCGTTAAGCCAGGCATCCAGTTGAACTTTCGAAACTTGTCCTTGGTTGCTCCAAAGCTCTGATCCTAAATCGCGAATAGCGTCATAGTCCTCTTTGGATAACTTGATTCCGCCGCTGCGGTCGCGATTGCTCAGTCCATAAGTCTGTGCGCACTTATCGCGTTGTTGGCGATGTTTGCCCGCGTCTTCTTCTTTAATACCCAGATAAGCGACTTCAGAATAGCAGTTGTCCAAAGAGTTCTTGTAAGCCATCAAACGAATGCCCATTAAGATCTCGTGCAATACAAGCTGGGCGCGATTTTCTTCGCTCATCTCTTTGGCGTTAAAAAGTTTTGAATCCACCCACACCGCACTGAGGTTTTGCAAAGCCATCTGTTGCAAGTCTTTGTCGCCAAAGCTGACACCGATGGCGTGTGCGGGAAGTTTATTTAAATCCACAGGCACGAAATACCATTTACGATTAATCGCGATGTGAACCATGTCTGAAGCAAAGCGGGGATGAGCTTCTTGAACCTTCAAAATAATTGGCAGCACCAATTGCTTAAAGGATCCGGTGCTTTTCATATTCACGGCATACGCCTCTAATGGTTTTCCGTTAACGCCGTTACCGCCACCACCAGTGTCGGCACCACCTTGAGCTTCATTTTGATTGCCTTGTTCGCGTATGACTTCACGAATGGTTTCTTTTTCCGTGCCTTGGCAGGCGATCAGGCTGGAAAGAATTAAAAAAATGAACAGTGTTTTTAACGTATTCATCGGGCACCATGAAGTACGTCAAAACGTTTTAGGTCGTTCAAGTTAAAATACGTTTCTTGCGTGGAGCCGTGTGTTTTGGTGTAAAGCACCAGCTGATTTTCTGAAAGATCAATATATCCCGTGTCGGCTTTTAGAACGGTCTTTTTATTGTTCTTAATTAAAGTAACCACCGGTTTAGTGAGTCGATGAAGTGGGCGCGCTTGGCTGCCTTCAGAAAAAGGCGCTTCAACTTCCAAGCATCCCTGTTCCGATGAACACACGTTCATCTTAAAGGAAGACATCTTTGCCTCAATAGCTGACGCAAAGGCCGGAGCCCCTGCGCTAAGATGTATCATGATTAAAAACTTGGCCAAGTGTTTCATGAATTCTTCCGACTACTTGATTTTCTCTAATAAAGTATTGGCATCTGCTTTCGGTAGTAGACCGCCGATAGAAGCATCTGGGACTTCTTTTGGACGTTGGCCTTCTTCAATCCAAAGAGTCGGCATAACCATGCGTAAATCGAAAATAGGTTTATCTAACAGAACCATGATATTAAAATCTGTCGTGGTTGTTGAGCCGTCTCTTAATTCCACAGGAGCATTGATGATTCCTGCAAGAACGCTATCTAGAACTTGCACGGATTTGTTTGCATTCACGGTATCGACACAAATGTCTTTAGTTAAAAATCCACGGCGGGCCACCATGCGACCGTACTCATCACGTTTACAAAGACTTTCTTGATATTTAATGGCCCATTTCATACCTACGCTTAAATCCGAACCCAGGCTGCGAATGGCTGTTAAGCCTTGAGACTTCATCAAAAGACCAAAATCTTTTGTTTGCTTTGCTGATTCGCCAATGGCTTCCGGAGTCATGTTAGCGGATTTCTTAATAAGCTCATCAATAGTGCCAAAGCTATAGCTTGTGGCTCCGGTGGCGTAAATGATATCTCCTGCAGCCATTTGCTTTAACACTAATAGGTCCGCCATATTTACTTTAACTGTTTCGATTTCTGAAGGATCGCACGTCATCTCCCAACCGTTGCTGTCCTCTTTAATCTCACAGGCATCCCATTTGTTTTGTTCCACGATGTCTTGAAAGAAGTTTGGGTTTAGGTAAAGTTCTAAATTAATATCGGCATTTTCAATAACGAAAGATCTGAAGTCTTCTGCAGCTTTGCGATACTCTAAAAGTAATTTCTGGATATCGGCGACATTCTTGATGAGCTCCGCATCGTCTTTTTTCTTTAATAAAAATTGGCGCGCGGGACCATTGGGAATTTCTTTAAGTCTTTTAGCGAAAACTTCAGGTTCTCCGTATTTATCAACATAAGGTTGGATGCGAGGAACAATACCTTCAAAGATCATCACGCGTTTTAAGAAGGTGTGATAAAAGCGGGCTTTTTTATTTGCGGGATCTTTAGCTAAGGCCATTTCGAAAACTTTATTTGCCAAATGCAAAGATTGAGGAACCATCAATTGCTCACCTGCGTTGGCAAGTTCGTTGGATTCCATTTGCGCATTGACGGTGATCAATTTTTTTTGAACCGGCTCAGAACAAGCGGTCAAAACCAATAACAGACTGCTGCTGATAAGTACGTTTTTGATAAGTGATTTCATAAAGTATCCTTTCGGTTTTAAAACTCGTAAGCGTTTGATGACGCTGTTATACAAAGCTTCAAAACCCATCGACAGATCTGTTTGGTAAATAGTTATCTAAAAAGTTAACCAAATGGTTAATATTTTAAAACTCGTTACTTAACGTTATTCAGCACCCAGCACTTCAAAAATGATGCCTTAGTTTCATGAAACCATAGCGAATATAGGGGGTTAGGTGACGGTAAAGCCGTCTAGATGGACTACATGGGACAAAGAAGGGCGCTTAAGGATTGAGTTTTGCTTCCTCTTTTTGCAGTTCCTCGAGGTCAAGCTTCCTAAGCGCGGGCGACAGGTATCCCACCACCGCGACCGACAGCAGGCACATGATCCCGCCAAAGTACACGGCAGGAACAGTTCCTAAAAGTTTAGCGGCAAGGCCGGATTCGACCTCGCCAATTTCGTTGGATGATCCAATGAAAATAGAATTTACGGCAGAGATTCTTCCGCGCATATGATCCGGTGATGCCAATTGAACGGCCGTCGAACGAATGATCATGCTGACGCTGTCAAACATGCCACTGAGACCCAACGCGATCATTGAAAGATAAAAATTGGTGCTTGCGCCAAAGACAAGAATGCAGACCCCGAATCCGGTCACGGCCGTGAACAGCCATCGGCCTGAATTTTTTTGGACCGGAACGCGGGCGAGATAAATAGTCATCAATGTGGCGCCGATGGCGGGGGCGGCTCTTAGAACTCCTAAGCCTTTAGGGCCCACCATTAAGATGTCGCTAGCAAAAATGGGAAGTAGTGCCGTTACACCACCAAAGAGAACCGAAAACATATCTAACGAAAGGGCCGGAAGTAAAAGTTTGTGCTTAAAGACAAACCGCACGCCGGAAAGAAGTTCGTCTTTGATGGATGCATGCTCAAAACGATTTTCAGGTGGCGCAATTTCAATTTTCATCATCAGCATCGCAGCAATAGCGATCACTAACATCAAACACACCAGAGACGAGGATACGATAGCCCCCATAAATCCAAAGATGATGCCACCCACTGCAGGACCTGCGATGCGGGCCACCTGCATCACCGAACTTGTTAAAGCGGTCGCGCGCGGTAATTCGGATCTTTCAACGATACGTGGAACTGAAGCAAAAATTGCGGGTTGAGAAAATGAACGCGCTAAGCCCGTCAAAAAAGAAGCGGAATAAAGCATCGTCGCTTGTAAGATGATGGGTAAATTCGAAGCAAATAAATGTTCGGCTAAAACTAGCACGCCCGAGAGCAGTGAAAGATAAATGATACGACGATAAACGATCAGTGGACGAGATCTGTCCACGATATAACCTGCGTACAAAGCAAGGCCAATTGCGGGGACCGCCTCCACCAAACCGATCAATCCTAACGCCAAAGGATCTTTTAAAAGTTCATAAATACGCCATCCCAAGATCACGGCCTGCATTTGTACAGCGAAAGTATAAAAGAAACGGGCGGTGAGGAGCTTTTTAAAATCTAAAGGGATCGGTTTCATGATAAGGCCACTGTACGCCTGCGCGCGACCGAAGACTAGGACAATCCTTGGGTCGATTGTCTTTTTGCGTGAATAAAATCATTCTATTTAGAATGAAAACTGACAAAATTTCTTATTTTCTTGGCGTCGCGGTCACCGTTGTTTTCGTCTTCCTTTCCATGCGGTTTTATACCTATCAAACTTTGCGAAACGAAGAAAAAGATCCCAAAAGCATTGTCGGTTTTTTAGAAACCCTCGATTTAAAGATGCTCGATTTAAAAATGCAAATCCGCGGAGTTGAGCCTACTTCAGCACCGGTAGCACTCGTGGCCATTGATGATCCTTCTTTGGAAGAAGTGGGGCGCTGGCCGTGGGCTCGTAAGGTTATAGCGCAGATGACAGATCAGATTTTTACTGATGGCGCAAAATCCATTGGCTATGATGTGATCTTTTCTGAACCCCAAATCGGGGATCCAACATCAGATCAAATGTTGGCTGAGTCTTTAACTAAACATCGCGACAAAGTGGTCACCGGCAGTTTTGCGGAACCCGCGGGGGACTTATGGCTTCCTTATCAAGATTATTGCGTGAACGAAGCTTTTATTCGGGCCAATGGTGGAGACGTTGTGCGTTTAAATGCCTCATTTGTCGTCGAAGATCGTGCTGATTTTTATGAGTCCGTGGACTTCGGAAAACTATTAAATCCTTTCTTTGAAATTTATGAAGGTGTGCAAAAGCCTAAAATCATCAAAGATGAATTAAAAATTTCTGAAGACCGGCTTACCGATGCACAAAAAAGATACGTGCAGATTCAACTGTGGAAAAGAAACTTTGAATTTTGCCGTGATTGGCTGACGGAGCATGATTCATTTCTGCCTGGGCATGATGCCAATATTGATAAAGCTTATGCCGAGGCCTTTAATGTGAAACCGGAAGAATTAAAAACCGCTATCGCAAAATTTAAAAATAAAGTCCTGCGGCATCCCTTGCCGGCTTCATGGAATTGGACAGCGAATCTGCCCAAGATACAAGAAGGTGTGGATTTCAACTCAAGCTTTAATGCTTTCCAAGATACCGACGGAAGTGTCCGTCGAATGCCGTTATTTTATCGAACGGGGAATCGCATGGGAACGTCCTTTGTTCCCACCTTGTCCCTGCAAACATATTTAACGGGCATGGGCTATCGGGCTCAGGTGGTCGTGGACCGAAGTTCTCGCAATCCAAAAATGAAAGAGATTGTGGGATTTGATATCTTTGATCCATCGCAAGAGCCTGAAAAGAAAGTTTTCTCTCTTTCCACGGATAAATACAGCTTTATGCGTATTAACTATTACGGTGGAACCTATTCTATTCCCCATGTTTCTGCGCGAGAAATTTTGCGGCAAGGCCCCACCATTAAAGTGATTCAAAGGGAGTGGGATCAAGCTAACAACCGCTGGAAGGTCGATCAAAAAGAAATGGATCGTAAAGCTTTTTTCAAAGATCGCATGGTCATCATCGGCGCCACGGCGACCGGCGTTTATGACTTGCGTGTCACTCCGTTTGAAAAGAATTTTCCGGGGCCTGAAATCCACGTTCAGGCCTTAGCCCAAATGTTTGATCAAAAATTCCTCGTCCCTTGGGAAATGGAAGGCAAGGTCATGCCATGGGTGATCTTGGTGCTAGGGATCTTGCTCAGTATCTTGTGGACCCAAACGGGGGCGGTCGCTGGAATCGTTGTATCGATGTCAGCGATAGTCTTGATCGTCGGCGTGGACTTATTAATGTTCTTAAAATTCCACGTGATGCTTTCGGCCGTTATTCCGCTGTTCCTTTTGGTGTTCTTAAATTTTACGGTCTTACAGACTTTTAAATACCTGACCGAAGAACGAAAAAAGAAAGAGCTAAAAAGCACGTTTGCCAAATACGTTTCACCGGCCATCGTGGATGAAGTTCTAAAAGCTCCTGAAAACTTAGAACTAGGTGGTCGTAAACAGCGTATGACAGTTTTCTTTTCAGATGTCCGCGGTTTCACGACGTTGTCCGAGTCCTTAGAGCCGCAAAAGCTTTCAGAGATCCTAAGTCGGTACTTATCGCCTATGACCGAGATTGTTTTTAAAAACAAAGGGACCTTGGATAAGTATATGGGCGATGCTTTGATGGCCTTCTTTGGTGCGCCCATTCCTTATCCACAACATGCTCAAGAAGCTTGTCGAACAGCTTTGCAGCACCTCGTGAAACTAGCAGAGCTTCAAGAGGAGTTCAAAAAAGAAGGAATACCTACGATCGATATCGGTATTGGGATTAATACGGGGGATATGAGCGTAGGTAATATGGGGTCGAACATCGTGCGCAGCTATACCGTCATGGGCGATGCGGTGAATTTGGGTTCGCGCTTAGAAGGTATCAACAAAGAATATGGCACTCGAGTTATTATTAGCGAATTTACTTATGCCGAAGTGAAAGAAAAATTCGTCTGCCGCGAGATAGATCAAGTAAAAGTAAAAGGGAAAACCAAACCCGTGCGGATTTTTGAACTGGTGGCGGAAGGCAACGTCTCTGAAGATAAGAAAAAGCGGCTAGATATTTTTGAAGAAGCATATCGTAAGTATGAACAGAAGAAATTTGCCGAGGCTTTGATTCAGTTTGAGACACTGGTCCAAGGTGAAACCGTTGACCCGGTCGCCGAGGTTTATGTCGAGCGCTGCCAAGAATTCATTACAAATCCTCCTCCCGAAAACTGGGATGGTGTATTTGTAATGACCAAGAAATAGAAAGTCCAACCCTACGACTTTATTTCTAAATGTGAGAGCCCGAAAAGATATCATGGACCACAAAATTCTTTTCGCTCTTACAAGTTTTTTGGTTTTACTTAACGCCTGTGAACGTAATGCCGGGGGCAAGTCTAAACTCTCCATCCAATTTCCCGAAGTTGTACAGACTGGTAAAATATCAGCATTGGTTTCAAACGGATCAACGGATGATTGGTCCTTAGTGATCCCGACGGGCTTTTCCGGTAATGCGCCCTTTAACTGCTTTGGTGTCTATATCTCAGGTCCCGAAGCTGCATTAAGAACTAATCAGTGCTATAAAAATCAAGCATCGACGATCCCAATGAAAGTTTTTGGAAAATGGAAGGGTGGCGTTTTACAGGGAAAAACTTTAGATTTTGAAGTCGAAGCCGGCAAGGACCGCGTCGTCGGCGTTTTTGGTTTTTATGCAGCAGATCCCAGTGCTTGTAAGGATTTTACGGGCACGGCAGATATGGATAAATCTCAACTTTCAAAACCTTATTTTTTGGGCGAAGCAGGACAGCTGGAGTTTATCGGTGGTCAAACCAAGGAAGTTGCAGTTAATTTAACGTTTGATGCCAATCAATCCTTTGAAGAATGCAAAGGCCCGGATTTTCAAAATGGAAGTGGCGGCGGTGGAGGCGGATCAACACCCAGTTACGGTGATTTCGGAACGGGTGCTGATGGAAACTTCATAGTAAGTTCGGGGATGACAGATCCACGGAATGTTAACAGTCCTTTAAAAGCCGTGCCTCTTATTACCACCACGCGGGTGATGTCCCTAAACGTGGGCAGCAGTGCAAAAAATCTTGTTATCGGAACGAAACTGACGGGCTTAGCATCCAAATTTGTGGTCGGTGATGAAGTCGCGCTTTATGTCGCCGCCGGTAACAGCTGTGGCAATACGGTGGTCGGATTTAGAACTCGTGGAATAGTTCAAACGGTGGCGTCAGCAGAGCTAAATATCAATGTCGATGATGAGCGTTTTTCCACTATTACCACCTCGGCTTTGGCGGCCACTGCGGGCGGAGTGGTGGCGTCTCGAAATTTCTGTCGACTCGTAATTACTCGTGTTCCCAATTTCAATACTTTGACTTTTAACGGCAGTAACGGCGCGAACATCGCATTTAATGCGGCAGGATTCGGTGATCTTAGTAATGACAGTGCCGATCATGAGGCCGGGATCGTGATTATCCGTGTGAAAGATAAAGTTGTACTTACCACGAGTGGTGGAATTGATGTCGCGACTCGTGGTTACAACGGTGGCGCTTACAGCAAAGACGGCCAAGGTTATGACGGTGCAAATACGGATACGCCGACGACTTTTGCGGTCAATGGTTCGGGGGGATCTGGTGGATTGTCATCACCCTCAATTCATCCAGGTGGCGGCGGGCACGGTGGTACCGGCGGAAATGGCTTAGCAAATGGTTTTGGTGGTCTTGTTGTTGGAGATCAATATGGATGTGGTTATGGAGTTGTGGATACTTCGTGCTTGTTTGGCAAGGTCTTTATGGGTGGCGGAGGCGGCGGAGGATACGATGCAGCCGGCGGATCAGGTGGTGGCTTGATTCTTTTAGATGCAAAAACCATCGAGCTTAATGGGAATAGTTTTGTCTTAAATGCCGATGGCGCTAATTCGTTTGGTGGTTCAACCATGGGGGGCGCCGGTGGAGCTGGCGGATCTGTGCGCGTGATCACGCAAAACGTGACGGGTTCTGGATCAGCAGAAATGAAACTGCGTTCGAACGGCGGTTATGCGAAAACCTCTTCGGGTCTTGGGCTAGGGCGTGGTGGCAGTGGAGGCGGTGGCAGAAATCATCTTCACGTGACGGGCTCATGCAGTGTTCCTAGTACCGCCATTGCCTTAGAGGCTTATTCTCCAAGTCAGTATGATAATACTATTCAAGGATTTGGCGGCGGCGCTGGCTCGAATCGGGCGGACGGAGCGGGAATCGGGACGTGTAACGGCATCGCTCAAAATATTACTCCCTTTATCGCTCGGTTTTACCCAACATCGGCGACGGCTGATATAACGTTCGGTGCAACGGTGACAGTGTACGGGGAATCTCTAGGTAGCGTGACCAGTGCGGTTTTGCAAAACACCGTGACACCGGCTTCTCAATATAATTGTACTATCTCAAATCAGACGGCGACGAAGTTTGATTGTTTAACCATGGCCCCCGCGGCTCAGTATCATTTGATTGTGACCGGAGCCGGTGGGCGAAAAACAACATATCAGGCGGCGATCACTTTGAATTAGAACGCGCCTGAGTACGTGTACATATTCGAGATTGTGATCTTGTCGTATTTATAGGCGTCAACGTTCGAAGTGTTGTCGCTCCAACCTAAACTTACAGACGTATTCCACTGTTTTGTAAGCGGCTTACTTGCAGAAAAAGTCAGACCATAGTTTGAATCTTTTCTGCCAGCCGAAGAATCGGGATAGTCCGCGGTGCCAAAATCAATACGAGCTGCACCTTGAGTTTGCCAGTAAAAATTTTGCGCATAAGTCAGGCCTAAATTGATGCGGTTGTATCTCTGATTATCACCTTTAGCGGCATTGTTGATCAGAAACAGATCAGCAATATATGTTTTGCCAGTTTTTAGATCCCCGATGAAAATCTGCGTGGTACCTATCGAGGTTTTTAGGGCCGTTTGATCATCGGCTTCAGTGGCGTCAATATTTGAAATATCATTGCGAATATCAAGATCATAGTTTGCGACCCATTTTTCCGAATGAAAGAATGTGTTACTAACCGTTAGATAAGTGGAGTTGTTGGTATTTTCGCGCGCCCCTTCACCGTCCACATTCATCATGATGGATTCAAGCCCCGGGGTGAGTGTCAAAGAGTAACTCTTATCGAATAAACTCGTCTTCCATTTAAACGGAGCTTTTAGTCCGAACACCAAAGGATCGGCGTTCTGAAGGTCTTCTTTTGCTTCAAGACTTGTGCTGGTTGAATAGATATCACTGATGCTACCAACAATCGAAAACTCTTTGAAGTAATCGTAAATCAGTCGACGCTCTAAGCTTGCTCCGTACATGAAACGAAGTCCGGCCAAATCAGTGGGTGCATTTGCGGCAGCAATATTGAGGACATTGGAGTCATACATCACGCCGCCATAAAGATCATAGGCCCATTTGTCTTTGAATTTTGCGTTAAACTCTTCAATGGCATCAATTTTCTCGATGTAAGATTCCGCCGTATTATCCATGCTTGGATCTTTAGATCGATCTAAAACATATCCAAAGGAGTCTTTGGCTTCAGAAAATCGGGAAGAGTTGTACTGCAACATACCCGCGTAATAGGCGGCCGTCGCACTGAGCATTTCATCATTTTCATCGCGAACTTCGATAAAATATTTTAAGGCACTTTCCGGTTCGTTCATGCGGTAGTAATTCATGCCGATGAAGTAGTTTTTATCGACGCGAGAATAATCACCGTCTTCAGCCATTGATAAGGCGACCAGGGATTTTTGATATTCTTCTTCTTGAAAAAGCGAAACACCGTATTGGAAATAGTATTTGTTATTAGAAGGATCCATTTCGATGGCTTCTTTAAACTTTGTGGTGGCTTGCTTGTAGTCTTTATTTTGATAAAAGGTCATGGCGGCCGCGGCGGCGTTTTGTGCTTTGAGCTGTCGATTTTTGCGTTCTTGCTCAGACATCGCCAGGGCTTTCTTTTCAAGTTCTTCACGACGTTTAGATTCTGCTAGTTCATAAGCAATGCGTTCTTTTTCTTGTTGATTGCTTTGCAAAAGAATTAGGTTTGCTTTGCGGATATCTGTGCTTGGGGCCATCTTCGTGCTGGTGGCGCGGATCGGATAAACATCAAGAGTGATGTTGGTCACGCCTTTAGGAGCATCTTCCTCTTTTTCATCAAAGACGATGACGAATGTTCCTTCATAAAGGCCTTCCTTATTATTCACCAGAGGCAATGCAATAAGGGCGCGTTTTCCGGTTTGTTTGTCTTTTATAAGAACCGTTTTTGAGTCGCCTTTGTGTCTTTTTGAAGTGTAGCGAATTTTTACGGGTTTACCTTGTTTTACATCAACGGTCAGGCTGGATTCTTGAGCTTTTACAAATACCGGAGCCCCCAAAAGGAGGCTCATGGTCATGAGGGTGCAAAGGATGGTTTTCATGTGACTCACGATTATTGAGGTTTAGGCGTAACGATCACTTTGGTTTTTGTACCTTTATTTTGAATGGCTTCGGTCGCAGTTTTAGGAATTGGCGTCGGTGTCGCCAGAGGTGCAGCTACAACAGGTTTTGGAGGCGGTTTGATTTCAGGTGCCGGAGGTGGGGCATTTTTTGGATTCGAGACAGCAGTCCCCCCATGATCTTCCGAAGTCACCATGCGCTCAGCGGGCTTTGCTTCAGAACTGGGCATTCTTGAATCGTCTTTTTTCGGCTCATCATTTTTACTTGAATCAGGCGTGCCACCGCTTTGAGGAGCCGCGGCTGGCGCTTCTTTTTGAATGGCGTCCATTGATTTGGTGTCAGACATGTTTGAGAAACTATTCATTTGTTCTTTGGAGACAGAGAATGTTTCTAATTTTGCCGTGGATGATCCCACATTAACTCCTTGATTCGGAGTCACGGGGATAGCGGGTGCGCCTGCCGTAACCGGAGCGACCATAACCTTACCACTCATAACCATGATTGATGTCATGGCCGTCGTGGGATTGTATTGAACAACGTATTGAGTGCCCCGAACCCCAGCAACCGCCGTGGGTGTGCGCATTTCAAATTTATTTTTTTCGCCGTATTTTTGTTCGACCTGGGCGCGAACTTTACCTTGCATCAAAGCCAGTTGAGCCGTTCTTTCGCTTTCGATTTCACTGGTTTTATAGTTGGTGATTTCAAACTTTGTATCCGGGGAAAGTTGTAAGACGTTGCGATCCGCCATGACGATTTTAGCTCTTGAGTCTTTTTCGGTAACAACGGTGTCGCCTGAAAAAACTTTGGAACCGACTTTTGCGATATTTGTGGACTTGTCTTTACCCGAAATGACTTTGACCGAACCTTTAACCACCATGAACAAGCCATTATCAGCGGCGTGAACAGGGCCTACCCAAAGACACATCGACGCAACCACCACACTAAGTGTGAACTTAGACATACTCTTATCTCCTTCACCGGATCTCTTTATATTATTGTCAAAGGTGGTAAGTAGTAAGTCTCGTTAATGATAAGTCTAGGTAGAGTTATTTTAAACTTCGAGGACAAAATCCCAACGGATTTTGACGGTGCCGTCAGTTTCGACAATCCCTTTAGGTGGATTGGGAAATGGAGCCGCGTCACGGAAGGCTTCGATCGCAGCATCATCAAGATCGCGCACACCAGAATCGCTAAGAACTTGCACACGGACTAAAGTCCCGGCGTCGTTTAAAACGATAAGCACTTTGGTCACACGGTCTTTATTAGTGGCTGCGGGGGCGCGACCTTCTTTAAAAAGCTTAGTGAGTTTTTCACGCACGCGTCCTTCCCAGTGCTGGGAAAGCTGTTTGCGGATTCGATTATAGTACGAATAATACTTAAACTCGCGGGTATTCAAAAGCGTCTCTAAACCTTGATCAACATCTTTAAGATAGTCATTGGTTTGACTGGTTTCGCCACCCACGCCGGAATTTTGGGAACCTTGACCTTCACCTAGGCCCTTATCCACTTTTTCTTCGGCAAGTTTTTGGTTATCCAAGGCGGCCGTTGAGTCAAAGCCTTTAAAGATGTCTTTTTCGATCATCTTTTTAGACTCTTCTTTAACTTCGGCTACTTTTTTACGGCCATCGCCCTTAGCGCCTGCTTTTTCAGCAGACGGCTTTTTTAAGTTTTGAAACTCACCACGGTTTTTCGCCACGGTTTGTTTTTCGACTTTTTGGTTTTTAGCGCTTAGGAAACGAGAATCCTCTGGCGCAACATTGTTGGCCGTGTCTTCGTTTTGCTCAACCACTTGATTATTCGGGGTATGACGTTCACGACGCTGCTTTACCGCTTCCTCAATCTGAGCCATCTTTTGTAGGTCTTCCGGAGTCAGAAAGTTGATGCTTACAGTTTCTTTTGGTTGGTCCGACGGAGTTAATTTCTCCGCTACCAGCAAAGAAGCAACTACGATCGCATGGGCGACCAGGGACAGCAGCATGTACATTCTGAAAGACGGTGACTTCTTCATAGGACCTCACCCCTTTCTATCGGTATTATGACACCCGAACGTGAGATCTGGGTGAAACTAGTCCGCAGAATTCGACACAAGTCTAGGACCAGACTTTGACTCTTTTGTCAGGTATAGGTGAGAATGAACCATCTATGAAGTTTGACTCCTGGTATCTGACAGATAAGGGCCTTAGGCGTGAATCAAATCAAGATTCTTGTTTAATTAACAAGGACTTGGGATTGTTCATCGTTGCCGACGGCATGGGTGGACATTCAGGCGGGGAAGTCGCTTCCAGCATGGCCGTGGAAACGGTGGAAGAGATCATGCTGCAACCTGAATCTCCTAAGAAATCTCCTCGAGAATTGATTTTGCATTCTTACGAAGAAGCTTCACGCCGAATTTTTGATAAGGCCGCCAACGAAAGACCCGAGCTCGCCGGCATGGGCACAACAATGGTTATGGCTCACATCCGCGGAAAGTATCTTTATGTTGGTAATGTTGGAGATTCGCGCTGTTATTTATTTAAGAAACCCAACTTGTGGCAAATTACTGAAGACCATTCGTTGCTAAACGAACAATTGCGCGCTGGTGTCATGAGCGAGGAACAAGTTCGTCAATTTGTGGGGCGAAATGTCATCACGCGAAGCGTGGGATATGAACGCGATGTTTATCCTGATGTGATTGAAAGAGAAATTTTTCCGGGCGAAATTTATCTGCTTTGTTCGGATGGACTTTCAAGTTTAGTCGAAGACAAAGTGATTTCTGAGATTTTAAATCAAAATCCACCTGACAAAGCAGTCAAAGCGTGTGTAGAACAAGCTTTAGCCAATGGTGGGGACGATAATGTAACGGTCATGCTGTTGCATTTTCACGAGTAAGTAAGGGACTGCGATTTGGACAAAAAAAAGGTGACGCTTTTTGTAGTGAGCAATCAGACGGGAAAAACCCGTAAGATTGTTCTCTCGGCAGCTTGGGTTAAAGCCGCCTCTTTTGTCGCAGCCATCGTTTTAGTGATTGTTGCCGCGGGTCTAGTTGATTATTTCGGACTTCTTCTTCAAGCCATGGAAAATAAACGTCTTAAAGCTGAAAATGCGCAGCTGATTAAGCAGTTCCAAGTGGTTGAAAGTAAAGTCAGCGCCTTAGAAAATTCCTTAGAGCGTGTTAAAACATTCACCACGAAGTTAAAATTGATCACCAACGTTGATGCGGATGATCGTATCAGTAAGCTGACCATGGGGCCAAAACCTTCAGCGGGACAGCCAGTAGAAGAATACGAACCAATGGAAGCGCGTGAAGGAACTGATGTCTTAGAAGAGCAAGACGAAGTTTTTTCAAACAAAAAGCCACTTAATGATCAAGTGGGAGAACTGGCGAACGAATCCACGGATAAAGATTATGCCTCTCTTGTGGTGCGCATCGATAAGGCTGTTAAGGAAACTCAGTTAAAAGAACAAAGTGTTATCGACTTGTGGGAAAGTCTTTCAGAACGTCAAAGTTTGTTGAATGCAACCCCGAATATGAAACCGGCAAAGGGATGGATCACGTCTCGTTTCGGTTATCGTATTTCTCCATTTTCTGGAAAATCCGCTCTGCATGCCGGTCTTGATATCGCAGCGGCCCCGGGCTCTCCAGTTTATGCGCCCGCTGATGGAGTCGTCGTTTTTGCCAGTTATGATGAATCTTACGGTAAGTTGATTTCGATTGATTATGGTTATGGTGTGACGACTCGTTTTGCCCATTTATCGCAGATCTATGTTCAGGTCGGTCAGCGAGTAAATAAGTGGGATGTCGTGGGTGCCGTGGGTAACACGGGCCGTTCGACGGGTCCGCATCTGCACTATGAGGTCCGAATCAACGGAACACCGGTGGATCCTATCAATTTCATTCTTGATGAATAGTTTGTTGAAATACAGCCCTAAAGTTTAAGGATCTTTCCTCCTCACAGTTTAAGATGATAAACGTGTGGGAGGTCCTATGAAAGCCGTCGTAATTTCTATATTATTTTTGTTCTTTGGAATGTGGGCCCAGGCGGCTTTGCCTCCGCAATTTTCTGAATGTCTTAGTGATTTAAGTTCAACCAATATGAGCGCCGCCGATGTCAAAGAGATCGCCAAGGTTTCGCGTGTCACCTATTGCCAAAACCAAGTCAGTTTGGTGGGAAAAGTCGAAACTCAAGATCTGCTGACCAATCCTAACATACAAATCGGGATTTCCGTGGCGAAGACGGCCTATTCCTATACTGATTTCTTAGACATGGCTCGATCGGGTAAATACGTTCTGTACGTCGATGGCTCGCGCATCTCAAGAGATAATTTGATCAGTCTTTCTCAAGCTGGAGTTCAGCTGGTGGTACTAGCGAGTTCATCAGGATTATCAAAAGCGGATTTGCTGCAAATGGCCTCTGCAAAAAGTTTTATTCTGAATGTGAATGCAACGACGACTCAAGCAGACTTGCGGGATTATTTAACGGCGGGAATTCAGTTAGTGATTCGAACGTCACAGGTGGGCTTAAGTGGAGCAGCCATTGGTGAAGTGGCTGCCCTCAACTCGGCCCTTGTGACCATTATGCCTTAAAGGCTATTCATTCATAACGGATACAGGTGGAAGTGGGCATTCAAGCTCTTCCATTTTTTCGTTAAGAAGCTTAGCGTCTTTTTGGAAACCTTTAGTAACAAGTTTAGAAACGGCACCGTCAACAAGTGATTTAGAAACGACAGTTCCATTCAATTCAACATTACCACGGCAAGCTTCCAAGACGCTTGAATCCATTTTCGGATCAAGAACGGGATCAATCATGTTACAGAAAAGTTGGATCGCACCTAAGTGATCCAATGATGCTGACCAATCCAACCACGCGGATTCCAATTGTTGGCAGGCAATTTCATTTTCACGAGAACCCACTGGCAATTGAGATTTGTTGAAGGTCGCCAGGTTTTGGCTGGCCGTATAGCTGTCGTATTGGATGTTGTAATCGATACGCATTTTACCATCGGTACCGAAATTAACTGCGCCACCGCGACCCATGGCAGTCAATGTGTAAGCGCTATCACGAAGTGTCGCCATGCCTGTACTTAGCGCGGCTACCGCTTGATCGTGAATTTTCTTAGTGTGGTTGATCCAAGCCAATACAGGAGGTTTTCCAAAACCCCAAGCACTACGTGAACCAAAAAGACCTGATTTCAAAATTCTCATGCGTTGATCAAGTTCTGAACGATCAATGACTGAAGTGTCTTTTGCTAGCTCTTCCATCGCTTTTTCTACGCGAGAGATAGTGACTCTTTCCGTTTGGATGCGATTGAATTGAGCTTTCCAGCGAGTGTACTCTGGGCGGCTGGACAATTCAGTTTCAAGTTCATTTCGTGATTTGTTTGTCAGCTCGTAAGTCATCGTGATGGCTTGGCGTACACCCGCAATCCATGAACGACCTGCTTGGGCACATGTTTTCAACGATGCTTCATCTTCGTAAGCTTTCGCTGAAGCATCGGTAATGCGTTTCATCGATGTCAAATTTAAAGCTTTAAGACTTGCGGATTGAAGTTTCACGGCGCGCTCGCTTTGTGAAGCCGCAGCTTCTAAGTTAGCAAATGCAGAAGTCGGGAAGGTTTTTCCGTCCTTTGCCCATGTCGCAAGTTCTGTCGCCAACGTACAAACCATCAAGTCGTCACTGTCTTTACCCATTTGAGTTTCAACAGAAGACAAATCATTACGGTCTGCTTTGTATTGGTTTTCGATGGCCAAGTTGTATTTACTTTTAGAATCGCGATAGTTTAACAAGCTTCTTAACTCGTTGCTTGGAGCGCCGAAATCTTGTTTATAAAGGTCAATTCTTTTTTCAAGCTCTTGCGTGATGGTTTTAATACGACCACTTTGAGCAAGTTGCATGAAGCGAACTTTAGCCGCTATTTTGGTGTATTGACATGTGTTCTGAAGAACCGCTTTACGATGTTCAGGGATGTCCATTTCTAAAGTTTTTGAATCAATCATTTTTGCAACGGCTGAAATACCCGCACTGGCAACGACACCACCGATAACAAATGGTAATGCTGGTGCTAAAGCGGCATTCATCGAAACGGCAAAAAGAGCATAAGGTGAAAAGCCATTGATGATGTCATTCACTGCTAACAACACTTTACCGGTCGACATTGATTGGCGACCGCATTTTGAATTTAAAAATTCGTTGTTATTGATGACGCTGCCAAGATTAGAAATGGCGCCCAAAGCGGACGTCATTGTTTGTTCAATTTGCGCTGGGTTCACAGTCGCTGCATCCTGGGATTGCATAACGGCTTGAATGGCAGCAAGACTTTCTTTTAAAGTTTTACCATTTTCTTCAATCGTTTTTGCTGAGGGAGCACCCGAACACTCTGGAACGACGGTGACTTCTTTGATCATCAAGTCGATGGCGCTGATCAATTCAGCATGAGGGCGATTTTCAAAAACAGGACATTGATAATCCGCGCTGACCTTAGCCACATTCATCGATAGCTTGCCATTACTATTAATGGTTACCGGAGTACCGGGGCGCGTGTTGTTATTATTATTTTTATTACCATTGGCTCCGGGGATTGGTTTTACCGTTGAGTCCCCACCTTGGCCATTATTGGCGTTGCCACCGTTGTTGTTGTCGCTATTCCCGCCCGTGCTAGGCATGACCGGGCTTGATGGAAATAGATCCGCCAAAACTCCGTTAGATGCCAATTGGGCATGGGCCGAAGTCGGAGGAAGTACGAAACCCATGGACACAACCAGGGCTACTGCACATCGTTGAACGTTCTTAATACTCATGGGTTCTCCACTCATGTTTAACTTTTGGTCAAACTAGCAAATATTATAGTTATCCATTTCGTAACGACGGCGGCACTTAAGCTAACTTCCTGTAAGCACAAGCCTCTTTCCTGATCACGATTTTTCAAACCTTACGCGGAATCCAGCTTTGCAAAGATGGTGCTAGCTTGTCTCATCTTGAGAAGCTTTGGGGTCATTTTGACTTCGGGGGGTTACGAAAATAGACACCATTTTAGGGTCTTTTCAGCCCTGTCAAACTTCTTTAGGCCCACTTTGTTTTAATACTATTTCAAGTCGTATTTATGCGGCCCCAGGTTTTCAGTGTTGGAACAGGTTTTGTATAGTACTAAGGTATGAGAAGACTTTTATCTTTTCTTATTCTATTTGGCTTTTCGTGCACTTGCCCTGCGAAGGTGGCTTTGAAGTCCACCAAGCGTCTTATTATCCCGGTGGACAACGTCACACCCAAAATCACTTCGGAAGATGTCGCCAAGGTCATTCCTTTAGATTTAAAAGAAGGCGATAGCCAAGGCACTGTTTTTGGTCGTATTGCCGATCGGGGCTTTTCTTTGTGGTTTAATTCTTCATTTGTTAAATCGTCCGCTTTAGGTCAGATGGCTGAGCGCACTCAGGAAAAACTAAAAACCGATGTCGTGGTTCCTGCGGGCACCCCGAATGGAGTCAGTCATAAGTTTTCATTCCGTGTTGAAGCCTTCCAGGCTTTAGCAAAATTAGAATATTCGGGTTGGTTAAAAGCGTCAGTGAATTACGATGCAAAAGCCTCGTGTACGGATATTTTATTTAAAGAAAAAGTTCTAGAAAACAAAGACCTTGTGGTAAGTCACAAGGTATCAAAAGAAGAAGGCTTATCCATGGTAGGCCTTGGCTGGTCCTTCTAATTTTATCCTAGTCTAGTTCCCACTTGCGTCGTGACGAATCCCCTGATGAAAGCATACCCTTTTGGGTATGGAAAATATCGTATTTATCGCTGGAAAAAGAACTCCATTTGGGGCATTTGGTGGGTCCCTTAAGGATGTATCAGGAACAGAGCTTACAGTCGTTGCTGCCAAAGCAACGCTTGAGCAAGCCGGAGTCTCTGCGGACAAAGTAGATCACGTTATCATCGGTAACGTTGTTCAGTCCGGTGCCGACGCTGCTTATCTTCCACGACATGTGGGTTTGAAGTCAGGTGTACCGGTCGGTGTGGGCGCTTTGGGTGTTAACCGCCTGTGTGGCAGTGGTTTTCAATCATGGGTTGATGCTGTGCAAATGATCCGTTGCGGGGACGCTTCAATCGTTCTTGCTGGTGGTGTTGAGCAGATGTCACAGATTCCCTACGTTGCACGCAAAGTTCGTTTCGATGGAATGCGTATGGGAAATTTTGAACTTGAAGACTTAATGACTTCAGCCCTGACTGACGCTTACGCAAAAATGCCGATGGCGATCACTGCTGAAAACCTGGGTGAAAAATACGGCATTACGCGTGAACAGTGTGATAAGTATGCGATCCAAACACAAACACGCTTTAAAGCGGCCTTAGACAAAGGCTATTTTGCCGAAGAGATCACGCCAGTCACGGTTGAAGGCCGCAAAGGTACCGTGGTTGTTGATAAAGACGAACATCCAAAGCCAGATTCAACTTTAGAGAAATTAGCTACATTAAAATCACTTTTCAAAAAAGAGGGCTTGGTCACGGCGGCGACGGCTTCAGGCATCGTGGATGGTGCGGCTTGTTCACTTTTAATGAGTGAATCAAAAGCGAAATCGTTAGGTCTTAAGCCTTTGGCTCGCATCGTGAGTTATGCTTCTGTGGGTTGTGATCCAACGATCATGGGCATTGGCCCAGCAGGGGCCGCGCGTATGGCACTGGATAAAGCCGGATTAAAGCTAGAACAAATGGATCTAGTTGAAGTGAACGAAGCATTTGCCGCACAGTACTTGGCTGTTGAAAAAGAATTAAAACTCAATCCTGAAAAAACCAATGTGAATGGCGGCGCGATCGCTGTCGGCCATCCATTGGGAGCATCAGGAACACGTATCATGAATCACTTGGTGTATGAACTGCACCGTCGCAGTGGCAAGTATGCCTTGGGTTCAGCGTGTATTGGTGGCGGTCAAGGGATCGCAATTATTATTGAAAAAATGTAGTCGGGGGAAAAGTGGAAGCAAATTTTAACTTAAGAGAGCGCACGGCTCTAATTGTAGGGCCTTTTACTTCCACTGTTCAAAACCTGATGATGGGTTTAACCCAACTTGGTTCCGATGTCGTGCTGCTAGATTTTGACAATGCCGGCAGCCAACGTTTTTGTAATCAAATCAATGATTCCCGCGAAGTGAATCCTAAATTTGGTCGCGCCTTAGGTATTAAATCGCCAATGCAAACCGCAGACGATTTTAAAAATGCAATTGGTGATGCCGCGCATGCGTTTGGCAGCGTGGATCTTTTCATTGATGCGCAAACTTATGATCGTCCGAATAAATTTGTAATCGGGCAACCATTAGAACAACTTGAAGAGGACGTACAAAAAAACTTCAAAAGTTCGGTCATGCTTACTCACGGAGTTTTGAACTTTCTAAAAAATCGTAAGCGTGGACGCATCTTGTACATGCTTAATGAGTCTTACCCAGATCCCATCGTGGCCGGTGCGCGGGGGGCATTGATTCCCTTTGCCCACACTTTGTCAAAACAAGTCGCCGAACACAACATCACGGTGAATGTGTTAAAGCTGGGGTTGACCGAAGAGTTTATATTGAATCAATATCCCGAAGCGAAATCCATTAAAGAAGCCGTTGAAAAAATGCGGTTGGTTCAACCGCATTTAAGAATCACCGAACCTGAAAAAATCACCAACACCGTCACGTACTTGGTAAGCCAGTATGGGGCGGCGGTGAACGGTCAGGTCATTTCGTTGTCTTAATTGATACTTAGCAAGTATCAATGCGGTCCCAAAATAGAAATAATCATACAGCAAGGTAGTGATATACTGCCTGCATGGAAAAATCAGATCTTTTAACATTTTTTGGTGAAGCCCAAGCGAAAAGTTACGACGAGCGTTGGAATAAGCTTGCGCCCGTCGCGAACTCTCTTCATTTTTTAATTCGTATCGTCTTAGGAAATCTTCCGGCCAAGGCCCGCATTTTGTGCGTGGGCGCTGGGACAGGGGCGGAAGTTTTATTTTTAGCTGAACATTTTCCTCAATGGACATTTACATTGGTGGAACCCTCTGGACCGATGTTAAAAGTGGCTCGCGAAAAAATGAAAGCAGCAGGAATCAGCGATCGCTGTGACTTTCACGAAGACTTCCTGCACACGCATGTGTCAGCGGATTTATATGATGCCGCTACGACTTTGTTTGTTTCGCAATTTTTGACAGTCAAAACAGAACGCGAAGATTTCTTTAAAGAGATTGCTAAGCGCCTACGTCCTGGTGGGATATTAATCAATTCAGAACTGACCACACCGGCACTATGCGAAGAGTTTGACAGAATGTTCGATGTCTGGTTGCGGGCTCAGAACTTAGCGCCCGCGGAGGGTGTGCTTTTACGTGAAGCTTGGAATACGCAATTGGCAGTGTCCAGTGATGAGCAGATTCAGTCGGTGGTGCAAGCGGGGGGCTTTGATAGGCCCGTTCGTTTTTTCCAGGCGCTCTTTATGTGCGCCTGGTTTTCAAAAAAGATTTAATTTACAAGTACACTGTTTTTTAACGTCTTATCTAAAAGACGCCTGCTCTCCTTCAAGGCTTCGATTTCCTCATCTATTCTTCGAAGCTCGTCCTCAAATAGGCTTTTTAGATCATGACACATCAAAATCTTAGTCTCTTGCAGAGTGCAAGGAACAATGAACTTAATTTTTTTTAAACTCAGACGAGCTTTCAATAACCATTGAATCTGTTCAATCGTATCGGCCTGAGACTTGTTATACTCCCGATATCCATTTGAATTTCTCAAAGGAACGATAAGTCCCAACTTCTCATAATGGCGAAGGCTTCTTGCAGAAGTTCCACAGAATTTTGCGAATTCGTTGATTTTCATGGCTTAATCCTATTGACCTTGACATTGGTGTCAAGGTGTAAACTTTCCCGTAGATAGGAGAAGCCCATGATTCGTGGAAGCTGTTGCTGTGGAAGTATCCAATTTGAATTAAATAAAAATCCCAGTTCAATGGGAACTTGTTACTGTTCAAGGTGCAGAAAGGCCGGAGCAAGCCTCATGGTCTTTGTTCAATCCGAAGACATTAAATGGATTCAAGGAAAAGAGCTGGTAGCGTCGTATCGCCCGGAGCCACCATTTACATACGTAAGAAATTTCTGTTCCCGGTGTGGGACGTCCTTGGGAGAGATTCTTTCGCAAGAGAAAAGCTTCCCCTTGGCGGCCAACTGTTTAGATGACGATCCGGGAGTGAGAAATACGTTTTACGAGCACATGGAAAGTAAACCCGCATGGTACGAAAACTAGCTTAAATGTGGTACTGCCTCCGAAGTCGAAACTTATATATCTATTGATTAAAAAGAATGACCGGCGATTCCGCCGGTCCAACTAACCAGCAAACACGGATCGGCAAGAGCCTCCGTGGACAGAGTCATTTAAAACTTTTATCGGTGCTTGGACTTTCATCGTCTTGCCAAGCTTAGCATCAAACACGGTGCGCTCATACTTACCATTCACGCGGCGTTCGCTGATCACCAAGGTGTAAGGTTTGGCATCATGGAAATCACGACGGCTTTGTTCAATAGTTGAATCAATCAAAGTTTGAACTGAGCTGATTTTACCGCCTTTTTCTTTAAATTCGTCGTTTACGGCCCAAATTTTCTTTTCGTTATCTACCGTAGAAAAAAGTTCCGTCATCTTTTTGTTACGAATCTTCGCGGCTTCTAAACGATATTTTCCCTCGGCTTGGCCTGAAATGCCTACTTGCGCTAGCATATCTTGTTGCATACGGAAAGTTCGCACATACCACTCAATAAGCTGCGCCCTTAAAGCGGAGTCTGGCACCAAGGCCATCAGTTTTGCGGTGTCGGCGGGTGCACTTAAGTTCAACTCTGCTAATGCTGTCATGACTTTTTCAAGACTGTAAGTTCCTTGTTTAAAATAATCTTCTGCAAACCCAGGAAGTTTCCACTTCTCAATTTCCTTCTCATTGCCAGCTTCCGCCATGGACTTAACTAGCTTGGCTAACTGCAAACCTTCATGAGTATTTAATAAAGCCGAAGTCGTTTCGTTAAATGAGCCGGCTAGGCGCAACATTTCTAGCAGCTGCGTGCGCTCGAACGTTTGATCAAATCTCTCAAACCATTCTTGCTCTGAAGGCATGGCGCGAGCCAATTCTGGTGGTAACGTTTTAACCAAACTGTCACGCATGTCCTTTAAAAGATCTGTTTTATATACCTTTGTTTCGCCATTAAACCCATCATCATGAATAACACGGATTTTTTGGTAACCGTCTAAGGCTTGATAAGTTCCAAAGTCCAAGGCGCGACCATCCATACCTGCATTTGACGGGCTGGTTCCGCCGTGGAAAAGACTGTGTGCCCAACCGTAAGAATGCATTTGCGCTTGGCGATCGATCATTTCAAAGATCCCTGAGCGGAAACGCTCAGCTTCCGTTCGTGCGGTGGAATTTTTAGGTTGAGGCAAAGCATTGGTAATATGTTTCATAGCATCACTGATGCGATTTTTTTCGCGTTCAGTGCCGCGCTTTTGTCCATTTTCATTCACGACAAAGTGAGCAGGGCGAATCGGGGCTTCACGAACGATAAGTACGCGAGGTTCACCGTCGGGACCACCAACTCGGGTGCCGGTGGCGATGATCGCTAAAACGCGATGGGCCCCTCGAGGCAACTCATCAGCTAAAAGGTTGGACCAAATGGCCTCATGAATTCCTTCAGGCAATAACGAGGCTCCGTTGCGATGGCTGGCTTCGGATGTCGCGGCAACAAAAGGTGTGATACCTCCACCTTTATTTTCCCACATCGAATCCACGGTGAAAGTACGTCCGTTGCCTTCGTTTCCATTTAATCCAATACCGCCATACCCATCGGCATAGACAGTCTTTGTTTTATTCGTATATCCACCGGCTGTTTCCCCTGAAACCGGGGCGGCAAAAGCGGTCATCTCTAAAACTTTTTGCAGATCAAGACCTTGTTCGGCCATAAGCTTATGATTTAGGTAAATGGCGTTGGGATTTGCGAGCTGTTTGGCTTGCATCGGTACGAAGGCTCCCGCGCCGATAATCTTTGCGGCGTCTGGCAGTGGAGCTTTTTGGGCATAAGCCATGGGTTGGAAAGCCATAGTGAATGCGACTAGTGATAAAACAGATCGTGCTTTCATGAGCATGCCTTTCAATAGATCGGTTTTTACGGCGTTGCCATTTTTCGCGACGACTTGATCAAACTGCCAACAGTGATCATGCGCTATAATTTACGCCGTAGTCAAAAGACCGATTCATCCAAGAAGAATGCAAGGGCAGGCCCAAAAGATCGTGTCTCATATTGAGATAGGAGTTTTCACCACCGCAGCGGTTCTGCATGGAGTCATATTGCTTTGGTTGTGCTAAAAAGCTCATCCATCTTGAATTTGCGGTGGGTTAAAAGGTTTTCCTATGTTGATCGAGCAGTCAGGGCTGTTTAATCTAAGTGCATGAGAGCATCGATTCTTCTTTTCTTTATTGTCTTAGGTGGTTGCGGCACTTTTGGTCTAAAAAACATTCGTAAATCGGAAGCCTCATTGGAATATGCCAAGCAAGTGTTTTCGCGAGTTAACTATCAAAATATTCTTCAGAGGACGAATCCGCAAATGCCCCCACTAAAAGCTGTTGGGCCAGTTAGACTTTATTCTGCGACAAATGACTTTCTCAGCGTTGAACAGTCAGGATGGAACTACATCCAAAGCATTAGACTTGTCAGCGGAAGAGAGTGCTACAGCTATCTTTTGGTTGAGTCTGATGACTCGAAATCTTTCAAACATACTATGGGAAGCCTTTACTGTTTTCACGACGATGATTCGTTTTTGAAAATTCCGCTTCAGTAGCTGGTTATCTGACCGTTTCGCGGTCATTAAAGTTCAGAGAAGGCGACCGAGAGTATGGTTTAGCTTTTTCAGTCGTTGATTTAATTGAAGCTTAGGCCATATTCTGTATTTACAGACCTGGGTGGGGAGTGAAAATGAAATTCGCTTTGGCTATTCTATTGATGTTTGCTGGAAATGCTCATGGGAAGACTGCTCCCCAAGAGATGACTGAGTTTAACAAAACTTGTCCGGCTCCCACAATATGCGTAGAACTTTCTGAGAGCCTCTATGCTTGTGAAAGTGGAGAAAAAAAGAGCTGTGACAGTTTTGTAGATTACTTTAAAAAAGCACTGCCAGAATATGATTGTCAGCGCAAGTTAGACTCTAAACAAACTGCTAAATATATAGTGCCCGCCTATTGGTTATGTGATTCGCATGATATCTATGTTAATGCCTTATCGAAATTAAAATCTAAAAAAGCCCAAAGACTCTATGGGAGCAAAGAATTGCGAGCAACTCTAGATGGGCACATCGCTGAAGATCATTTGGAAAAATCTAAAAAGGTGGGAAGGAAGTTAAAGCTTCCCAAGTAGTCCATTTTCTTTGACTCCTCCGGATATGCACTCTGCGCGGCAAGGGGCGCTTAAAACTTCAAACTCTTTAAAATAGAATCGGCCTGCGCCATATTTTCCGGCGCCACGTAAATACGATCAATAATACGCGCCCCTTCATAACGTTGAAAAATTTCGGTCGTTTGATTGATCGGGGCAGGTTTTGCCCAGCGGTCGTATTGATCAACCACGTAAATCTGCAAAGCACGCTCTTCAGGTGAAGCCGTGTGATATTTCGACAAACGAGCTTTAGAGCTCGTGTGAATCACTTCAATGCCATCAGCTTCGATCGCTTTTTTAATTTTTTCGGGCTGATCCGATTCGTGGGTGTTGTGCTGTTCGATTAAAACTTTAAATGGTTTTCTTTGGGCAATTCTTTGCGCCCAAGAGTTGTCCGCTTGGGTCAAGTGCTCATGCAGGCGATAGTCGTTGTACTTAGAGTACTCTTTGATATCGCCAGGTAAAACGAAAGTACAGTCAGGCGAAGTCAGATAACGATTCAGCATTTCTTCGTAAATAATGCTTTTGTGATGCGAATAAACCATCAAATGCATGTGGTGGCGTGAAATCAAAAAGTCGTCGAATGAATAAAGCGCACGGCGGTTTAAAGCCAAATACATTTTATTTTCACGGCGATGGAAGGTTAGATTTTGCATCAACCATGCAAGATCGATCTTACCGTAATTGGTTCCACAGAAATAACTGTCGCGTTCTAAGTAATCCATGCGATCCACGTCCAGTTCACTTGAAACCAGCTGTGAAAGGATAGGGCGGAAGTCGACACCCCCGTCAATAAAGAAGTCATCCGGGCAGTGCAGGGCTTTATCAATCAAACATGCAACATGAATAGGTAAAATATCTGGGAACTGACTTAAAATGGTCTCGGCAATATTGGAATCAGTGACATACTTAATCGTATAGTCTTCGTGATTCGCGCGACGATTGTGATTCATCACCGTGTGCGCTTCTTCACCGAACTTTTCTTGCTCTTTATATAACTTGATATCCAGTTCTGACAAATGAGGCATCACTTGTTCAGTGGTGTGACTTAATGGACCGTGACCCACATCGTGAAGCAATGATCCTAAGCGCAAGACTTGGCGAAAACGCGTTTTCACTGAAGGTTTGCTAAATGGATAAACTTTGAAAATAGAATCAAACGCCACACCGGCAAGATGGCAAACGCCCACAGAGTGTAAGTATCTATTGTGAGTCGCCCCCGGGAAAGAAAACTCCGCATAACCTAATTGTTTGATCGCGCGCAGACGTTGAAACTCAGGCGTATCTAAGATCGCCACTTCAGCATCAGAATAATAGACAGAACCATGTACGGGATCGCGAATTTCCATGAATTTCCCCTAGGATTTCCCCGTTTTCGCCTTTGGCAGCAGGCTTGTCAATCGGGGAGCGACTATCTGAGTCGTCTTATAAGCGATTTAAGGGGTTTTGAGGCCTGATTTGCCCGCCTTTAGCCCAGAAATGTAAAAAATTGAGACGTATCACTTTAGGAATCTCACAACGAGCCGATCAGTACATTAAGCAACACCATATCAGGCCATGATGGCTTGACGGAGTTTCAAGGATCGAAACTCTGGAAATCTTCAAGGAGGAGGAATTATGGGGTTAAGAATTAACACGAACACAGCTTCGTTGAACGCACAGAGAGTTCTGTGGGGAACGAAGATTGGTCTAGACAAGAGTATGGAAAAACTCGCGTCTGGATTCCGCATCAACCGCGCCGGTGACGATGCCGCAGGTCTAGCGATCTCTGAGAACTTAAAAGCTCAAGTTCGCGGTCTAAAGCAAGCATCACGAAATGCGCAAGACGGTATCTCTCTAGTCCAAGTGGCAGAGGGTTCAATGAATGAGATCTCTTCGATCTTAATCCGTCTCAGAGAGTTGTCTGTACAAGCAGCTTCTGACACTGTCGGACCGACAGAGCGTCAGTTCCTGAATGTAGAGTACGATCAACTGGTATCAGAGATCGACCGTATCTCAGAAGGTACAGAGTTCAACGGAACTCAACTTCTAGCAGGTGTCGGATCTATCTTGGATTTCCAAGTTGGAACTAGAAATAATCCTGAAATTGACCGTATCTCTTTTGATGCTTCTAAAGCAGACGCAAACTCTGCAGCATTGGGAGTGAACTTGACATCAGTTGCGGATAAAGCTTCGGCACAAAATGCCTTAGCAGCGATTGACCAAGCGATCGTGAGCGTTTCTGCGATGCGCGCCGACTTCGGTGCGATCCAAAATCGTCTTCAATCGACTGTATCAAACATCCAAGTGTCAGTTGAGAACATGTCAGCCGCGAACTCTCGTATCAGAGATGTAGACGTCGCTGAAGAGACATCTGAAATGACTAGAAATAATATCTTGTTGCAAGCGGGTACTAGTGTACTAGCACAAGCGAACCAACAAGCGAACGTAGCCCTAGGACTCTTGAACAAGTCGTTCTCTTAAGCCGAATAACTCCAGCACCGCTGGAGTCGGTTGAATGAAATGACTTTGGTTCCCGATCTTGATTAAAAATCTTCAAGATCACCCTCAAGTGAACCCGAGGCTCTACGTGAGCGTTGACCCTATAGAATCTGTTTCCTGCGTTGAATCCCGTCGCTTTGACGGCGGGATTCTTTTTCAAAAGGAAAAAAGAGACAGGGAATTGACCGCGATTTTGGTTTGATATTTGTGAGGCCCCTAGAGGGTTGTTAGGTGAAGACATTGATCTTCAAGTTTTGAAATTTTGTGACTGGTGACGACGTATTTTTGTCGACGGATAAGTCTTCTTTTAGAAAAAGAGCTCTCTCTTTTTCGCTTAAATGTTTCTGTGCGCACATCTTCGCGCAAAGAAAAATTTCTTCTAAAAAATAATTTTAAAAATTAAAAAAAAATGGAAAATCTGGACTCAAAAATGTGGGCATTTTTTCCGAAAAGAAAATAGGAACTTTGTATCGCAAGTTCCAGTTTATTAATTAACAGGTGCACGGATCGCGCCTTATGCCAATGGATGGCAGTTTTCACGGAAGAAGAGGGAAATATGCAGGGAGGATAGAATGGGATTAAGAATTGGTACAAACGTGTCGGCGTTGAATGCACAAAAGAATCTATACATGACACGCATTAATGCAGACCGTTCGATGGCACGATTGGCTTCTGGACAAAGAATCAATCAAGCAGCTGATGATGCCGCCGGACTTGCGATCAGCGAAAACCTCAAAGGTCAAATTAGAGGGATGAGACAAGCAAATAGAAATGCCAACGATGGTATCTCTCTTGTTCAAGTCGCTGAGGGAAGTTTGAATGAAGTTTCCAACATGCTTATTCGTTTAAGAGAGTTGGGTGTTCAAGCCGCTTCCGATACGATTGGTGAAACTGAAAGAAAATTTTTGGATGTTGAGTATCAACAGTTAAAATCAGAGATTCAACGTGTAACGGAGTCGACGAAATTTAACGGTTACGATTTACTTAACGGTACTGGCGGAATGATCGATATCCAGGTCGGCGTAAACAACGACCCTTTCCAAGATCGTATCAGCTTTAATGCGGGTGCGGCGAATTCTTCACTAGAGGCTTTGGGATTGACGGCCGAAACAGTGGGATCGAAAGAGGGAGCACAGTTGTCACTGACAACGATCGATCAGGCTTTGACTTCAGTAAATGCGATTAGAGCAAACTTCGGTGCGCTACAAAATCGTCTAGTATCAACATCAAATAACTTGTTGATCGCCGACGAAAACTTGTCAGCCGCGAACTCTCGAATCAGAGATACTGACGTCGCTGCAGAGACATCTGAAATGACAAGAAATAACATCTTGTTGCAAGCAGGTGTGTCGGTCCTAGGCCAAGCCAACCAGTCACAACAATTGGCTTTGAAATTATTAGGTTAATTTTTAAGTAGTACGTTGTTACTAAAAGGTCCCCTTAAAAAAGGGACCTTTTTCTATTTTCAACAAGTTTTCACTAAGGGTCTAGCCAGCAGGATTAATAAAAAATCATTGAATTGTGAAAGCCAAAAAGGCACCTAGAGCGAATGAAAATCATCGCTCTTTTTTTATGCCTTTTTGCTCTGAAAACTCAGGCGGCTTGGGATCTTAACGACGTTTCTTATTTGATGCCTTTGCCCCAAACCATGCAAGACACGGGTTTGCTTAAAATTTCAGCAAAAGGACGAGGTGGGGACCTCATCCCCGGTATTTTAATCGATCAGATTCCTTTTTTAAGCCCGAACATCAATAAAGAAAGTGCTAAACAGGTTCTGCGCGTTTTTGGCGTTCGTATTGACCCCTGCTTTCCGTTGCCAACCCCGCAATCTTGCCAACGGCAACTTCGCATTGTGTGGCAGCCGATCGAAAAAGATTTTGATGGAAATATCCGAGCTGTCGATGCGGCTTTGCACAGTTTTTACATTCTGACAGATAAAGAATTTAATGCGCTATTAACCGACATCGCCGTTTGGAAAAAGAATTACTCCGTGCAAACGGAATATCTTCCTTTGCAAGTTCATCCGGCATGGCAAGATCTTGGCACGCAAAGTCCTCCGCTGGCAGCGTTTCATCAAATCGTGTTAAAGTACGCCGGCAAAGAAAACCTATCCCGTGTGACAGCCATGCTTTTACGTCGCGGCGGTTTGATGTGGACTTTCGCAGGATATGAGGTCGTCGGTGATGACTTACAAGTGTTAGAAATTCCGCGTCTTGAGGGAAAGAAATCCCAAACATTTATTAATCTGGCGTATCCCCCGGACAAGTTTTCTAACGGCGGCATCAATCCTCTTCCGCAAGGCAGTGACGTGATCAATACGCTGGTGCTGGGATCTGACCTTTTGGAGGAGCGCCACGAAGAAACTATTCGTAATGAATCCCGTGCGGCTTATCGCATGGAAAATCCCAAGGCATTCAATCCTGAAAATATGGATTGTGCCAGCTGTCACGTGGCTCAACCCGCTATTCACTGGGTTTTAAACCAAAGACCGAACCTAAAAGTGGACCAGATTTGGAATGCCGATATTTACAAAAATCTTAGATATAATCTTGAAAACAAAAGCCCTGGCGTCGCGAACACTCGAATCATCCGTGCCTTTGGTTATTTTGATGCCGATATGGCGATCAGCCAACGCGTGATCAACGAATCTGCCGAAGTGGCAGACTCATTGAACCAGTTAAACTAAACGTCTAAAGCTGAAGTGATATTCGTCCATAAAACAGGATTTAAAAGCTCTGAACCGATTAATAAGACCGGCTCAGCGTCTTTCGCGCGACCGCGTTTGGCTTCGGTCGGTAGATGTCCGGTGCCCCCATTTTTTTCTAACCAGCCACGGCGAATTGACAAAGAGTTAGAAACAAAAAGGTGCGGAAAAGACTCTAGTTCTTTTTTATTCGCTCTGCCGTATTCAAAAGTACTTAAAACCGCAAAGTCTTTAGAAGAGTTGATCTCCTCTAGTTTTTGGAATCCCAGCTCTGCCAAGTATTTAAACTTCTGACGGCCCGGGGATTTAGAAGTAAAGATCAAATCCAAGTTGCCCGACATAAAGTTGGCTTCGAGTTCATTCAGATCAAAAATATCCAAAGTGATTTTCTTTACACCGACTTCTTCAAAACAAAGGCGCGTGGTGTTTAATGCAAAATCTGAAAGACCTTCCAGTGTTCCAATGTGCAGTTCGCCCACCACTTGATTGTTGCTGATGCCCTGAAGTTCGGTTTCTAAACGACGAATAGATTTTTCAAAAATCTCAGACAGTTGAAACGCCACGGGGGTCCAACCTGATTTACGTTTTGCGGAACGATCTAATAATACAATCTTTAAGTCATCTTCGATGCGTGCGATAATTCGCGAAAGTTGAGGCTGACTCAGCCCCACGTGCAATGCTGCCGCCGAAAGATTTTTAAAATGGATGGCTTTAGCAAGAACGCTCATTTCATAATAAATTTGCTGCATAAATCCGCCTACGGTTTTCGAATATAGTTAATAAAAGCAATCATACTTACAAGCAGGGCGATGCCATAACCTATAAAGCTCATTGTCGGCATACCCATGACGTGATTTTCCGTCGGATGAACAAAAATAAAGGACGAGCTTAAAATCAAAGATCCGATAATCAAACCCAAGAATAACAAGTTGGCTGAACTCTCGACAGAACGCTTCAGATCTGTGACCTCGTTTAACTTTAAACGAAACGCGTGATTAGGACTGTTGATCTTGCGTAAAAAGAAATTCAGCTGACGAGGAAGCGCATTTAAAAACATTTTTGATTCGCGCGCCATTTGCGTCATGTCATTCATCATGCGCTGCGGACCGAAGTGAGTTTTGGCGATGTCTTCTGCAAACTGCAGGGAGTATTTTAAAACGTCAAAATCCGGATTGATCTTACGACCCATGCCTTCAATGGAAATAATGGATTTAAAGAACAGCATTAAATCCGGAGGAACCTGCAGATGATGGCGAGCCGCAATCCCGGCGGACTTCATTAAGACTTTGCCTAAGTTCACATTTCTTAAGGTCAACCCAAAATAGGGGGCAATCAGCTCCCGTAAATCTTTGGCGAAAACATCAATATTCACACGGTCCGTGAACGGCGCTAAATCGACGTACTCGTAAGCCAGGCGTTCATAGTCTTCTTTCGACATTGCCAAAAGCATATTGGCAATGGCGGCCTGGGTGCGTGTGTTTAAACGGCCCACAACGCCGAAATCAATCAGCCCGATCTTATTGTGCGGCAATATAAAAAAATTCCCCGCGTGCAGATCGCCGTGGAAAATGCCGTCGTCAAAAACCATTTTCAGATAGGCTTTTAATCCCAAACGAATTACTTCGTCGGTGTTAATGCCCTCTTGGCGAAGAGCTCCCTCTTGGCTTAACGGGATGCCTGGCAAGGCTTCCATGACCAGGACTCTTTCCGTCGTGTGTTGCATGTACATCTGCGGAATCACGATATGTTCGTCAGCTTTAAAGTTTTCTTGAAAGCGGCGGATGTTATTGGCCTCAACGACAAAGTTTGTTTCGAATTCCAAGGTACGGAAGTATTCATCCACAATGCCGCGAGGGTTGTAAGGATGACTTTCCGGGATATAGGTTTCAATTAACTCCGCCAAAAGATAAAGCACGTTCAGATCGTCGTTGATCTTTTGGATAATCCCTGGGCGTTGAACCTTAATAACGACGTGTTCGCCGGTCTTAAGCTGGGCCTTATGAACTTGCGCGATACTTGCAGATCCTAAGGGTTCAGCATCAATACTTTCAAATTTTTGATAAAGAGAGTTTCCGTATTCTTCACGTAAAACTTCTTCGATAATATTAAATGGAAGCGGCTGCACGCGATCGTGCAGCTTTTCGAATTCGTTGATGTATTCTTCAGGAACTAAATCGGGGCGGGTCGCAAGAACTTGACCTAGTTTAACAAACGTCGGTCCCAATTCCTCAAAACTCATGCGCAATCGGACGGGCATCGAAAGTTTTTCGATCTCGTCGCTGGAATTTAGGCGCTCGATGATGAATCTACCGAGCTTTACCTTTTCCGCGATTTGATGAAACCCGTGCCTTGCGAACACTCCCACGATTGTTCGCAGTCTTGCCGCGTTTTTTAGCGTTTTGCCTATCTGAGTCCCGGTCTTTAAGGCTGTCACTGTTTCTCTCCGAATTGTCGTCATTATCCCGGAGTTTCGAAGTTTCGGCAAACATCAATTTCTTACTTAATTTTGGCTTGTCCTTCGAAGAGGTTTCGCCCGTTTCTTGACGATAACGGTCGGGTCCTAGGATCATTTCCAGCAACTTTTTATCAGGGCCTTGACTGTCTTGTCGTGGCTCGGGTCTTAAACGGTGCTTTTCTGCCTTCTGCTGTTTTTCGAACTGACCTTTTTCTTCTTTGCGAGAGTCATGGAAGAATTTTGATTTCTGTCCCGGAGCCATTTTTGGTGGTTCCCGTTTTTCAAATCGTTTTGGACCTTTATCTTTGCGATCGTCTTCACGACGTCCACCTTTACGGCGATCACCACCGCGACGACGATCTTCCAAGATCTCTTCTTCTTCGCGTGATTTCTTACCTTTTGAATGCAGTTTCTTTAAATATCTTTCGGCATTTCTTTGCGCCGATGTGGTCTTATCGTCCTCATCTTCGTCCATCCCTTTTTCAAGGTCTGCGCCGGCTAAGGCAAAGTTGATTTGTCCTAGCTCAGGATCAGCGGCGACGATTTGGATTTTAACTGTGTCCCCGATGGCATAAGTGAATCCTGAACGTTTAGCGACCAGACGCAGATTTTCTTCATCGTATTCAAAGTATTCTTTGCCCAAATCATCCACGCGAACCAAGCCATCGATGTCGTATTCGCGCAATAAAACGAAAATACCAAACTTAGCCACAGAACTGATCATGCCTTCAAATTCTTGACCCACAAAACGTTGGGCAAATCGGGCTTTTTTTATGGATTGAACTTGGCGTTCGGCTTTAACGGATCTTTGCTCTGCTGCGGATAAAATAGTTCCCGCGGAAGAAAGATCGTCTTCAGTCATAAGACGGTACTGCGAATTTTTCATCACTTGAGTTTTAATCAGGCGATGCACGATTAAATCCGGGTAACGGCGAATGGGTGAGGTGAAATGAGTGTAGTACTCAAAACCCAAACCAAAGTGACCGACGTTGTTCATGCTGTATTTGGCCTGACTCATAGATCTTAAAGTTAAGATATTTAAGATTTGCGCTTCGGGCCTTCCTTCAAACTCTTCCAAAGCTTTGGTTAAACGCTTTTGCAGTTTGCCTTGGTTGAGTTTGGTGGTCCCACCAAAGTTAGCCAAATATTTTTCTAAAATACGGATGGCCTGTTCGTTTGGCGGTTCATGGATACGATAAAGTGCGGGGATATTTTTGCCATGAAGGAACTTTGCCACGGCAACATTGGCCGCCAACATCATTTCTTCAATCAAACGGTGAGAGAAAAGTCGTTCTGATCTTTGGATGTCCACGGGAACACCGGCGCCATCGATAACAAGTTCCGTATCGGGGATTTCGAGATCCAAAGAGCCTTCCTTAAAGCGTTTCGCCATCAGGATCTTAGCTAAATCTGATAAACGAAGGATGGCATCTTTCACATGCGCAAATTTAGGAACGTCATTGCCGTCGATCACCTCTTGGGCCTCGCCGTAAGTGACGCGTGCTTTACTTTCCATCACGGCTTCATAGAAATCAGAGCGTTTCATTTCGCCGGTATAATCAAAAAGCATTTCCGCCACCAAACAAAGGCGGGGAACATGAGGATTTAATGAGCACAGGCCATTACTCAAAACCTCCGGCAGCATCGGAACGACATAATTAGGGAAATACACCGATGTTCCGCGCTCGTAAGCATCCCGATCAATCGCAGAGCCCACACGAACATAGTGGCTGACGTCAGCAATTGCGACATATAATAAGAAGCCTTCATCTGTCGTTTCAACATAAACGGCGTCGTCAAAGTCTTTCGCGGTCGCCCCGTCAATGGTGATAAGAGACATGTCGCGCAAGTCTTTACGTCCCTTAAAGTCTTTTTCGTCAGGCGTTTCAGTAAAGTGCGCAGCCTCATCAAGCGCTGCTTTTGAAAACTCTAAAGGAATATTATTAGATCGGATGACGCGCTTGATGTCCGTTAAAGGATCTAAAGCATCGCCGATGATTTCGGTGACCTTGCCTGAAAAAGATTTTCCTTCGTCGGGATAGGATAGGATTTGCGCGGCCACCAATTCTTTGTCTTTGGCGTTCATCGAGTCTTCGGTTTTGATCTTAAGATCTTGCCCCCAGCCTTTTCCTTCGTCGCGAATAAGGCCGGTGTGTTCGTTCATCTTAAAGAAGCGGCCGACAACGGTGCGAGTGCCCCTTTCAAGAACTTTGATAATTTCGCCGCGAAAGCGTTCGCCACCTTTTTCCGGAAAGACTTCAATCATGACTTTATCATTGGTCATGATGCCTTCCATCGAGTTGCGAGGAATATAGACGTCAGGATGATCCATTTTTTCTGGGATAAAAAATCCGAAGCCGTCAGGGTGTCGTTTGATAGTGCCGTTCAGGAGTTTCTTTTTTTGCATTTTCTAGATGAAGTCCTTATATATGCGAGCGTAACACAACTCGAAAGAGGAAGAAGAATTATCTTGTCTGTGATCCTTGCGGATTTATTTGCGAGGAGTGTTGCGAAGTTGATTGTTAGATTATTGATAAGAGATTTTTTGATTTAATTTTGTCCGCATGTAGGGTTGTTTGATCTGTCTTTGTATTTAATCTGATCTCAAAAGGCTGGGCGAAGGTCTAGTTTATGACGAAACGCACAGTTATGATCTAGTGCGCCAACTCTATTTTGAAATTTCGCGTCAATTTCACTTTCCACGATCTTTTCACATGTTTTTTTATCTGAACCAAAGATCTTTTTAGCAAAAATACGGCGAAGACAAAAAGTCACGCTTCAAACAAAACCCGCACTAGCAAAGGGTTTCAAGGACGTCGCAAAAAAGCTGCTAGCCTAAGATGCATGTTTCGTAAGGTTCTAACTTCAACTGTTGTTTTGGTGCAACAAAAATATTTTTTGGTTATCAACATGAGGGGGGCCTCGCGCTTGATGAAATTTTTGTTGTTGATCTTGTTGAACGTCCTCATTAGCATTTTTTATGTAAACAAATTAGTAAAGTTACGAAAGTTACGACTTTTACAAAGTAATACGATTGCAACGAAACGAAAGGATGCAACTATGAATAAACTTTTAGTATTAGCAGCTTTGACTGTAGCAGCAGCTCCAGCGATGGCTTCTAAAGCTCGTTTGACAGCATTGGGTAACGCGAATCATTTGATCGACACTCAAACTGTTTTCACTAACGCAGCGGACATCAACTACCTTGGTGACTACGCGACTATCGAGTTCGGCTCTAACGCGAACAACTCTGGTTCTGGCGTAACTACTCCACGCGCAGAAGGCGGTTTCACTCGCACTTCTTCTATGGGTAAATGGGGTGCTTACCTTGGTCGTCAAAGCTCAACTGTTAATGAATTCATCGCTGGCGTGAACGCAGCTCCAACAAATGCAGGTCTATTGACTGAGCAAAATGCTTTGGACCTTATGTACGGAACAGAAATGGCCGGACAAAAATGGGGTTTCGGAGCTCACTACTCTGCAGCTAAACTTGAGTCAACTTCTCAAGAAGTTAACACTCTAGGTGTTTCTGCGGGTGTTCGTAACGACGTTTGGGATGCTTACCTACGTGTTGGTTTGGGTGGCGAATCTAAAGTAAGTGGCGCTTCAGAATTGAAACAAAAAGGTCTTTATGACGTTGGTTTCGGTTACTGGTTAGACACAGTTTACTTGTCAGCTAAGTACATCACTACAAAAGGTACTTTGTCAGGTAACCCAGTTCTTGGTGGTACTGATCTAGATATCGAGAAAAACGCTTGGTCTGTAAGCGCTATCGATAACATGAAAGTTGAAGGCGGAAACTTCTTCTACGGTATCTCTTACACTTCTAACGAAGTTAAAAAAGGTAACAACAAAGAAACTACAACTGGTCTTCCTTTGATCGCTGGTATGGAAATCGATGCTGCTTCTTGGATGGTTCTACGTGGATCTATCTCTCAAAACGTATTCGTTGGAGAAGTTAAAAACGATCCAGGTTCAACTGACAAAATGGCTAACAACACCGTTGTTGCAGCTGGTGCAGGTATCAAATTCGGTAAAATGACTATGGATGCTACTATCTCTGGTTCAGGAACTACTTCTGGAACAGCTGACGGTACTGTGAACGGCAACAACTTGTTCACACAAGGTTCTTTGACTTACATGTTCTAATCGAACAAGTAATAAAGAAACTCGAAAAGCCCGGGGTGACCCGGGCTTTTTTTTTGTCTATGCTCATTGTCAAATATCCCTTTTTGAAAACTCAAAAAAAACTCAAAATGCTATTCAACTACTAGGAGATATCAAAAACGCAATGTAACTTATGTTTATTGAGCGTGTTTGGTTTAAAGACCAGCACTTGCAGGGAATCGGAATACAAAGGGCACCATGCAAAAAAACATTCTTCTTGTCGACGATAATGAAGACTTCGCAGCATACTTCATTTCTAAATTTTCATATTTAGGAAAATTAGTTCATACGAAATCTCATTCGGACGCGACCCAACTTATTAAAGAAAATCCGTGGGATTTAGTTTTCTTAGATCATACGTTAGATAATGACAAAACTTGTTTCGATCTTATTCCCTTGGTTCGCACCTCCCATCCCCGCAGTCATGTTTTAATCGTCACAGGTAACGCGGATAAGGCCATGGCGATTCGTGCCGCTAATTCCGGGGTCAGTGGCTTCCTAGAAAAACCTATCTTAGAAGACGAGCTTACGCGCCGTTTGCAAGAAATCGGTTGGTTTGACTCAAGATTTCATCTTGATGATAAAAGTCGTGAGCTCTTTGTGGGGGATAAAGTCTATCATCTCACTCAAGTAGAATACGTTGTTTTAAGACGACTTTTAGATCGCAAAAATCAGCTAGTGACTCGCGCTGACTTAGAACAAGATATTTGGAATGGCCGTCATGTGGCGAAGAATGCTTTAGATACCCATCTGTATAATCTGAAGAAGAAGATTCCTGAACTTAAGAATTGTCTGTCTTCCGTGCACGGCACGGGCTATCTTTTAAAAGTTCAATAATTAGCGAGTAGCAGCTTGCGTGTTTGAAGTTGCAGCCTTCACCGTTTTAACAACGGGGTTGGTGTTAGCAAACATGCTGTTGCGGTCTTTGTGTGGGCAGTATGTACCAGCCATTGAAGTGCTTGCTACTACTGTGATCAAAGCTGCGATTGTGATTTTTGCGAATGTCATTTTGAACTCCTTCATAACAAGCGGTATACATAACCCTAATGCGAAGCTTGTGCCAGGCAGGCTGTTTCTTCTTGAGAATCAGTCATCCAGCCTTCAATAACTTAGCAAGGTCTCTTCTCACGCTGAGACAGCGGTGACCAAGAGTGCCGGACAGCGCGCGCACCTGTTAGAGGATTAACACATGCTCAGATCAGTCTTGCTTTTGCTTCTTGCGATGTTCTCAATTCAATACGGAGCTTCTTTAGCAAAGCAACTTTTCCCAGTCTTAGGGGCGGCGGGAACCACAACATTGCGGGTTTTGTTTTCCGCGATCGTGTTAACCGTGATGGCTCGCCCTTGGAAAACCAAAATCCCTATAAAAAGCTGGCAAGTCATCGCGCTGTATGGATTAAGCCTAGGAAGCATGAATTTGCTCTTCTATATGGCGCTTCAAAAAATTCCGTTGGGTATTGCCGTGGCTTTAGAGTTTGTGGGCCCTTTGGGTGTATCCCTTTATTATTCACGAAAAAAAATCGATCTGTTATGGATTGGTTTGGCCTTGCTGGGAATCATCGTACTGATTCCGTTTGATATGACTTCGGCGCATGCTTTGAATTTAAAAGGAATTGCTTTGGCTTTGGCGGCAGGATTTTTCTGGGGATTGTATATCATCTTCGGTCGTAAAGCCGCACAGGCCGGGCCCGGGTTGACTGTGACCGCTTGGGGTATGTGGTTTGCGGTGTTAGCCGTTACGCCTTGGGGAGTATCTTGGGACAGCGAGAAAATATCCAACATCAGTTTATGGCCGGTCGCTTTGGCTGTGGCCTTGCTTTCAAGTACGATCCCTTATGCTTTAGAAATGCAGGCACTTAAAAAAATCCCTGCGAAAACATTTGGCGTGATGATGAGTATGGAGCCTGCGATCGCAACTTTAATTGGATTTATATTTTTACAAGAGATGTTAACAGGTCTGCAGTGGGTGGCGGTAGCGAGTGTCGCTATTGCGAGCGCAGGGAGCGCTCGCAGCAGTCAGCAAAATTCGAAATAGAAACTATTTGGTTTCTTCTTTTTTTTCTGTCGTATCGAAATAGTCAGGAGCCACGAAATCCACAGTGAATGGATATTTGTAGGACTTGTAAGCTCCCAATTTGGGTTTACCCGCGGAACGGTAAGCTTCGTCCCACAGGTTTGCTAACAACAAAGAACCACGCGCCATTTGTTCAACGATCATCGGACTCATTTTTTTGAAAGCTTCGCTTGCCGGTTTTCTTTCGGCGGGCGTTTTAATATCCATGCCGCGTTCTTTAACCAAAGTAGATTTTTTTGTGATCGGATCGAGCTTTAAGATCTTGGGGATTTCTTTATTAGAAATCACGCTAAGAACTTTCATTTTTTCGATCGTGGTTTTTGGCTTTAAGAACTCGGGATTTTTCATGGAACGTGCTTTTTTCAAGATCAAAGCCTCAAGATCTCCATCAAAGCGTCCAACCACTTGATCTTCATAATAAGCATGAATCCCGCCGTGACCCGTCGCCCAGCCGTCATAATCAGCAGAGGTATGGAAGGGTTGCGCGTTGTCCCCCACGAAGTGTCCCAACAAACCCATAGAGACAATCATCTGGTACGCAAGTTTGTTATAAGGAAGATCATTGTTTTGTTCTTCTTTAAAATTTGCGGGAGGTGGTGCCAAGGCAAATTCTTTTTCTAAAGCGGCCACGATGCGCATGAATTGATCCGCTCGCCACCAAGACGAGCCGAATTCTGTCGGAATGGATTTAATCGTGGTGCCATCGTTTTTAAATTTATCTGGCTTGCCGGTGAAATCCGCCATCAATTTTTTAAAATCCGTGGGGATGTCTTTGACTTCAAGGCCGATGATTTCAATATCAATAAAATGCGTTGGATTGCCGAATTTATTGGCGTCTCCACCAAGGCTTTTCCAATAAAAATCGGGCATGTTGCACAGATGGCCCATCATTTGGGGCTTGTGCTCTAGGTATTCTTTTAAGCCCGGCTCTTTAACTAAGAAACTGGCGGCACTGCAAATGCTGTGGTGGCCGCGACCGCCCCAAGCCCATACTTGGGAAGCGGAAAACACGATTAATAAACTTAAAAGACATTTCATACGAACACCTCGTTAATGCTAATGCAGCTCTTGTCCCAATGCTTTCGGCGCCTGGCTTTTTCCGATAAAGCCCGCTAAGGCCACAACCGTAACAACATAAGGTAAAATTTGAATAAATTGGACAGGGACCTCAAACGATCCGATATGCAAGCCCTGCAAGCGCATTTGCAAAGCATCAACAAACGCAAAAAATAAACACGCCATCAATGCCGGGATCGGCTTCCATTTACCAAATATCAAGGCCGCTAATGCCATATAACCGCGACCGCTGGTCATCATCGGTGAATACGAAGAGGCTAAGAATAAAGATAAACTTGCGCCACCCCAAGCGGCGATAAAACCACTCAGAGTCACGGCCATCCAACGCACTTTCGCCGGTGACACTCCACTGGTCGCTAGCGCTTCAGGATGTTCGCCTGCAAATAAAACCCACAAGCCAGAACGAGTTTTATAAAGCCACCACGCGATCAATCCTACCATGGCGATGGCCATAATCGTTGGTTCAAACGTGAAGCGATCATCCACCAAAAGCGATGGTGTTGAGCCTGTCGAATTAAACAAGATTTTCGTTAAAAACGGAATCAATCCCATGACTAAAAGATTGAAAGCCATGCCCGTGATGACCTGCTCTGCTTTAAGAGCAATAACAAAGAAAGCGTAAAGCAAACCAATCATCAAGCCCACGGCGCCCGCGGCAAACCAACCAGCCCAAGCAGATTCAAAATAGTATCCAACAACTGCACCTGTAAAAGCGCCCATCAACATGAAGCCTTCCAAGGCTAAGTTGATAACGCCGGAGCGTTCGCTCATCAATCCACCCATGGCGGCAAAAATCAAAGGAGTCGCTAAACGCAAAGTCGCTAAGGCAAAAGCGGAAACTAAAAGAATATATTCCATTATTGCTTCTTCCTTTTGTGCTTAATCCAAGCCCAGTATCCTTGGGCAGTCACACCTAAGATGATCAAAGCTTGCAGGATGCGCGAAAAATCTCGAGTGATGGTCGTTGTCTCTAAATCAAGGTCGGTCGCTCCCTTATGAAGCGCGCCCATCAAAAACGCCGAAATAATAATTCCCAACGGGTTGTTGTTCGCCATCAGCGCCACCGCAATCCCGATAAAGCCGTAGTCAGGTGAAAATCCGATACGATATTGTCCGGCGCTACCTAAAACTTCTGAAAGTGCGACGCCGCCGGCTAAGGCCCCGGCCATGGCCATGGCCATGATCTGCCAACGCTTTTCTGAAATCCCTGCACGATGAGCCGCATCTGGATTTGTTCCCGCGGCCCGCAACTCATAACCCCAAGAGGTTTTCCACAAGAAAACCCACAACAGCACCGCTGTCACCAAAGCAACCCCCAGTGAGGCATTAGCCGGAGTGTCGGGAAAGAAGCGCGCAATTAAATCATAATCTTTAAACATGTATTGTGGAGCAACCATGGCTGATTCTGGATTCTGCGAATCTGAACTTGGAATGATGTGCAAAGTAAACCAGCTTGCTAAACCGGCGGCGATAAAGTTCATCATGATCGTGATGATGACTTCATGACTGCCGCGATAAGCGCGCAACATGCCGACAATCCAACCCCAAAAGCCCGAAACTAAGATGGCGGCAAAAAATGCGAACAGGGGAGCCAAAGGAAACGGAACATTCGGAAATAAAACCCCGATAGCCGCCGCAGTCACAACCGCCATGGTCAGCTGTCCTTCAGCCCCGATATTAAATAATCCCGCATGGAAGGCGATCGCCACGGAAAGACCACAAAACAACAAAGGAGTCGTGTAAGAAAGCGTAATCCCCAGATCATAAGTTGATCCAAAGGCACTACGAAGTAAAACCATAAAGATATTAATCGGATTTTCACCCGCAAATAAAGTCAGTAACAAAGCCAGGGTTAGTCCTAAAAGGAAACCGAATATACGTTTCATCGGCATCCTCCCATAGCGGCACCCAAGGCGATTTCATTAAATTCCGCACGCGTAAATTCTTTGATTAATTCCCCGTGGTATATCACGACGATGCGATCTGCGAGTGTCATGAGTTCGTCAAGTTCAGAGGAGATCAATAAAACTCCTGAACCTTGATCACGTTGGGCCCGAAGTTTCCCATGAATGAATTCAATCGCCCCGATATCCACACCACGCGTAGGCTGAGCGGCGATCACGATATCGGGATTTGGCCAAAGGGCTCTAGCGACTACAAGTTTCTGTTGGTTGCCGCCTGAAAATTGGGAAAAAGTTTGGCGCGGCTTTAACGGACGGACGTCAAATTCTTTCATCGCTTTTTCTGTTTCCGCTAATGCCGCCGAGTCAGAAATAAATCCATTCTTATAAAAAGGAGTTCGACGATGATGACCTAGGATGAAATTTTCCACCGCCGTTTTTGTCGGCAAAACCCCGAAACGCAAACGGTCTTCGGGGAAGGACTCTAAAGATCCTTTTTGCTGGATATCACCACTCCAGCAGCCTTTTTTTAGCGAATGACGATCTAAAAGAACGCGCATTAAAACATCTTGGCCATTGCCCTCAACACCCGCGACACCGACGATCTCTTTAGCGCGGATTTGTAAGTTTACGTTTTGCAGTTTGCGATTGCCGATGTTGGCTGAAACATTCGTCAACGACAGAAGAACTTTGTCATCAATCGCCGTTTTACGTTCTTCATTTTTTTGCAATAAACGACCGACCATCAATTCCGCCAGGGAGTCAGATTGGACTTCCGCTGTTTTGCGATTGGCGACCACCGTGCCCGTGCGGAAGACAGTCACGTTATCACTGATGGCGATCACCTCTTTAAGTTTGTGGGTGATAATTAGGATCGTTTTACCTTCGGCTTTTAACAAACGCAGATTTTTAAACAAATCTTGAACTTCTTGGGGAGTTAAGACGGCCGTGGGCTCATCTAAGATAATGATCTCTGAATCTTGAGAAAGGATTTTTAGAATCTCTAAACGCTGTTGTTCGCCCACAGATAGATCTTCGACCTTTGATTCAAGGTTTAAGATCATGCCGTAACGTTTTGCCAGTTCTTCTAGCTTTTGCTTCTGCTCTTTGCGTGGAAGCCTTTGAAAAGGACTGCCTTTTTGCATCAGCAAGATATTATCAAGCGCCGTCAAAGACCCTGCGAGCATAAAATGCTGATGGACCATGCCCACACCTTCAGCCATGGCATCCATCGGTGAATTAAATTGCACTTCTTTACCGCGGATAAAAAACCGGCCTTCATCGGGTTGATAAAGGCCAAAAAGAATTTTCATCGCAGTGGATTTGCCAGCGCCGTTTTCCCCGACGATGGCATGGATGCTGCCCCGGGGGACAGCGAAAGAGATATTATGATTTGCTTTAACGGGACCGAAGGACTTGGCGATATTTCGAAATTCAATCGCAGTTTCAGACATCGTTATTTCTTTTTGTAATAGTCAGGGACAGTGATTTTGCCATCAACGATCTGTTTTTTCAGATCATCAACTTTCTTTTTCATCTCTGGAGTGATCAACTTTTCGTTGTATTTATCTAAGGTATAATCAACGCCATTGTTTTTAAGGCCAAAGCGTGAAATGCCACCCGAAAATTTGCCCGCTTGAGTTTCTTTGATAGTGTCGTAAACCGCCACATCCACCGATTTCAACATGCTTGTTAAAATCACGCCTGGTTTGATCCAGTTCTGATTTGAATCCACACCGATCGCGTAGATTTTCTTTTCTTCAGCCGCATCAAATACCCCGGTGCCCGAAGCGCCCGCTGCGACAAAGATCACATCCGCTTTTTGAGAGAACTGTGAAAGCGCAAGTTCTTTAGCTTTTGCTGGGTTATTCCAAGCTTCGCCCGTAACGCCAACATAATTTTCAATGACCTTAATATTTGGATTTACGTGTTTTGCGCCAGCGGCATAACCCATCGCAAAGCGACGGATCAAAGGAATATCCATTCCGCCGACAAAACCCACAGTATTGTTTTTTGATTTCATCGCAGCAAGAGCACCGACAAGGAAAGAGCCTTCATGCTCTTCAAATAACAAAGAGCGAACATTGGGTGCTGTCACTTCACCGTCGATAAGTGCAAATTTCATCTTGGGAAATTGAGCGGCCACTTTGCGAACCGCTTCTTTTTGTGCAAAACCAATTCCGATAATCAGATCAAAGTTTTTACGAGCAAAAGAGCGATGTAGATTTTCGACAGCATTGGTGTCGGTGGCTTCAACGTATTTAAGATCGATTTTCAGATCTTTTTCGGCGCGGGTTGCTCCCGCATAAGCGGCGGCATTAAAAGACTTATCGTCCTTGCCTCCTTTATCTAACACCAGAGCGACTTTAAGTGCTTCGGCGTACGAAAAAATGCTGAATAACATCATTAACGAGACTGTAACGATACTTTTTAACACGGTTTCCACTCACATTTCCGGGCAAACTCCATGCCTTTTAGCATGGATTAAGCCGCTGATTTTACGAAAAAATTCTAAAATTGAGGTCCTCGGGAACCTAGTTGAAGCGGGACTGTGAGTCAAGACAAAAGGTCAGGAAACGCCGTTTTCTGACCCGTTACAAACAGATCATAACAGGATTGAAATTTTGAGTTGTCGCCTACCAGGTTTAGGATGACCTCAACATCTAACCCACAGAAAGTGCGGAGGTAATGAGTATGGAATCTCAAACAATCTTAAACGGCGGAGTCAATTCACTAGGTTTCATGGGCGGTCAAAATATCACTGTTCCAAGTACCTCAAACGTCCCTTACGAAGTCATCCATGTAAAAGAAGAAGAGATGATCTTTAAAGAGGGCGAGTTGTCTCGCGGCCTTTATTATGTTCAATCGGGATGTGTTAAAGTTGTAGTAAATCGCTCACATGCACGTGGACGCACCACAACAAACGAATACGTCACTAAATTAGTCTCTCCTGGAGAATACTTTGGTTACAAATCCCTAGTAAAAGGCTCAATGACTCAAAGTCATGCAAAAGCCGTCAAATCAACGGTGTTGTGGTTGTACCCACGCGAGTTGATCCAAGTGGCGATGAACCAAGCAAGCCCATTGCTTAAACTTTTGTTGAATCAAGCCGTTGGTGACTTGGAATCGTTTGAAAACATCAGCCAGTTACATTATTTGGCTTCTGTTCAAGAGCGTATCGCTTATCAGTTAGTACTGTTGGCAGATAAATTCGGCGTACAAACTCCGAATGGCATTTCTTTGAACCTGAAGCTGACACGCAATGAATTTGCTCAGCTTGCAAGCACGATCAATGAATCATTGTCTCGTCACTTAACAGAGTTCAAAAATGAAGGTCTTATTGATCTTAACGGTAAAGAGATCATCATCAAAAATAAAGATGGTTTGATGAAACGCTCTGGGAACTTCTAGTCCCATTTAGTATTTATTGTTACTTCATGCAGGAAGTTTATTTAAGATGTTGAAAACCCGCGAGCAAAACTCGCGGGTTTTTTAATTAGTAACCTCTTCGCTGAAATTGATTGTTTTGCAAATCAAACATCTCCGGTCGGACTTTCAAGTTAGGCATGCGTGAGTTGGGATCTCCGAAAGCCTTTCTTAAGCTGTATTCTGCGGCCTTGTAAGCTGCTGCACCAGCCACCGCCGTTGCCACCGCGGGTGTTAAAGCAACGGGATCGACATTTCGGCGCAACGGAGGCATTACACCACCTGCCGCTTTAAAATCTTTAGGCACATTGGGATATCGTGGAACTTGAGGCAAGTCGAATTGGCCTTCGTCAATAACCCATTTGTCTTTACCACCGTTACCCACATATTTATCCCATACATAGTCGACCACCGCGGCGGCGGCACCTGCGGCGGCTGCAGCTACATAAGCATTCGCATAAATCTGATGTTTATCCAATTTAGAATACTGCTCCAAAGACCTCAATGTGCTTTCACCTAAGATTTGACTCACCTTAGAGTCTTCGTGGCGTTGACGGATTTCTTCTAAAAACTTGCGCACGTCGTCTGGCGATCTTAGCGGAGTCTCTTGTGGCGATGACGAATTGGACGACATTATCCAAGGGCTTGGATTGCAGCGAGGCAGTTCGCCAGCAAAAGATGTTGGGCCAAGCAAAAGCAGGGCCGGAAGGATCAAAGAAACTTTTTTCATTTTTACTCCTTTAGTAAAAGTGTTGTTCAAATTGTTCGGCCATTTCTGACCACTGTTTGGTGAATTTAAAATTATCGATGGAAAGCGCGACACGGATATTTTCATCAGGCAAAACTGCGATCAAAGTATATGACCCAAAGGTGGCGCCATTGTGCCAGTACGCCTTATAGCTTTGCTTCTTGGTGCGCACCCAGCCGCGGGCATAGTCTTGATCACTGTTGCGATATGAAAAATCAATCCACTGGATAAGGTCTTGCACCGAAGACTTAAGCCCGCCAGCACCCGCAGCGTGGTAGACGGAGTTTTCAATATTCCAGGCGAAACCCCATCGTGAAAACGGCATCAAGATATAAATGGGCAAGACGTCACCTCTTTGCACGGTCGATGTTTTGTGTAAGTGCGCTCGGCGCGCAAGATCCTGGATGATGACGGAAAAACTTTTTTGTTCGATAATCTCTAGCAATCGAGATAAAACCAGATAACCAAAATTCGAATACTGCATTTTGCTTCCCGGATCTGAATGCAAATAACTATCGTCCAGTTTTTGGATGTCGATATCTTGAATAGTCCAGCTTGTATTTACGGTGCGCTTTGCAAATTGCAAAAAGCTTAAGTCACGTCCAAATCCGGCTTGGTGGTTTAATAGGTGCTCGATTGTGATGTGGGCCAGTCGTCCTTTGCAAAAGTTTTTAAGCCACTGGCAAACGGGTGCGTTTAGATCTAAGCCTGATTTTTCTAACTCTGTAAAACGTGCGCCCACAAAGGATTTAGAAACACTGGCAATAGAGTACTGCAGATCTAAGGGTCCGTCAGAGAAAACCACGCGGTCCCCTTGGGTGATCAAAAGACTTCCGTGAAGAAGATTTTTTTCTTTCAATCTTTTCCAGGTGTCCTGAATTTCGGCAGCTAAATTTGCGGCAGGGACCTTTTTGATTTCTGTCGGAAAAGACACAAACTGCAAAACGACCCACATGCTCAATAAGCCCGCAATAAGTCGGTCTAAAAATTTACGCATTAGACACCTTCCTTATCTTCGGAAAAGAACGAATAGCTTACGCACATCGCAAATCCGAACATGAAAAGGCCCATCACAAATGAAATAGATAAGTGCAAACAGGTGCCTGCAAGCACCACATAAGGGCGCCATGGGCGAAGCCAAATAAGATAGGGTAAAGAGATTTGAAAAAGGACGGTTCCCAAGGTCATTAATGCTAAAAAAGCTGCATTTTCAGAAAGCAGTTTGAACAGGAAAGGATTGCCGTATTCGTTAACTCCCATGGTGTAATACAAAGCAACACCCTTGTTCCATAAAGGCCCCATGACCTTTAATAAACCGGCCGTGGCATAGACGAAAGTGACCTGGATCTTGATCATCAAGACTGAAAGATTGGTCAAGGTTGTGGAAAATGCAGATTGAGACTTGCGAGGGTTTACAAAGATCAGATAGAACCCAATCAAATGCATTAAGTTGTTGCCGCCGTCTAAGATAACACCAGCTTTATTATCCAGATTTATCATGAGGAAATAGACGGCAAGTGCAGAGGCGCGGGGCCATTTTTCTAAAAAAGCTAAGACCGAAAAAATCAAAATCGCGACAAGAAAAACAGGATAGGCCGACTGCAAGATATCCCAATGTAATAGATTGAAGACCTTTTCAAATAGTCCTAAATCGGTGAAGTTTTTTGTGGGAATGTAAGAGTCCTTTGAGTAAAAATAAGAACCATCACTAGAAAGAATCAGATAATTCACAAACATCCATGCGTAAACCAAGCGTCGGGCCCAACGCAGGGACTGTAGTGATTTAACTTGCACATGAAGAGTTTCATAAAATCGGATAAGTATTTTGATTAGTTCCATACCATTCCATCCTGTTGCATTCTAAATTCATAAACTTCGTCAGAGCCCTTGGGGGCCGTGAAACGTTGTGAATAATTTGTGGTGAAAGTGCGTTTGATCTGCACTTCAGAAAGGGCGTAACGACCGCATTGGTCATGCAAAAACTTTTTTAACAGAGGCAGCTCGGGAATCTGCGCGTCTTCTTTCTGCAAAAGTTTGGCGTTATATATTTCACGCGCAAGGTTTTGCAGCACATAGGTTTTTTTTCCTTTTGCGGTTATTGGCCATGACTTGTGTTCAGAAAGAAGACCATCAATCGGTAGCTTCCAGTTCTGTAAATTATTGCAGCGATAAGCCAGCTGCAGGCTTGAGGTGGCCGGTTCGGGTGCGAACAGGTGCCAGTTTTGTGAAAAGAAAGAGTTCATGTAGGTGTCCACCATTTCCGAGTATTGGTAGGTGGCGGGATTGGCAGGGGCTAAATATAGGACGTGCATGCTAAGGTGAATCCCCAGAATTCCCAGCAAGGTGACCTTCATCGCATTTAAATAGTAAGTGTTCATTTCTAACCTCGATCCGACGGGAGGTCCGAAATGCAGACGCGGGGCCAGGCTATAAACGAATTAAATGAAAAAGGAGGCCTTAGCGGCCTCCTAAATATTAGAAATAAGATTTTCTAATTGGATGGAAAGGGGGATTACTTTTTAGCTAGTGGTCTACCGGCTTGGATTTTGATTTTTAAGGTCACTTCATCGCCAACTACGGGGCCGGCTTCGACCACGTTGTTCCAGCTTAAACCGAAATCTTTGCGATTGATTTTACCTTCGGCCGTGAAAGCGATTTTTTGATTCCCGTAAGCGTCGTTCACGTCACCTAAGTATTTGGCATCCAAGGTTACAGATTTCGTTTTACCTTTGATCGTCAAGTCGCCGGTCAACTTTAAAGCTTCAGGTGTGCCGGAGATTTTTTTTACCACGAAAGTCAGCTTTGGATTTTTTGCGACGTCAAAGAAGTCCGCACTGCGCAAGTGGTCGTCGCGGTCTTTGTTGTTGGTATCAATCGATGATACGTCGACATTCAAGTTAGCTTTGGATTTTTCTAATTTATCTTCGATGGTGACAGAGCCATCGAAGGTTGAAAATCGACCTTCCACACTGGAAATCACTAAGTGAGGAATCTCAAAACCGATCTTAGAATGGGCTGGGTCTACGGAATAAGTACCAGCAGGGATAGATTTCGCCACTGCGGAAACGCTCGCCAAAGTGATGAGAGATAAAACAAGCTTCTTCATAAGTTCTCCTTATCAGGGGTTTTATAAACCGACCTAATAAGTATCGACTTGAAATTATCTATGCAAAAGGTGACACAATCGGGAAACACTGTTCCTTTAATAGAACAGTGCTTACGATATAGGACTAAAAAAGGCTAAAAGATTTGCCGTTAGTGCCGCCCGTAGAGCGGCAAAGACCCGACTCTATCGGGCGTTGGAAGATTTCTACCGCACCTTGTGGAATCATCGCTTGGCGAGGATAAACTGTGTAACCACCTTGAGGTAAAGCCACGATCATGTCGTTAAAGTAAGTGCGCATCAGATATCTTTCGATCGTGATTGGATCAAACGGAACCATAATACGAATGCCGAAAGTAGTTCTGACGGGAACTCCGCCACGAGCCAAGATATCCGTGACGTAAGCGGGTGCCGGATTGAAGGCCACTTCTTCAAAGCAAGGGCTTAGATTTGCCGGCGAGAAACCTAAAACTGTCAGGGAAAGACCGGTCTGATTCCAATCACCATTGTTGGCTGAGCCTCCGCGAGCAATACGTTTTAGAACTGCAGTGCGATTCATGGAAGGATCAATGCCCTTCACCATCGCGACACCTGCGGCAACTATGGCCGCCGAATTAGAGCTGCCACGGAATTCTTCGTTTGTTCCTGCCAAAATCAAAGACGAAGGAGCAAAAAGATCTGGTTTTTTAAAACCCGCCGCAGACGAAGAGCGATCGGAATCTGATGCGCCCACGGTAATAACGGAGGCGTTATCCGCAGGATTTAAAAGAGTGTTGTCATTAGTGTGCGAAGGCATCTTTACGCCGTCACCGTCCACAGTGATGCGCAAGCGATCTTTGCTGCCGAAATTATTAGAACGATTTTTTACGCGCAGATAGTAAGTGCCCGGCGTTAATTCGGCGGTGATAATTTCGCGGGGGTACTTAGAAAATCCGGGGCGGTCTTCTTTAGCATCAGCACTTTGTTTTAAAGAGCTGGATTGGATCACGTTTAAAAAATCATCGGTTAACGCGATGTCTAGGTCTTTGTCGGTCCCAAGTTCGACATCGTCTTTAAAATCATTCCAAGAAAGAACGATTTTTACTGGGCATTTACCGGACTTAGTTGATTCGCAACGAAGTTCCAAGGCGTTGTTGCGATCAGGAAGGCGAACCAAAGAATCATTTACGGTTTGTACAACAGAGTTGTAAGTCGTTTGACCAAAGTTCCCTGCCGCATTCACCCAAATGATACCGGCTTTAGCGGCGCGGGAAACTTCACGGTTGATAAAACCTTTGCCGTCAGAGTTTCCGCCGTATTCCCATACTTCAGAATACAGAACCACATCGTATTTTTTGGCAATGACATCATCAATCGCGGCTTTGAAATTTGAATATCCGAAAACATTATAAAGGGCGAATTCTGGAACCCAGTCCGCGTGTTGTAGATCGTCCGTCAACATGCCAATCAGGATCTGCGCCATACGTAAGCCATGATCAACTTTGTTATCAGCAGGTTCAGCGACCGGCCCGGGGATGTAACGAGTGTTTGCTGGCAAGGTCACGCCGATTTGTTCTTTATAGCCGTAAAAGCCCTTGTCCAGAACCGCGACTTTTAAACGACGGCTTGGAGATTCATTTTGATAGATTTTGTTGAAACCTAAAGATTCTTTGTAGTTTTCAAGATTGGTAAAAGGCGAAGAAGCAAAAGCGAAATGAAAAGAAAAAGTAGCCGCTAAACTTAAGAAAAAATATTTACCCACAAAACACCTCTTCACTTCAAACCTCGACGGGGTTTACCCCGCCGAAGCTTTTAGCGAAGGAGGGGATTACCACCAGTAGTTTGAGTAGTAGTAATAGCTGTAATAGCTATAGCTATATTGGTAGTACGGACGGTACCAGTTACCGTACCAATTCACGCAACCGTAGTAATTATTGTAACCATTGTAAAAATACCAGCTTGATGCTCCACCATCTTGGTCCAACTCGCCTTTAACGTGTTTGCCATCGATGTTTTGGAAAGAGCCAGTTTCTACAAGGTTTTGGGCTTCTTGACCCGCACGTGCTGGGGCTTGAGAAGTCATAACCGCTGTTTTGTTAGTGCGTGAGTCTACACGTACTACAACTGTTCCGTTCATTGACTGATTTGTAACGGAAGATTCGTTATCCAACTCTCCCGCAAAAGTACTGCCAGCAAGGAAAACCATTGCGGCTGCAAGAATTAAGCTTTTCATAAGCATCTCCTTTAAATTTGTTGGCTCTTTCTCATCCCAACCGCGAGCCAAGTCATCTTAAAAATGGGCAAGTGTCATTCTGCGTGACGCGGAATTTCAGAATCTTATTGACGCTCGGCAACTGGGGAATGTAACCACAGGCCTATGATGGAACCGATCGGTTTTTTAGAGAGCTGTTTTCGAGATAAATTCGGCACCCCCAGGCAGCCGGGCCTGGTGAAAGATGCGTGGGCCCGCTTGCGTTTGCGCGCTGATTTGCAGCCCGAAGAGTCTTTGCAGGGCCTCGAAGGATTTAGCCATGTGTGGCTGATTTGGGTTTTCCATCAAAATAAATCCGCGCGTTTTCACGCCAAAGTCCATCCACCGCGTTTAGGTGGCCAAACTCAAGGGGTGTTTGCGACTCGCAGTCCGCATCGTCCCAATCCCATCGGTCTTTCCTTAGTGGAGTTGGTTCGGGTGGAAAAGGATGGGATCGTCGTTGCCGGCGTGGATCTGGTTGATGGCACACCTATTTTGGACATCAAACCTTATCTTCCGGCCGTGGAAGCGTTGCCAGAAGCTAAAACCGGCTGGCCCGCAGAAATCCCTGCCGAACAGATCCGTGTAGAATTTACCGTGGAAGCAGAGAGTCTAATGGGGGAGTGGCAGAAGCGCCGAGCGGAAAATAATCTGCGCACGATCGTCGAAGACACCTTGCGTTTGGATCCGCGTCCGGTGGTTTATCGGGGTTATGAGGCCGGGGATTCTCCCTATAGAAACGAGCATGCGGTCCGTCTTTTTGATGGGGATGTGCACTTCCGTTTTGAAAGCCCCACCCTCGTTCGAGTTTTCAATATTCTTTTTGTGCATAATTAGTTGCTGTTGCCTTTTAAACACGCGCTTTGCTACAGTCCGGGCAACCAATCAGAGGGGGAAATATGAGAACAATGGAGACGACTTCTCATTCAGAAACCAGCACACTTCGCAAAGTTCCGACTTTAAGCCTTGCAAGTTACACTCATGGTACCGATAGCGATCGCGCAAAGTTTATTGATCAACTTTTTACGGGTCTAAAAGAATACGGTTTTATTATTCTTAAAGATCACAACGTAAAAGCAGCGGATCTGCACAAAGCTTACGAGATTCTTAAATCGTTCTATGCTTTACCAACTGAGGTAAAAAAATCATACATTTCCCCCAATGCGGGCTTCCAACGTGGTTACACACCATTTGGGCAAGAGCACGCTAAAGACTCTCCAGTGATGGATTTAAAAGAATTCTGGCACGTAGGGCGCGTTCTTCCGGCTAACAGCCCATTGCAAGGACGTTATCCAGAAAACGTATGGCCAACAAATGAGATTCCTGAATTCCAAGCTCACTTCGTGAAACTTTTTAATGCGCTAGAGCAAGCCGGCGAGATCATGCTGGAAGCATTGACGATCCCATTGAAAGTTGAAAAAGATTTCTTCGCAAAAATGACTAAAGATGGAAATTCAATCTTACGTCTTTTGCACTATCCACCAATCCCAGAAGGAACAGATCCACGTTGCGTGCGCGCGGCGGCTCATGAAGACATTAACTTCATCACCATTCTGCCGGCGGCGACGTCGTCAGGTCTTCAATTGAAAGACCGTGATGGTACTTGGTTAGATATTGAATCAGAACCAGATACTTTGATCGTGGACGTGGGGGATATGTTGGCTCGTCTAACTAACGATGTTTTGCCTTCAACTACTCACCGTGTGATCAACCCGCAAGACGGCACAAATCAAAGCCGTTATTCTATGCCGTTTTTCATGCATCCACATCCAGATGCCATGCTTAGCTGCTTGCCTTCGTGTATTGGGACAGGTGCTAAGTATCCGGATATCACGGGTCATGATTTCTTGATGCAACGCTTGCGCGAGATCGGCTTGATCAAGTAAGCTTCCAGACATGAAAAAACAGACGCAAATACTTGCGATCGCAATTTTGGCAGTAGTAGGGACTCTTACTTACTGCCATTTTCGTTCAAGCACTCCCGAAGTTCCAGCCGTGAATCCTGAAGAGATCGGATCGCTGCCCCCATCTAATGACGAGCATTCAAAATCGGCGGTTCCGCCGATGGTTTCCGCAAATAATAATGCCAGCGGATTTTTACCGACCGAAATGGAAGATCCCGACAAGTTCGCTGCCATTCAAAAATCTATCAAAGACATGAATGAGTGTTTGGGTACGAACATCCCGCCGCTTTCAGTAAATGCGGAATTTAATTTGTCAGTTTTTGGGGGAATGATTGCGCCGTTCATGGGTGAGCCAGTAATGACCACCAATGAGTGGACGGCGACCGATATCCAAACTAGCAGCGGCGAAACTCGCCGTATTTTTTTAGAGTATAAAACCGATATCATGTCGGATGCGGCGACATCGTTAAAATATTATTCGATTTCCGCTGAAGGCGAGCAAAAAGAAATCCCACTGACACCAGAACAAATGAATGATCCCTCGGATACTTTAGTGGCAAGTCTCGAGTCTGATGGCACCGTGATTGGCAACTCTCGCTCGCAGCGGGCGTTCTTTCAAGGCGGCGGGAATGTTCTGACCGTGGAAAGAAACGGAAAGATTTATTCTTTAGATATTCCGTTTGAAGGAAAGCGCTTTCGTTGCGAAGGGATGGATGCCTCCGCAACGTTGAAATGCCATTGTCTTTAGATCAGCGACACAGATTGTTAAAAAAGTGTGGATCTAATTTGTCATCTTTTAAAACTTCGGGTCTTTTGAAAAGGCCCTGGCTGCTTGAAAGTTGGAAGTCTCCATTCTTCATTGAAACTAGACGAAATAACTCTGTTCCTTCGGCGTTCATGTAGCTATGGGTGGCGCCATCTTCGACAACTGTCAGCATGTCCGATGTGTAGCTAGCCATCTCTGTACAAGCACGACTGCGCGAGGTGGCAAGTCCACAGCGATTCACGTCGTGAAAGACGACAACTTTATTCGGTGAGCAATAGGCAACAATCGTATCTTGGTATTTTTCCGCTAAAGTTGTCGGCATCGACGACGGCATACGGTGGGTTCTTGATGCGCAACCAACTGCAAACATCACAGCAACAAGTACTACGCAGCGAATGATCATGAGGACTCCTTATTTCTTATATTAAAATGACGAGGAGACCCTAAAGGCAAGAACGGGTTGTATGGAGGGTCCCGACAACGGGACCTTGGCCTGGGAAATTACAGCGCGGACTCTTCGACGTTGATGCCTTCGGCTTTCATAATTCGCAGGGCATTCGTTGTCGGACAAGGTCCATGTTTAAGTTGATATGAGAAAATCATTTCGCCGCGCTCATTGATGTCTTCACGGAAGTGGAGATTGATCAATGTGGGATGAGATTGCTCTAAATTTGTGAGTTCCAAGTCATGAGTCGAAATAAATCCGATGGCCGTAGGTAGTTCGGCCAAAGTTTTAATAACCGCGCGACTGCCGATCTGTCTTTCGCGATTATTTGTTCCGCGGAAGATTTCATCGATAAGAAATAGCATGGGAGATCCCGTGGCGGCGACTTTTAGAATGTCACGCAGGCGGCGAACTTCGGCATAAAAATAGGAATACCCGTCGCGCAAAGAATCGCTGACTTCAATACATGTTTCTACTTTTAAAGGCACGGTTACAAATTTTTGCGCAAAGACGGGGGCTCCCATGTTCGCAAGAATTTGATTTACACCGACCGTGCGTAAGAAAGTCGATTTGCCAGACATATTAGATCCGGTTAAAAGTCCCAAGGTCTGCTTGGATGGAAAATAAAAATCATTGGCCACGGCTTTAGATCGCTCTAACAAGGGGTGAAAGATCTGTTCGCATTGTAAAGTCGTGCTGTCAGAAAATTCGGGGTACGTTTGGGTTTGGTATTTATCAAACACCAACATAGATCCCAAGACTTCAAGCTCAGAAAGTTCTTCGATGCATTTTGGGAACCCTAAAGAAATTTTTTGGCGCTGTCTTTCTAAAAAATAAACGGCCGTTAACGTCCATGGCATCAGCCCGTTAAGTAAGAAGTGCAACAACGGGTTGGTCTGTGTTCCTAAAAATCCTAAAATGAATTCGAGTCGATTGACTGCGCGTGATGGAGATTCACGTAAGATTTCGGCGCTGACTTCGCGCAAGTATTTGTCTTGCTGGGCACGTTTTTCAATGCTGGCAAATAAGGGACCTAAAACTTGCAAGTGATGCGAAAGTCCCGTTCCTTGAGAAAAAGCTTTTACTGAAGTACCCAAGCTGACCCAACTGACTAAAGTAAATGCCATCAGCACTGGTGATGGTACTGATAAGATCTCCATTTTTGTTAAGACAAATAAAGCGGCCACGGCAATCCACAAAATTAAATTGGCGGCAAAGATTTTATAAAAACCTGCCGTAACGAAAGGTTCTTTAAGGAAATCGCGAATCTGTGAAGTAGAGACGTTGAACTCTTCTTCTTTGATGTTCAATCCTAAGCGCGTGTAAAACCACGTTTGCGGGCGCAAAGATTTAATACGCTCTTGGCGGCGCTTTAGAAAATCTTTGTTTAACGGAGCTGTGCTCATCCATGCCAGCAGTCGCTTGCGCCCACCTTCGGTCAGTGTTTCGTCTAAAAGTGTCCAGACGGAATGTTGTCCAGTAAGTCCCAAGTCGCGAATCAGTGGGAAATCGCCCTCGATATCTTCGAGATGTTTCCATGCACGTCCGGATGGCAACCCTAAGCAACGCTTTTCTTGACGCAACGTAAACTGATGCCAGCGTTGCAAACGACGCACGTGTTCTTTTAATGAACGCGTCCGGAGCACTAAAAATATAAATACAATAAGAAGTGCGGCGCAAATTGCATATTCCCATTGTGCACCGGGATTCATCGCAGGATGAATCAAACTTGCAAAAAATAACAAAGCAGTGACTAAACGCGACCGTTGATGTGAGTGGAGTCTTTTTGTCCAGGTGTCAATATGGTGGGCCAATTTGGCTTGGCGTTTTTGTAATCTTGGAATCATCATTGCTGTTTTCATCATTATTATATGATGCCCGTAATCTTGTTGCTTGAGCAATCAAATACAGTTTCTTTTTGCCACCGAAATATGTTGGCAGATCTTTTGCTCTTAAGTTTTTCCACGAGGTCACAACGGACTTCGAAAAAATTTAAGTGGAAAACCACATTCCTGGAGGGGAATTTATGAAATCAATGATGATCAAGGCATTGCTATTTGCAGGCACAGTTATGGGAGCACTTTCTGCGAACGCACAATTACGGTTGGGTGAAGCTTCTTATGGCGGGACCGGTTGTCCGGCGGGAACTGCCAGTGTGATGTTAAGCCCGGACTCTACCGCGTTAAGTATTTTGTTTGATAGCTACGTCGCTGAAGCGGGAAATACAACCGGCAGACGAGTCGACCGAAAATCTTGTAACATCACGGTGCCTGTGGCCGTGCCGAACGGTTATTCCGTGGCGATCTTTCAAGTGGATTATCGTGGCTTTAATTTAGTTCCACGTGGTGCGCAAAATCGTTTTGATGTGGAGTATTTTTGGGCGGGCGCTCGCGGACCAAGAATTTCTAGAATCTTTAACGGACCGAACAGTGAGAACTTCACTTTAACAGATCAGCTTATCGCAAGCACCGTGATCTGGTCCCCATGCGGTCAAAGCGTCAACTTACGCGTGAACAGCTCAATGATGGCGCAATCAAATGCGCGCATGGAACAGACGATGGGAATCTTAGATAGTGCCGATGTTTCTTCGGGCCTTGTTTACCATCTTCAATTCCGTCGCTGCCAATAGCGGGTGATGTATGAAAAAGCTGTACCTTGTTTTAGTTTTAACGACCCTGATTCTTTTTACCGCGCTCGCCAAAGCACAGTCACAGACAGAGCCTTTGGAGCCGGGTGAAGAAGATTTCGCGGATTCATCTGCGGGTGATTTTGGAAATGACGATTCAGATCCTGTCACCGGGGTGCAATTAGGACAAGTGCAGCTTGCCGGCAGTGGATGCAGTGGGGACACGGCCAGAGCTGTGTTAAGCCCGGACGGAAAAGCAGTTTCAATTTTGTTTGATAACTTTGTGGCGCAAGCGGGAGGAAATGCGCCACGCCGGACCGAGCTTTCTTGCACCACGCGGATTCCCATTCAAACTCCACCAGGATATCAAGCCATGGTCACGCGATTGGATTATCGCGGCTTTGCCAGCGTCGCACCTTCGGGTGGGCGAGCCGTGCTAAAAACATTTTTCCAGATTTTAAATTGGAATAACGCAAGACCCTTGTCGCCGGTGATAAAACGCCGCAAGGTTTTTAATCAACAAAGACAAGGAGGCTTCGTTACCACGTCACGTCTAAGAGTGCGAAACTTCTATCATGGTTGTGGGGAAAAGTTTTTGTTAAACGTGGATACACGGTTGATCGGTGTGTCCCGCACAGGGCGCGACGAAACTTTCATCGCGTTAGATACGACCGATGTGTCTTCGAAAGTAACCTATTTTTTACGTTGGAAACGTTGTCGATAAAAAAGGAGTGTCATTTACGACACTCCTTTTTTGAATTTTATGTTCCAAATTTACACGAAAAGAAGCTGGTACCTACTGAAAACGAGTCAAAGCATCGCGCAAAGAATCTAGGTGCACTTTTGATTGTGCAAGTAAGACCTTATCTGCCGCGACAACATCTTCATCGGCATTGGCGATGAATTTTTCGTTCGAAAGCTTGTTTGAAAGCATGCCGATATCTTTTTGCAGCTTTTCCATTGTCTTGTTAATGCGTTTTACTTCCTCATCAAAGTCGACAAGTCCTTCCAGCGGAATGATGACTTTCACTTGGGCATCTTTAACGACGACAGGAGCAACCGCACATTTCATCATGTTGCCGTCTTCACCGATTTCAAGATTTTCGATACGACCCAAGGTCACAATCGCTGAACGATTATTGCCTAAGATTTTTTGCGTTTGTTCGCTTGTAATACCCAGACGGACGTTGATTTTAACGGCCGGGCTGATACGGTTTTCACCGCGGATATTACGAATCGCGCTGATCACTTCTTTCACCAAATCAATTTCCATCGCCGCGGACGCAGATCCCAACGAAAGGAATTCGCGGTCGTTGCGAGTGTTTGGATATTGATCGATCACGCAAGCTTCACCTTTAATAGGCAGCTTTTGATAGATCTCTTCCGTGATAAACGGGGTGAACGGGTGAAGCAAACGCATGATACGATTTAAAACTTGAGCGATGACTAATTGGGTCGCCTTTTTTTCTGCCGCATTTGTACCGTTCATGATGGGTTTTGTGAATTCGATATACCAGTCACAGAATTGATTCCAAACGAACTGGTAAAGTGCGACGGCGGCGTCAGAGAATTTTTCATGCTCTAACGCTTCTTCCACTTCTTTGGTCACTTCCGCCAATTTTGAAATAATCCACTGATCAAAGACGCTGATGTCGGCTTTATTTGGTAAGGCTTTTACGCCTTCTTTCGGCGCTTCAAAATCCTGAAGATTAGAAAGTGCGAAACGAGCCGCGTTCCAGATCTTGTTCATAAAGTTGCGATAGCCCTCTAGGCGCTGTTCGCTGAATTTGAAATCCTTACCGCTGAATAAGTGCGCCGCAAAAGAGAAGCGCAAAGCATCGGCTCCGTACTTGTCGATCATTTCAATCGGGTCAATCGAGTTGCCTAAAGATTTAGACATTTTGCGACCTTGAGAATCACGAACCAAGCCATGAATATAGACTGTGCGGAAAGGAACATCCCGTTTAAATTCCAAGCCCAGCATAATCATGCGTGCGACCCAGAAGAAAATGATGTCATGACCCGTGACCAAATAATTGGTCGGATAGAATGTTTTTAAGGTTTCAGTCTCGTTGGGCCAACCCATGGTTGAAAATGGCCAAAGACCCGAACTGAACCAAGTATCTAAAACGTCATTGTCTTGTTGAATATGGGTTTTGCCACACTTTTCACACGCTGTTGGATCGACTTCGGCCACCGTTTGATGTCCGCAATCATTGCAATACCATACCGGAATACGGTGTCCCCACCACAATTGGCGCGAAATACACCAGTCTTCGATATTGTTCATCCAATGCAAGTAAACCTTGGTCCAAGATTCTGGTTCAAAACGGATCGTTCCATTTTCCACAACGCGTTTTGCAGGAGTGGCAAGGCCGTCCATCTTGATAAACCATTGTTCGGACAAGAAAGGTTCGACCACGGCACCTGAACGTTCACAGTGTCCTACAGAGTGAACATAGGGTTCTTCTTTGGCTAAAAGATTTTGTGCTTTTAAATCTTCTAATACACGTTTACGGGCCTCTTGAACTTTAAGTCCTTGGTAAGGACCGGCATTTTCATTCAGCTCGGCTTTTTTGTTTAAGATGTTAATAAACTCTAGGTGATGAGTTTTACCGATCTTATAATCGTTAAAGTCATGTGCCGGCGTGATCTTAACTACGCCTGAACCAAATGCGGGATCCACATAAGCATCCGCAATGATCTTAATCTTGCGATTGATCAAAGGAACAATAACATTTTTACCGATCAAGTGTTTATATCGCTCATCTTCAGGATTCACACACAAAGCGGTATCACCCAACATTGTTTCGGGACGAGTCGTGGCGACTGTTAAAACGCCTGAGCCATCTTCCAAAGGGTAGTTAATATGGAAAAGCGAACCTTTGATTTGTCTATGCTCAACTTCTAAGTCAGAAATCGCCGTTTCTAACGGACCAGACCAATTCACCAAGCGTTGACCGCGATAGATCAAACCTTTTTTGTGAAGGGTGACGAAGACTTTACGAACAGCCTTTGATACGCCTTCATCTAAAGTGAAAACGGCGCGATCCCAATCACAAGAATCACCCAAGCGGCGCATTTGTGAGTAAATACGATTGCCGTATTGGTGTTTCCACTCCCATACCTTTTCGACAAATTTTTCGCGGCCCAGCTCGTGACGAGTCACGCCTGTTTTTTTAAGTTCACGTTCTACCACCGATTGTGTGGCGATACCGGCATGGTCCGTCCCAGGCAGCCACATGGTGTTGTAACCATTCATACGCTTCCAACGAATCAGCATGTCTTGAATCGTGTGATCAAGCGCATGTCCAATATGCAAAAATCCAGTGACATTTGGCGGTGGAAGAATAATTGAAAATGGAGGTTTGGTGGATTGATCTTGGGCTTTGAAATACCCAGCGTTTTCCCACCATTGATAGGTTCTGTTTTCTACATCTGCGGGATTGTAGCGATCCGATAATTGCTCTGACATATCCTTGAGGTCCTCTGCAGTTAAAATGAGAAGAAAGAGAACCCCCACACTAGCAAATTATGCTTGGTTTGGATACCGACCCCAGACCAAGATGCGCCGCACAAACAAAAAGGCTGACCCTTGGGTCAGCCTTTTTCGCCTGTTTGCACTCCGGCATCACCGGAATATTTTGGCCGTCACAAATTATTTTAGGAAATCGCCTAAGAAGCGAGTGCCTACGATAACTTCATGACGAGTGATATCGTTAGCCGCTCCATCTGGAGATTCTTTGATGTTGTTATAAGCAACATGGTAACGGAAGTTTTTGTCATTGTATGGTTTGTACTCAAGAACCGCGCCGTAACCGATCCATTTAGTATCAACCGCTGTTGAAAGTTCGTCTTTACGCTCTGAAGAGAAGAAGTCCAGACGCGGAACCCATTGCTCAAGGCCTGTGTAAGCTGCTTTAACAACGATAGAAGACAATTCGTTTTTGCCCCCCGCTCCTGCATCATTTTTTTCATCGTTCAAAAGATAATCTACAGAGATAGTCACTGGATCTGCCGCCCATTGAACGCCGGCTGCCATCCATTGATATTTCGTGTCTACGATCGGTCCTTCAGATGTGTGATAGCTCGCGATAAAATTCAAAGATTTTTCCATGAAAGAACCTTTGTACACGATACCCATCAACAATTGATTTTGGTCCATCGTTCCCGCAGTTGTTGAACCCTCATCATTTTTTTGGTCCATGCCCATAAGTTGGATAGAGTTTGTGCCTTCAGCAAAAGACATCGTCAGTTTAGCACCAGTCATATATAGCATGTTTGAAGTGCCGTAGTATGCCGCAGGTGCCGCTCCGCCGAAAGATCCAGATGCTGTCTGGCCGGTGTAAAGGTTGTAGTTCGAAGATAGAAGATACAAATCAGAGCCTGAAGTCGTTCCTTCAAAACCACCGATATCGGTGTTCATTCTCCCGATAGTCAACGCAAACATATCGCTCATTTTATGAGTCAAGTAAGCAAATTCTAAAGCTTGTTGAGCAGAGTCAGTGCCATTTTGCGACGCAGATTTTGCAAAAGACCAACGAACGCGGAAAGACACGTCTTCAAATGCTTTTCCTTGGTAATCCAAGCGTCCCGTACGTAGGTAAAAACGATTGCTGTCGGGAAGAACCGTCGACTTGTCATAAGTTGTCGCGCTGTAATCAGCACGCAAATCTAAATTGATGGGGCCTGCTTGTGCCGCAGAGGCAACTGCAGTGATTGCAAGTGCCGACATGAAAAACTTTTTCATCAGTACATCCTTTTGTAAGTTTATATTGGTGAATAAAGTATGTTGGAATCTTGTTATTCTGCCAAGCAAGGTTTTCAAAAGAATGTCAGGTGTTGGTTAGGACCTAAGGCAGTGAAGGCTTTGCGGGCAAAAATCTATGAGTTTGTGTTTTGACGTTCGGCGACTAAAGCGTTCCATCCACCTTGGATATAATAGGCATTGATATAGCCTAGCTTTTCAAGCTCTTGGACGACTGTGGGGCTTTTTGATTCATCTAAATCAAGCACGACGACTGCAAAATGATTAGGCAGTTTTTTATCCTGAACTGCGGCCACGGCTTCTGCGGCGGTAGTGACCACAGAGATGTTATCAATGTGCATTTTTACGATGGAGTTGTACCAAGATTTTAACGGAACCTCGTCCAACAAAACCAAAATGAGCGGTACGCGAGATTGCATTAAGTTGTCGAATTGAAAATATCCAATACTATTGAAGCTCATATTATGCCTGTCGCGCGTGTTCCGGAATAGATTTATAAATCATCATGATAACGATGAAACCTGTAAAAGCTAAAATACCTGAGGCCCAGAAGGGTGAAGTGATCGAAATATGCTGATACAAAAGACCGCCAATAAGTGGTCCGACGATACGACCTAAGGAAGCCATGCTTTGCGTGACACCCATGGTGGCACCCTGTTCTTGCGATGATGTCAGTAAGCTGATACTGCCAAGATTCGCGGGATTTGCTAAGCCGTTACCCAAAGCTAGTAAGGTCATCGTGATTCCCATCGCGGCCATATTTCCTGAAATGGCAATGCCACCCAAGCCCAAGGCCAACAGCAAAACACCCAGGCGCAAAACTTTTCTTTCGCCCCATTTAGGTAAAAGACGGCGTACTAAAAAGCCTTGAGTGAAGATCATGATCACGCCGATGTAAGCAAAACCAAAACTGACTTGTTTTACATCCCAGTGAAACTTTTCACCCATGAATAAAATCAAGGTCGCTTCCATCGACGACATCGCTAAAGATGAAAGCATAAATACCGCCATTAAAGGTCCGATAGTTTTGGCGTTAAGGTAATGCCACATGATGGAAAATCTTTTTTTCTTTGCGGCGGATTCGCTGGTTTCGCTTAAAGATTCAGTTAGAAACTTAATTCCGAATAAAAAATTGGCCAAGCACAGGCCGGCCACCCAATAGGCCGCAAAAGACGTGTCGAAATGTGGTTCTGAATTGATGGAGGCTCCCCATACCGCAAGTCCTCCGCCCAAGGCGGGTCCAACCACAAAACCTAATCCAAATGCGACGCCAATTAAAGCCATGCCTTTAGAGCGCTCATGTTTTGGGGTGATATCCGAAATATAAGCCGATGCTGTCGAAATGCTGGCGCCGAAAAATCCCGCCAAAATACGAGCAACAAAAAGCCATTCCAACGAGCGAGCTTGAGCAAAAAGAATATAAGAGAAAACTTCACCTAAAAGACACAGCAACAAAATAGGGCGGCGACCATAGCGATCACTTAATTTTCCCCAAAAGGGAGCGAACAAAAACTGCATCAAGGAATAGACTGAGAGTAAAAGCCCTGTTTGAACGGCCGTCGCGCCGAAATTACGACTTAAGATGGGTAAAATTGGAATGACTACACCAAAGCCCACTAAATACAGAAAAACGGTGAAAAAGATGATCGCGAGCCGCGATTTGTTTGATGTCTCAGTCATAGGCTTGTTAATATTAGGATCTGATGAAAATAGCAATGAATCTTCGGCATTGGGGCCTTATCTTTCTGGCAGTTTTAGTCTGTGGACCGGCGTGGGCTCTGGATAACTTTAAAGAGTTCAAACGGGACCACCTAGATGCCGAGGCCGCAACGAATTTCTTCTATTCTGAGGCTAATTACCCCCAAGATGGTGGATCTATCACCAATCTTCCAAATGGAAATCACTATCAACTTTTAGATGTCACCTTAGGCACTCGCTATGTGCCTAAAAGAAGCTGGTCGGTTTTTGGTTGGGCCAATATTGGAAATGCGGAAAGCAAAGACAGTTTGGCAACCAGATCTAACAGTTCTTTAAGCGAAGCGGCCATTGGGGCGGACTTTTTAATGTATTCGGAAGCGTTTCAATTAATTCCGGAATTTACGTTTGTCATGCCGTTTGAAAAAATCAACCCCAGCAGTGATAACGTGCCGAATTCTGAAGGTGTGATGGAGTTTCGATCGCGCTTGATCGCGCAGATGAATTTGGGAACAAGTCGTCCTTATGGTTGGTTGGGATTTACTTACCGTGCAGAGGGACGTTCTTTTTTGATGCCTTGGGGTGTGGGCTTACAATTTAAATTATCAAGCTTGGTGTTAGGCGCAGAGCTTTTCGGTTATCAAAGTGTTTCGGATGACACTGACAGTTCGGCATTAAGAACGGCTTACATCAATAGTGTGAATGCGGGTTCACTTAAATTTTACGGAAAAAATCCATCGCTCATGGATTCACAAGTGTACGGCACTTGGAACATCAACCGTAAATGGTCCCTGCAAGCAAATGGTGGGGTGACATTAACCGGATCAAATTCGGCAGCTGGGTATCATGTGGGTGGATTCTTGCGATACAGTTTTGATTTCACCGAAGGCTATTTGCGTGATGATGGATATACACCGATGGATTCAGATGTGCCTGGCGGACGCAGTCAGATGTATGATCGTTCAGACTCAATGACGTCTGAAAAAGTTCGGGATTTCCGAGAGGAAACCGAGGATGGTGTCGATCAAAATTTATTTAAACCAAAACCCACACCCAAAAAACGCATCAACGATAAACAGCTGCAACAACAGCTAGATCAGACGGAATTCCAAGTCGAATTGCGTTCTAACAAAAAAAAGAAACGCAAAAAATAATCTGCACAATTATGACGCACACTAGTCACGATGGAGTCAAAATGCTTCCATCGTGCTTGGCATTCGTCTTGCTTTGATGAATGCTTGAGTAACACATCAGAGAACAAGGAGGGGGTTTTCTATGAGAGGTGCAAAATTATCAATCGTGGCGGCGTTAATGACACTGGTGCCATTATTTTCAAATGCAGCACAAACGCCTGCTAAATGCGTGGAACGCGAAGATCAAATTCAAGACGTCGCAAAGATTAAAAACTTCGTCGCTAAAATGGGTGGCATGCGTGCCATCGAAGGCGATTGGAAGTTGGGCGGTTTGGCGGGATCATTTAAGCGTGTGATCGTCAGCTTCGAATCAGCCAATGACGGCTTAAAAGCGAAGATTGATGGCATGGACGACGTAACGCCTACTTGGGGCGCAATCAAAATTTGCGACACCGTAAGAGCGGATACTTTATTCGTCCAAGTTATCAAAACAAAAGACGCTATTTACATCCGCGAAGGAAGCAAAGGTTCGATGCAACTTGCTGAAATCAAAGACGGCAAAGTGGGCACTTTCTATTCATTCTACAAGCAGTAGTTTTTGAGCTTGTTCGGGGGAAACATTCACAATCTCCACAGTTTTGTGGCGGTTGGTTTCCCCCTTTAAAATCGTGATTTGCCTTTTAGGCACTGAAAAAATCTCGGACAAAAAATCAATCAATTCTTCATTGGCTTTGCCGTCAACGGGTGGCGCACTTAATTTTATTTTTATTTCGCCATTGTGCGGTCCCACGATTTCATTGCGAGAGGCTTTGGGCTGAATAAAAAGGTGGAGTCTGACTCCACCTCTTATTGCTTCAATCATTTCAGGCACGGATCTAAAAACTACTCTGCAGAAAGCGGAGAGATGTTAGAAGTGCGTTGTGGTGTCGCGGCACTTTGGCCGTTTACCAAATTGTGACCAGGCAATTGCATTTGCGGCATGTACTTTTCGCCTTGTTCTAAAAGTGACAAATGAGCTTGGGCTAACGCTTTTAGGTTGGCTTCAAACTGCATGCGAGCACGTTTTAGCTCGGTGACCTCTTGATACATTTTTTTCAAAGAGTCGCGCGAGTCACGAGTGATGATTTCGGCTTTTTGTTGAGCATCGGCCACGATCAATTTAGCTTCGCGATCTGCATCTTGGCGCAGACGTTCTGCCATTTGTGTTGCCGTTTGAATAGTTTCTTTCAAAACTTGATCGCGCTCTTTGTATTCCATCAAGGAGAGATCTTTTTCACGAAGCGCTTCTTTAAGGCTATTGCGTTCCTGAATAAGTGCTTCCATTTGCGAAGCCACTTGTTGAAGGAAATCCATCACTTCATCGGCATCCAAACCCATCATGCGTTTGCCAAAGGATTTATGCGCGATATCGATAGGAGTTATTCTCATTATGTTCCTCCTTGAACAATATGATTTAGGATAAAGTCCTTGCGGTCACCCGGGCAAGCTATTTGATTTCGCGAGCCATTTCTTTGTTTCTCATCGCGGCCTTTTCGAAGCTGATGCGAAGAGCGCGTTCGATTTCAAGTTCTCTCATGGACTGAAGTCCAGCTGCGGTCACACCTTTTTTAGATGTCACCTTGGCTTGAAGATCCTCAACACCTTCTTGGGCTTGGGAGGCGAGCAATGAAGCGCCGACGAATGTTTCAATCGTCATCAATCGAGCTTCTTCCGGTGAAAAGCCGTGCTCTTCAATCCAATCTTGCCAGTACATCATCATTTCAAAAACAAATCCGGTGCCGCTTGAACATGAAATCATCAAAGCTTCAAATTGGTCTTCGTCGAAAACTTTGATCACGCGACCCAGTGGGGTGAAGAGATCTTCTACCGTACTATCTAAAGCGTTATCATCGTCATCATTAAGCAGGTATCCAATCAGACCTCGTCCAATTAAAGACGGTGTGTTGGGCATGACACGCGCAAGTCTGGCACCATGAATATAACGTTCCAATTTTTCCATACGAATGCCGGCTGCCACGCTGATCACGATGGTGTTATCATCAAACGCGCGTGAAACCGGCTCTAATGCGGCCAAAAGATCTTGCGGTTTTACCGCCAAAATCACGATGTCGCAGATATCAATCAACTCGTTGTTGCTGGAAACCGGATTTACGCCAAAAGACTCTTGAAGCTTTTGCAGTTTACCTGGTGTTCTGTTGGTGACGTAAATATTTTTAGACGGAATGCCACCCTCTACAAGTCCTTTGATCATAGCTTGAGCCATGTTCCCGGCGCCTAAAAAACCAATTTTCTGTGATTTTAAAAAGGGATTCATTCCATTAACTCCCGACTGCAATAAGTGAAGGGTGTCGGTAACACCACTTTCTAAATACTACCGAGCCGTGGGGCGTTCGCCAAATAAAATAGTCCCAAGGCGCACGATTGTCGCTCCCTCTTCGATGGCGACCCGATAATCATGACTCGTCCCCATGGAAAGTTCTTTCATGGGGTGCTGGGGAGGGGCGGTTTTTTTAAGCTCGTCTCGCAATTGACATAATTGCTTAAAGTAAGGACGTACTTCGGCCCCAGTTTCGGTTAATGGAGGCATTGTCATGAGCCCCTGAATGCTTAAATTCGAAAGGGTGAGCAATTCAGGCCAAAGGCGGCGAAGGGCTGTCAGGGTAAACCCTTCTTTAGAATCTTCATTGGCCACGTTGATTTGCAGCAGAATGTTTTGCGTGACATTTTTCTGAGCGCAGTGCCGATTTAAAACTTGGGCGAGCTCTAAAGAATCGATCGAATGAATCAGCGCGAATTGGCCAGCAACAAGTTTTGCCTTATTTTTTTGCAAATGCCCGATCAAATGCCATTGAATATCGGATAGGCCCTCGAGGTTTTTTTGTTTGGTCAGGGCTTCTTGAACATAGTTTTCCGCAAAAGCACGTTGCCCTTGGGAATACAACAGCCGGATTTTTTCTTCCGGCTGAAGTTTAGAAACGGCTAACATTTGCGCAGGCGCGCATGATTTTACAATCGAATTATAGTCCTGCTGGAGCATCAACAAATACCGGAGCTTCCGCACCCATTTTTTGGGCTGATTCTAAGATATGATCTTTAAAGCGAGATGCATAAGTGTACTCACCCCAATGACGGCAATCGCGAGCCAAGTTGTGGGGACCCCGAGTGATACCCAAAACGATCAGGCCATTTTCAGTCTCAAGATACGCCGGTCCGCCAGAATCACCCGCGCAAGCACCTTGAGCATTTGATTGTTCTGTCACGATGATGTTGGAAAATAATTTTGCAATCGTCACATGAACAAAGTTTAAACCTGTTGCTTTTTGAGCGGGCACAGAAACTTCATTCACTAAACCGTAACCCGCTAGCAAAAGTTTTTGGCCAATTGATAATAACGTGTCGTTTAAAATTGCCACAGGTTTTGCAAATGACGGCGCTTCACCTTCGATCATCACGAGTCCAATGTCGTTAAATCCGGTGAAAACATTTTCTACGGGATCTAGTTCAAACTTATAACCTGGGTGAGTGACCGCGGCCTTCACTTTGCGAATGTTCACGTCATCAAATGACTGCGGTAATGTCTCGCCAAAAAAGATGCCAAACTTATCGATGTCCATGTCTTGTAAGCAGTGGGTGGCCGTTAAAACTAGGTTTTCAGAAATCAAAGTGCCCGTACAAAAGCTGTGCGCGCGACCCATATAGTTCATCACTAAAGAAACAGTCGATGCCGTTACGGCGTCAGTGCTTTTTGCGGCTTCGCCCCCAATAATTCCAGTTGGATTTTGCGTTTGAATTGTTGAAGTGTGAGTGGGCTTAGAGCAACCCGCAATCACTGTAAATAAAGATGCTAAAATTAAAAGATTTTTTTTCAAGTTTCCCCCTCTTGAAACGAACGACCTAGCAGGGGAATTAGTCGAACTTATTTGCAATGTCAGCTTAGGAATTCTTTACGCTGTAGGGCGCCAGCATTTTATTTACCAATGTCATCGGCAGACCCACTATATTGTCGAAGGCGCCATCATAACGCAGCACAAAATTTCCACCGAGACCCTGAATGCCGTAAGCGCCGGCTTTATCCATGGGTTCGCCGGTCTGGATGTAATTCCAGATTTCTTCATCGGTCAGATTTTTAAAATGAACTTTGGTTGTCTCAGATTGAGAAATTTCTTTTCCTGACAGACTGTCGATAACGCAGACACCGGTGATCACATCATGACTAATGCCCGACAAAAGTCGCAGGATGCGATAGGCGTCTTCTGGACTTTGGGGCTTTCCTAAAGGGGAATTTTCGAAAATCACCTCGGTATCGGCGGCTAAAATGATAAACGGCTCGTTTTTTTGAGCTTTGACCTGGTCAAAAGCCGCGCGCGCTTTTCGTGCTGAGATATCTAAAATTTGGTCATGAACATTTAGGTTTTTGTTAGGAATTTCCGATACTTTAGAAGGAACCACGTCAAAGTTGTAGCCAGCTTTTTTTAGAAGTTCGCGACGGCGTGGAGACTCTGATGCCAGAATAAGTTTCGGTGTCATGAAGTAACTTGATCACAAAGAGGCCAAAATGGGAAGTGCAGAGTTAATGCTCATTCTAGGTCTGCTCCTTGCGGGAGTAGCGGTCTTTCTATTTGTGAATTCCATCTTCGCCAGCAACAGCGATAAGCAACAGCTCTCTTGGGCGAATAACACCGAACCCGCAAAATCAAAAAACGCGATCATCAACTTCTCGCGTCCGCTGGTGCATCAGTTCACTCTGCAACATGCTTTAAGAATTCGCAGTGAAAGTTATCGCAAGCGGGTTCGTAAGTACATTCTGACGTCCGGATTGTCGGCAGAGCTGAATGAAGATGAATTTATCGGCTTGCAGCTTTTATGGGGAATCATGTTCCCGATCTTCATGTTGGTGATGAATTTTTCTCTGCAATTAGGTTTTTCACCTTACATCATGATCGGTGTGGGATTTATTGGCTTTTACTTGCCGCAAATTCATGCGCGTGGAGCAAAGAAGAAACGTGAGCTCTCGGTGCGTGCCGATCTGCCATTTTTTATCGATCTTTTGGCCTTGTCAGTAGAAGCGGGTCTGGACTTTTTTTCGGCGATTCAAAAAATCGTGGATAAATCACGCAATACCGACAGCGTCTTGGCAGATGAACTAGGAACTGTTTTGAAAGATATCAAAGTCGGTGCTTCTAAGTCACAAGCTTTGAAAGACATGGGTGAGCGGTTGGATATGAACGAAATCACCAGCTTCGTGGCCGTCTTAGTTGATGCCGAAGCGACCGGGGCCAGTATTGCCCAGGTCTTAAAAGATCAGTCCGTGCAGATGCGTTTGGAAAGATTCGTTCGCGCAGAAAAAGCAGGAGCAAGAGCTTCGCAAACGATCCTGATTCCTTTGATGTTATTTATTTTGCCAGCGGTATTCATTGTGGTCTTTGGACCGGTCGCCGTTGGGTTTATGTATGGTGGTAAGTAAAATGACAGCGTTGATGAACAAAACCACAAATACGACATTGATTCCTCACTTGGGAGTTGCTGACAACTTCTTTACGCGGGGTAAGGGCCTTTTGGGGCGAAGCACGCTTTCGGCGGAAGAAGCTCTGTGGATTCATCGTTGTAACAGCATTCATACTTATTTTATGAAATTTCCGATCGACTGTGTTTTCGTGGATCGTGATTTGAAAGTAAAAAAAATCTATCGCAACGTCGGCCCTTGGAGATTTATTTTTCCGGTATGGGGAGCAAGCTCGGTGATTGAAATGTCAGCCGGGACGGCGGCGGATTTAAAAATCAACGTAGGGGATCAACTGCATGTGGGCACTTAGGATTTTGACCGGCCCTCAAGCGGGGCAACTGATAGAGCTTAAGTTAGGTAAGAACCTGATTGGTCGGGCTCCGCAGTGTGATATTAAATTAGTTAGCCCGGGTGTTTCTAAGGAACACACCGAGGTCGCGGTTTTTAAAGATAAGATCGTGGTGACGGATTTAAAATCCAGCAACGGGACCTACTTAAACGGTATTCGTATTCAAAACAGTCTGATGCGCTTGGGTGATAAACTGGGTGTGCATGACGTATTACTAGATGTGATTCCGGCGCCCGAAGCACGCGCGACCAGTCCCCGTACGACGACAACTCACACAGGGACCGGAGTTCCGGCCCCGATGATGTATCAAGATGGTGGAGCGGCTGCGCAGATGCCACCGATGGGGATGACTCAACCAGGAATGCCTCACGGAATGCCGCAAGCTATGGGTGGAATGCCTGGCGCAGGTCCGGCCCCCGCGCCCGCATACTCGCAAGGTGGTATTAAAGGCCTTATGGATAAGTTCCATGAATACATGGATCGTGTTGCGTTGCCAGGTGTTTACAAACTGCCACAGTTTGTAGAATTCAAATTAGTCCTTTTAGGATTTGTGGTTTTATTTATCTTCACGACCACTTTGCTTTCGATGATTCCGATGGTCGCGATTACCAGAGCCAGCATTATTAACGAAAGTAAGCGTCGCGCGGCATCGATTGCTCGTACGATTGCGACGATCAATCAAGCGGCACTGTTGCAGAATAACTATTCATCACTAAGTACGAATGCGGCTGAATCTGAAGAAGGTGTTACACAAGTTTTAATTGTGCAACAGTCTGATGGATTAATTTTAGCACCGGCGACTCGTGCGGGCACCACGCCGGATTTGCCGTTTGTACACACGGCACGTAGAGAGATGCGCCCGCAAGCCGTTGAAATTGATAGCTCAACTATTGGGGCGAGCTTCCCGATAGGTTTATTTGACCCCAGTACGGGTGAGCAATCAGTGAAAGCCCATGCGATCGTTCTTTACGATATCGGAAGCTTGGCTTTTGATGATGGTCGCGCCATCAGTTTATTTATGCAGACCCTCGTGATTGCTTCGATTGTGGGATTGTTGATTTATTTCTTTATGTATAAGTTGATTGAATTTCCAATCAATTCCTTAAATGCGCAGTTAGACACCGCGATGAGAGAAAAACAAGATAACACACAAGTGAACTTCTTATTTCCTCCTCTGCAAGCTTTGATTGGCAATATCAATAGTTTGCTAACTCGGTATATCCACGGGGATACCGAAGGGGGCTCGTCGGCGGCGGGATTTGTTAATAAAGACGGTGAAGCTGAAAACCTAGTGCAAATCGTAGGCTTCCCCTGTATCGCGATTTCACGCGAAGGTCGTATTATCGCTTGTAATGCCGCCTTTAGCCAAGTGGCGCGTGCCGAAGTCTCGCAATTGCAGGGTCAGCCCTTTAAATCTTTACCGGATTTAGCTTTGCAAAAAAATATTGAGGGCCTTGTCGGGCGGACTCTTGAAAACTTACGTGGGATCCACACGGATCAGTTGGAATTCAGCGGACACTTGTGCGTGCTAAGTTGCCAAGCAATGGCGACCGGAGAAAATGTAGATTATTTCTTGATCACGGTTTCACCCACTGAGGGAGGCTCTTGATGGGGGCTGCCAATCAGTTAAAAGAAGCTTTGAAGTTTGATATTGAGGTCACAAAAGGCCCTCATACGGGCATGCGTTTAAGCTTCTCAAAACAGATTGTCGGTATCGGGCGCGGACCTGAAAACGATATTATTTTATCGTCAGATCCTCGTAGCAGCCGTAAGCATGCTGAGATTCGTCAGCGTGATAGTGATTTTGTGATCGTCAATTTAAGTGAAAAGAACTTTATCTTGGTCAATGGCCAAACTGTTCAAACCGAAATCCTGACTCCAGGTTCGGTCATTCAAATTGGTGATTCAGAAATTCGTTTCAACCAAGAGATCTCGCAAATCAAGCCAGATCTTGCGGCCGTGCCATCGGTTTTTTCAACGCCGACGCCTCCGCCAATGCCATCGACACCTCCGCCAGCACCGATGGCTTCACCCAAAGCGCAAATGCCTGCGCGCCCCCAAGTGGCTTCCGCCCCGGCGATGCCTCGTCCGCAGACTCAGAATATGGGTTATGGTGGTTATCAACCACCGCCAGCTCGTCCGGCAGGTGCGGGTGTGGGTGGAGGGCCGTTATCAAATCCGAAAGTTCGTTTTTATGGAATCATCGCGATCATTGGGTTGGTGGGATATTATCTGTTCTTTTCGGACAGCCCTAAAGCTAAAAAAGATCCGAATGCTTTCCGTACTTCAGCCATTTCAATGCAAGAAGTGGCGGCGGCGCAAAAACGAACTGAAGAGATCATGACCACCAAAAAAGAAAAATATGATTCCGTTCAATATCGTCGTGCCCAGGAAAACTTTATCAAAGGTTTCCGAGACTATCAGCAAGGTCAGTACGCCCGAGCACGCGAAGCTTTCCAAGTGGTGTTAAACTTAGATCCGGAAAATGAGTTGGCAAAACGATACTATCATTTAGCCAAAATCAAATTTGATGAGTTAGTTAAATTTAATATGATTCAAGGAAACCGTTATCGAGAAAAACGCAACTGGAGAATGTGCCAGTCCAATTACTCAAACGTTATGACTATGCTGCAGCACCGTAAGGATGACCCAAGTTACAAAGAAGCCAAACAATTCTTTGAAGAATGCACATTGAACTTAGAAGGAGGACGATACTAATGGCTCGCCTCCGTGTACGACTTCGTGGAAAACCCATCTATGATATCACCCTTTCTGAAGACCGCTCCTACGTTGCGGGCCGTAAGGAAGATTGCGATATCGTATTACAACCTGAAAAAGGTATTTCGCGCGAGCATTTCAAAGTCTCTTACGTTGACGGTGTTTGGCAGGTAGAGGTTGTTTCTCGTTATGGTGAAGTGATTCACAACGGGGAACAGATTCAGCACTTAGACCTGACTCATGGAGTGCTATTTTCTTTACCTCCGTATGAGTTTGATTATTTAAACACGACAGATGAAGTGGCCAAAGTGGACTCTTCATCAAATCTTCCGGCCTTGACGGGCGTGCATGAAGGGGCTGATTTCAGTGGCAGTGAAGAAAAAACTGTTATTGGTGTGGCCCCTACATCGGCCTATATAAAAATGGTGGATGTCGATAATGAAACCCAAGAAATGATTCGCCTCGATGCGGGGGATTCGTGGGTTGCGGGGCGGGAATCTAGCTGCCATATTCATATTCGTGATCCTCGTGTCAGCCGACGCCAGTTTGAAATCCGTCGCGCGGGCTCGCAATACGTGATTATTGACTTGGGCAGCGTGAATGGAACTTTGGTGAACGGCAGTCCGATTTCATCAACTGAAACCACGCCAATTCGCAGTGGCGACGCGATCAGTGTTTTAACCAATTATCTTTATTTTGAGTTGCATGATTCTCACTTCCAAAACCGTTTGGATATGGTGGATTTACCGCCGCCAAACCCTTTGGTCCCGGTGGGAGGGCAAGATTCCGCGCCAGTGGAATATCAACAGCAATCTCCGCATGAACTCATGCCTTATCACAATCATGCGGGCGTGCCGATGCAATATGATCCGCATGGACAGCCTTATCCGCTAGGGCCGGTGACCCCACCGCAACCGGTGGGGAAGCAAAAGTTTGATTTCCAAAAAAATCGCCCTAAGCTCATTATTGGGGCGGTGGCGCTGTTATTGGTGGCGTACTTGTTTAGCGACACCGGCGGTGGGCCAACACCCACCGGACCGGTAGGGGCCGCCCCAGGTTCCCCGGCAGAAGTTTTTAATAAACTTAAACCTGAGCAGCAGGCTTTGGTTCGTCAGCGATATAAGGATGCGAAAAACTTGTACATGCAAGGAAAGTATCAATTAGCGCAAGATGAAATCGTAAAAATTCAGGAACTGGTTCCGGATTATGAAGACATCAAAGAAATTGAGCGTCTTTCGAAAGAAGCGATTTACATTCAAAATGAAGCTATTCGCCAAGCACAAATAGAAAAAGACAAAGCAGAAGCGGAAGAAAAATTTCAAAAACAAGCGACGGTCTGTGAAAAACAAATCAATTCACAAACCACGATCGCGCAGCTTGAGGACTGTATCAGCCCGGTCTTGCAGTTCAATCCTGAACATCCTAGATATCTGGCAATGAGAATGCGGGTTGAAAGCTTCATGGCGCAAAAAGAAGCCCAGGATGCACAACGCTTGGCTCATCAGTCCCAAGTGGCACAGTTACGAGGAATGTATAGCCGAGCTCAAGATGTGCATAAAAAGGGAAAACCTTTGGATGCCATCACCGCTTATGAAAAAGTGGCGGATTCAAGATTGCCGGACCCTTCAGGATTAAAGGCCCAATCAAAACGTGCTATTGCGACGATTCGTCAGCAAATGAACTCCAAGACCGCCAGCTTGCAAAGTGAAGCGCAAAAGTTCTATGAGTCGCAAAATTTAAAAGGCGCGATCATGGCTTTGCGTAAAGCTCGTATCATGGATCCCAACAATCCAGAGCTGCCAGAAAAAATCGAACTTTACACCACCGAACTGCGTAAGCAGATGATGAATATCTATCAAGAAGGAATTCTTGAAGAAAGCTTTGGTAACGTCGATGGTGGTGAGTCTAAAGCGGGGGCCAAAGACAAGTGGAAAAAAATCATGGAACTTGATGTGACAGATGGTGAGTACTATAAAAAGGCCTACATCAAGTTAAAAAAATACGGAGCTCTTTAATGAAAATTCAAGATCGCTCGTATAGCACCAAGATTTTTAGACCAAAACCTTTGATTCATAAAGAAGATGATGGCTCCTTGATCGTCATTGCAACCTCATGGGGTCAGCCAGAGCATGCCGAGCGCGCTAAAGAGGAAGTGGTTAAATACGTCACGGCAGCAAAATCCGACGTCGAGGTGACTTCGCCGTTTGAATTCCTCACGTGTTTGTCTGACGAAGTGAATTACGTGCGCACGGGCGTTTTGATTGCTAATGATATTCTTTATCGAGGCGAAAATCGCAATGAATACTTTTCGGGTGTGGAGCTTTTAGCGGTATTTAAGCGCGGTCCACAGGTCGCTTGGGCGCAGGTGGGATGTCCTAGCTTATTTATTCGTCGAGCGCGTCAAGGGATGCAGCCTTTATCTATCGGACAAGACCTTTCGGCAGAGATGTCAAACGCGGATGAAACATTGCCACCCTTGCCTTCGCAATTATTGGGATTAGATCCCACTTGCTATGTGCAGTGCGGGCATACTTATGTGAAAGACGAAGATCAGCTGGTGTTATTGGCAAGCACCGCTGTTTCAACTTCATTATGGGTTCAGAACTATGAAGATCTGCAGTTGTCGTCGGTCACTCAAAAAATGATTCAGGAAAATCCAGAGTCGCCATTTTGGTTGGGCTTAATCAACATGACGGAATAAGCCCGTCCTTAGTCAAAGTTTTCTTCGGTTGCAATTGATTTATAAACGGTATTTTTGATCTTGGCGTATTCGGGCAGGGATAACGCGAGTTCGGTCCGCGAAGGAGCATAGATATTATCGCGTGAGGTATCCCAAATCAGGCCCGTTGCGATGTTGGTGCGTTGAATTTGTTGATCCAACATATAATTTCGGAATGAGCGCTCAAATCTTTTTCTTTGCGCATCTTTGTTTAAACCACGCACGTCGGCACGCAACCAATCAATCATTTCTAAAAATAAGGGATCAGAGCAGGCTTTGAGCTGAGCTGTTTCGAAGGTTTTGCTTGAAAGTAAAAGGAAGCAAGGATCGGTCAGGTGAAGATTTTTGGCATTTAAATGGCGATCAGCCACATACTGCCAAAGCTCGACATTATTTTTAGATCCCAGTTGCTTTAGGGTGTCCCAACTTTTTTGGTTTAAAGCAATTTGCGCGGTCCAATTTAAAAGATCTACGCTGCGAGGTTGTTGGGCCGAAAGTCGTTTTAAATCTTTAAGTAAAAGGCCTTCTTGATCGGCGCGCATCCATCGCGAGAAGGACAGGCTTAATTTTGCCGTCCATTCGTTTTCGGGAGGTGAAAATGCCGGGAACTGAAGTTTGCTTAAAAGATTTTGCAGTCGAGTGGTCGTGGGCAGAATACTTTCCTGTAACAAAGGCAACGGATTGATTTCAAAGCGATCAACCAGCGTATTATAAAGCAACGGCTTTTCGTCATTGATGTAAAGCACGTGATTTGAAATGGCGGCCGTACGTAAAGGCCCCGCTTTTCTCCAAAGACCCCAGCCGGTTTCTAATAATATCGGGCGATCATCAGGCCAGGTGGCGTTCGGACTTTTCAGTACGCCGGATAAAGACGTCGCGGGGAATGAAGAGTCTGAATCCACACTGCTTGTGCCTAAAATTTCATACAAGGTGCGACCGACATCTACCAAGGAAACGTTTTGGTCGATTTTCCAGTGAATGGCTTGATCGCGTTTGCGCGGTTGTGACGGCTTAATAAACAAAGCGACTTGTGTATTTTCCCCGTGCAAGTTTAACGGCGAAAGCTCTTTATACCGGTCACTCGTGGTATGACCGTTAAGTCCCATTAAAACCACGGTGGTTGAATCCCAGCGCTTGGATTTTTTTAGGTTTTGAATCAGTTCGTAAAGTGTTTCGTCCAGTTCGTCGAGCTGACTTTCTAGGCTGAGGTTTCGGGCTTCTCCCAATTCGGTGACCGTTTGGGTGTTGGTGAAAATCAAATCCGGAACGTAAATAACCGTAAAAAAAGAATCACCCGCGACCTCTTGTTTAAGCCAGGTTGTAAAGGCGTCGGAATTTTTTTTGAAAGGGCGAAATAAAGCAGGAAAGTTTGGAATAACATTGTCGTCAAACAATTCAAATCCCTGGTGCAGTCCGGATCGACGAAATACCGGAGCGCCACCGGAAAAAAAGCTAGTGCGATAATCTTGCCGTAATGCGATTTCGGCGGCGGTTTCAAATTCCGGTGCCAGTCCAGGCGCACCGTTGTGACGCACTTTGTGCTGATAAGGGTAAAGGCCCGTTAAAACTGACGCCAATGCAGGAACGGAAAGTGTAGAGGGGGTGTAGGCATGAGTAAAGCGAACGGACTCGTTGCAAAACAATTGAAAACCAGACCTCTCTGCATCTTCTTGACGGCATGTGATATCCGTAAAGGTCAATTCGTCAACCGCGATAACGAGCACCGATGTCCTGTCAGAGGTTTTGCAGGAAATCTGGACTAAGCTCAGTGCTGTTAGAAGAAGAATCAAAATGATGTTCTGCATACCTTGACCGGGTGTAATGGTTCTATAGATAATGATGCAATAACTTTGCTCAGTCAAAGACCTTGGAGGAAAAGGCCCATGCTCACGGAAAAAATTTTTGCAGTCGCTCATCTTGCGGATCAAGTCATTCTTTGGATTCTTTTAGTTCTCAGCGTATTGAGCATCGGGATGATATTAGAGCGCTTTTTCGCGCTTAAAAGAATTTCAAATGAATCTAATCGTGTGCGTGGACGTATCAAATTAGCTTTGCAAAGTAACAGTCTTGAAGATGTCGAAGATCTGGCAAAAGATCATTCTTCGATTGAAGGACGGGCGGCAAGTTACGCGATGAAACACATGAGAGACGCTGGTAGCAAGGGTCTTGAGCAAGTCTTTAATACATTTGCACTGACGGAGCGCCCAGAACTTGAAAAGTTTTTGGGTTTCTTAGCGACGGTGGGATCAAATGCCCCTTACATCGGTCTTTTCGGAACCGTACTTGGTATCATGAAAGCGTTTAATGATTTGGCGACAGCTCCCGAAGCGGGTCAACAAACAGTGATGGCGGGTATTTCGATGGCCTTAGTGGCGACGGCCGCCGGTCTTTTCGTGGCGATCCCGGCGGTTGCGGCTTACAACTATTACAGCAAGCAAGTTCGTGGCATTTTCTTGAACATCGAATCGGTGAAAGAGTTGTGCGTTGCTTACGCTAAGAAAAAAGGTGTGTAATCATGGCTTTTAAGTCTTTGCATGACGACAACGACGCCATCGCGGACATTAACGTTGTTCCGCTGGTGGATATCATTCTGGTGGTTTTGATCATCTTCATGGTCACGGCCCCGATGTTTATGAAGCCGACCATCAATGTTAATTTACCGAAGGCCGCGAGCGGTGATCAGACGGCGCCAAGTAAATTGAATATTGCTTTAACGGCGGACGGTCGCATTAATCTAAATGGTACTTTTGTAAGTGAAGAAGATGTGCGCGCCAAAGCGACTGAAGAGGTCGCGAAAAATGCCGATGTCCAAGCCATCATCTCTGCGGATAAAGACGTTCCGCACGGAAAAGTCGTAGGACTGCTTGATGTGGTTAAAGGTGTTGGCGTTAAGAAATTCGCGATCAGTATTGATAAAAAATAGATTTTTAAAAACTCCGGTGTCTTGCCGGAGTTATCTTGAAGAGCCGCGTGGTGGTGGCGTGTAGGTCCATTTACACGTATTCTGTTTTAATAAAAGCTTTTTGTTACGACATTCAAAATTGACTTGGCCGGTGTATGTATAGCCGTTGCCGTCGGCATATTGATTATAAAAACCACTATCGGCGCCGCTTGGATTTGGTTGCGGCGTATGAATGCGCGGGATCGCAGTGCGACAGCTGATGAAAGTTGTTCCGCCATAACCGATGTTCGCGGACACATTAAACGTAGAAACACCGGCATATTTCGCCAATGAATAAAGATTATAAGTGTCATAACTTTGATGCAGCAAAAATTTTCCGCGAGGACCATCAAAGTATTCCGTAAAATATTTCGGCTCAAGAACATCGTAGGTGGCGTTGGTGAAAGTAAAATAACTGCCCGCCGCGCAACCCACTTGCGGCTCGACGATGTTGACGGCGGCTCTTTCACTGCGAACGGTGCGACCGGTGGCATCCGTAACTTCTACGGCATAAAAGCCTGCTTTTTTATAGCTATCAGCATTGTCAGAGATGAATTGGTACTGACCCAAGACGTGATCCATCGCGACGCCATCTTTGAACCACTGGTATTTTAACGGAGATTTCCCGCCTGCGGTTTGTACACTCAACTCAAAGCCTTGTCCTTCTTGTACGTTCACACTCGCTGGTGGAGTTGAAATACGCAGAAGGTCACTTCCTGTGCCTCCCGTTCCGCCACTCGTAGATCCTCCGCCCGTGCTACCTCCGGAACTTCCACCTGTGTTGCCGCCACCGCCGACAGAAATGCCTCCGCCACCGCCTGCGCTGGCATTAGAACCGTTGGTGGAAACACTGCCGCCGCCTCCGCCCGCAAACCCAGAGCTAGAGCCACTGCCGCTGCCTGAGCTCCAAAGGCTTGAATTGCCGTTATTAGATGTTGAGGAAGAAGATTTGGACTCTTCGGAAGTACAGTTTTTCGAGCTATCAGAGCAAGCTTGAGGAGCGGGCGCACAGTTTTGAAAGCTGAGAATGGTTAGTAACGCGATCAGAAGACCGGACATAAGTCGGAAATTTCGAATCTTTTTGAGAAAACGACGACTCATCAGTAAAGCTCCCCTTTGCGTTACTAGACTTTTATACGGCAGAAATGTGGAAAAACTTAACTGCGCAAGGCTACATTCTCAGAATGATACGGCTAAAGTCCTGTAACTGCTCTCCGATGAAGAAGCATAATGTTTAAGTTTCAAATTACAGAAAACAAAATGATCGCTATGACCGCTTTATTGGTGGTAGCAATGGCCTTCCCGACTTACCAAACGTTGGCGCAAAACGACGAGGTAAAAAAGGAAGAGGTTGCCGTGGTCACTTTGGATTCTGATCGCAAGCCGGCAAGCATTGCAAGCCCCGGTTTAAAGGATCATAAACCGCGTGCGCAATTTCAAACGGTGGATTTGAAGTGCACAAAAAAAATGTTCAGCCCCTTGAGCATCGCGGGTGGTTACGTTCAATTCCAAGGTAAGAATTGCCTGAATAATTTCAAAGAGGGTGATGTTGAGATCATCAATAAAAGTAACGGTTTTACCGCTTCGATCTTTTTGCGCGGCAGCGATAAATACCAAACCGATCTGATCCAGCTTCAACAAGGGGACAATGAAATTGCGATTCGCTATCGCGAAAGTTCTGGAAAGTCCGTTGAAGAGATCATCCGCATTCACGCGTCTTCGATTTAATCTTAAAATATCAACGTCTTAATGCAATTAGCCAGCTTGGTCTGTATTTAATTGATCTTAGTCACTTGAGCCTTTAAGTTACGTTCGCTGTGTTCTTTAGGGCACATGTGCGTTAAAAACTGGAACGTTTAAAAGAGCAAGCAATGTTGACCGAGGAATTTTTAAGACCCGTGGATTTGAAAAAACGCTCAGACATTCACTATGCGCGTAAGATTTGGCACATGTCTGCGGTCTTTACGATGTTTTTGGGTTACATCTTCATGCCGCCAGCTCTTTCCATGACCGTTCTTGTGGTGGCTTGGGTGCTTTTTGTTCCTTTTGATTTCTTGCGACATAAATACCCCGCTTTGAATGATTGGGCGATTCACGCGTTTAAGCCGATCATGCGCCAAAGCGAAATCAAAAAGCTTGCGGGCACGACCTACCTTCTGACGGGAGTTCTGATTGTTGACGTCATCTTTCCTCGTCCTGTCGTGGCTTTGACTTTGTTGTTCTTAGCCTTCGCGGATCCCATTGCTAGTTATTTTGGAATTTTGTATGGGAAGGATAAGATCTTTGGTCATAAATCCATGCAAGGATTTATGGCGGCCTTCTTTGTCTGCACCGGGTTGACCTTTTTATTTCTTTTGTATCACAACTATCTGATTGATCGCATCGTGATTGTCAGTCTGTTCGCCGGTCTTGTGGGGGCTTTTGCTGAATTGATTCCCATTGGCAAACTTGACGATAACTTAACGTTGCCATTGATGAGTGCCACGGGATTAACGATCCTATTTTATTTCTTTGGATTTTTCGCCGTAGTCGGATAGAGTTTGGCCCATGGCTGAACCAATTAATTTGGACAAATTAGACTCAGAAGATGTCAGAGCACAACGCCTGGCAATGTACATTTATATCCTTCCTAACTTGATGACGACGGGAAACTTGTTTTCCGGATTCTTTGCGGTCATTCAAGCTATCAACGGAAAATTCGATTGGGCTGCTTACGCGATTGTCGTGGCTGCTATCTTTGACCAGCTTGACGGTCGTTTGGCGCGTTTGACTCGTTCGACCAGTAAGTTCGGTGCGGAATACGATTCACTTTGCGACTTGGTCAGTTTCGGGATGGCTCCCGGAATCATGTTGTTCTTGTGGGCCTTGCAACCATTTGGTCGTTTGGGTTGGGTGGCGTGCTTTTTATTTGTCGCTTGCGGAGCCCTTCGTTTAGCGCGTTTTAACGTGCAAGCTAATGTCGTCGAAAAAAATTATTTCCAAGGTCTGCCGATTCCAATGGCGGCGGGAATCGTGGCGTCTTCCGTATTGGCATTCCAAGATTTAGAGTGGGACCCAACGGGAAATATCGGCTTGCTGATCATGGCGATTCTTTTAGCTTTCGTGATGGTTTCTAATTTCCGTTTCCGTAGCTTTAAGGATTTAGATCTTAAAGAGCGCTTACCGTTCCGTTACCTTATTCTTGGGGTTGCTTTACTGGTTATCGTAGCTTTGCGTCCGGAAGTGATGCTCTTTGTGGTATTTATGAGCTATGCCGTTTTGGGTGCGGTATTCGGTATCTTTAGACTTGGAAAAAATATTCGCAAGATCAAACCTAGCGTTTATGCTCCTGCGGCGGTTCACGAAAGCGATTTAGTCCTCGAAGAGGAAGAAGAAACACATCCCAATGAAAAGAAAACTTAAAGTCGGAGTCGTTGGTGCGACCGGCATGGTCGGTCAAACCTTCATGAATATCCTGGCAGAGCGCGATTTTCCAATTGCAGAATTGCGCCCCTTTGCTTCTGAAAATTCACTAGGAAAAAAGATTGAACTGCAGGGCACGGCGTGGCCGGTGCAAGTTCTTAAAGAAGGCTGCTTTGACGGCCTTGATCTTGTTTTCTTTTCGTCGGGCGACGACATCTCGGCGGAGTGGGCTCCTAAAGCTGTTAAGGCGGGCGCATTTGCCGTGGATAACTCTGCTGCTTTCCGTATGGATCCGAACACTGTTTTGATCGTTCCGGAAGTAAATGGGCATTTGATCAATAAAGATTCAAAACCCCAAGTGATTGCCAACCCGAATTGTTCGACCATTCAGTTGGTCGTTGCTTTGAAACCGCTTTTAGAAAAATTCGGCTTAGAGGAAGTGCGTGTCAGCACGTATCAAGCGGTGAGCGGTGCTGGTCAAGGTGGCCATGACGAATTGATCGAACAAACTTCGAATCATAAAAAAGATCACACACCTGCGACGTTTCCGCACACCATTCTTTTTAACTGCATCCCGCAAATTGGTTCATTCAATGATGACGGCTATTGCAGTGAAGAAGTCAAAATCATGAAAGAAACGCGCAAAATTTTAGAGCAAGAAAGTTTGAAAGTTTCGGCGTTCACCGTTCGTATTCCTGCATTAAACGCGCACAGTGAATCTGTGTGGGTGACTTTGAAAAAAGAGGCGACCCGCGAACAAGTTCTGGGGGCGCTTGAGTCTTTTGAGGGCATCGTTTTGCAAGACGAGCCTAAAAGAAGTGTCTATCCTTTAGCTCGCGACGTTTCTGGGAAAGATCCGGTTTATGTGGGGCGAGTGCATCGGGATATGGAGAATCCTAAGATGTGGCTCATGTGGGTTGTTTCTGACAATATCCGCAAAGGGGCTGCTTTGAACGGAATCCAGATTGCTGAGAAGATTTTCTTTTCTTAATTCGTTTGGGGTTTGAGGCTTCGAGCGACGGATGTCTTGTTTTAGGGGTTATGGCTTTCCGCCATTCCGGGGACACGGCATCCGGCCTCTGTTGCCGCCGCCCGTTCGGGCGGTTCGCGCCGTCGTGGCGCCGGCAAAGGTCCCCTTCATGACGAAAATCCATAACCCCTAAAACAAGACATCTTTGCTGAACTCCTAAATCAATCACTTCGAATAAATTCAAATTTCTTTTATTGGGTCCTTTCTTGGGGCTTTGTGGAGTTGTTTTCCATAAAGGCGTTTCTTGTTGGGTTAAATCGACGCGGGGGCTCTGGGATTTTTTGACAATGGGTCTGGGGCGTGGTTCGATTTGTTTATGGGTTTACAGTTGCTTCGGAAAATTTTATTTGTTTCGGCCTTGGTGGTGGCGCCTTCGGCGTTTGCGGCTTTGACCTTGGGGACTATTAGTGGGGTTTCTAGTCAGGATTTGACGGATCTTACTAAGCCGATCATTTACGGTGGATTTACCGGGGGTTGTACTACCGATGGTAGTAATAACACTACTACTTGCGACAGTTGCGCCGTTGCGCCTACGACCGATATGACGGTTTGTAACCAGACGAATGCTTATGACAATTTGATTGTGACATTCACGCTGACCACGACAACTGCGGGATTTGCTTACACGGACGCGAGAGTCGTGGTGGGCAGTGGCACTCCAAAAACGGGGTTCACCAATCCTCCGCAGTATGATGCGGCTTCCGGAACCCTGACGCTTTTTATGACTTGGTCGGAAATCTGTGGTCTGTTTTCCGGAGGGACTGGGGCTACGACTTGTACGAATAATATTTCTGGAGAGATGGTGATCTCTCTTAAAAATAGCACTAGTGAAGAATCCATCACGGTCCTTGTTCGTACACGAGTTGAGGCGGCAGGCCCTAAAGATTATGAAGATTGCAATGACACTTCTGTTGCTTTAAGTGCCAACTGGGGTGTTTGCCATTTTGAAGCTTTCCGTGGTGACGGAAAAATTTATGCAAAGAACTTGGTTTATACTCCAACATATCCAACGAATGCCATTGTTGCTGGCGTTCCTTATGACGGCGTGGTTTTCTTTTATGAAGAAGACGACACGGGTTCTGGAAATCAAACAGCGCTTTTAGCGAAAGTGTCCAGCCGATCTAAGTCGCACTCTATCTTGGCCAACACCAGCAGCTCGAAGCTTTCTGATAACCGCGTAACCGGGTTAAAAAATGACGTCGAATATTGCATGCTGATGGGAAATCGCGATAAGTCGGGAATTATTTCGGGATTTACTCCACGACCTAGCACGGGACAGACAACCATTGATCAACTTTGTCAGATGCCTTCTTTAGTTGTGGGTTTGTTAGATGATAAAAAATGTTTTATCGCGACGGCGGCTTTTGGTTCGCCCATGGCTCCCGAAGTGGAAAGCTTCCGTGAATTCCGCAACCATTTTCTTTTGACCAATCCTATCGGTAAAGCTTTTGTTCGCGCCTACTATAAACACAGTCCTTACTTTGCCAACCTGATTGCGGAAAGTGAGATCGCGAAAGCTGTCGTGCGCGCCGCTCTGTGGCCGCTCTTGGTATTTGCACGTGTTTCTTTAGTATTTGGATTTTGGATGACTTTATTTTTCACGGCGGTTTCGGGTTTGGGTATTTACGAAGTCTACCGACGCTTCTTTGTAAATCGTCGTTTCCGAGGTGAGCTGTGAAAATTATTTTTCTTCTGCTTATAGCTCAGCTCGGTTTTGCGTCTTGGGTTTATGCTCAAGAAGGGGCACCGCAAGAAGCACCTTATGTCCAAGATGAAAACGAATTTGACGTTTTTTCTAACGAAGGGGCCATGAGCGAAGAGGCCGATGCCGCAGGAATTGAAAATGAAATTTCAAAGCCCGGGGAAGCTAAAGACGTCATCAACCTTAATGAAGCTTCCGATAAAAAAATCGAAGATGAATTGATTTTAGAAGAAGACAACAAAGTCGCGATTCCCCAAGAGGCCGCGCCTTATCAAGAGCCCGTTGTTGAAGAAGTTAAGCCGGCGCAAAAAATTCGTCGTTCTGGAAAAACGACGAGATCGGCGAAAGGTGGAGTGGAATACATCCACCACCCCCAAGCCGAAAAAGGTTTGGTTTTAATCACTAAAGAAGGCGCTTACATTTATAAAACCGAAGAATCGAATAGCTATAAACACTCGGGCGCTTTCCGTTTTGGAACTATGGATGCTCCTCAGATCACGGCGGCCGATGGCACCACCACGTTTGCACAAATGTATTCTGGAAGTCAGCTGCCGGTGATCAGTTTTGATTTTGATTGGCAGCCGTTTCAAGGTTTTGGCAAGTTGGGAATGCAAACGGGCTTTAGCTTGATGTTTGCTTCCGGCAATGGTCGCTTTGCCAATGATGGTCAGCAAGCCGAAGAAAAATACACCTTCATCGCGGTGCCTTTGAATTTGGGTTTGACCTATCGTTTGGAGATCTGGGATCGCCAATGGTTGGCGCCTTATATTTCAGGTGGGGGAACTTATATCGGTGTCATGGAAATGCGTGACGACGGAAAATCTCCAAATATCGTGGGGACCCCAGGGGCTTATGGCGGTGGCGGTTTGATGTTTAACGTGTCGGCGGTCAGTCGCGAAACTCGATACACGCTGCGCACGGAATATGGAATTCAGAATCTGTGGGTGTCGGCGGATTTTAAATATCTAAAAACGTTCAGTGAAGATCTGGATTTTTCGTCAGCAATTGTGGGTGGCGGATTGGTCTTGGATTACTAAATATTCCTTTTAAATTTTAAAATAAAAAAAGCCCGAGTTTCCTCGGGCTTTTAATTTTTCGAATCTGAAAATTCAAAACTATTTTTTATCGCAAGCTGCAGAATAGATCACGCGACCAAATTGGTAAGCGTCATAGACTTTACAAACTTTGCCTTCGTCAGCGCAGTTGAAACGCTCGTAAGGTTTGCCTTCTTGAGTTTGCGCCATAACTTTAGTTCCTTCGCACCAGCTCAAGAAATCAATTTGCATGTCATCGCGGAAAGCGGTTGTAAAACCATCAGAAGCCAAAGCAGGGGCAGCAGTCATAACTAGCGCGATTGCAGCGATCAAAGATTTCATATTTTATCTCCTTAGTTGTCTTTTCATCTTAAACGGATGGGAGTGTTTACGACGCCGCGCATTCAAGGTCAAGAAACCGTGAAAAACGAACATGGTAAAGCCTTTGACAGGCCCCGAGGCTGTTTTAAACTCTTTACATAGAAAAGGGGAAAATATGGGGTTCTTAGGAGCGTTCGTCCTATTAGGCAGCTTAGGATTTTCAACACGGGCTGCTCTTCCGCCCCAGTTTTCTGAATGTCTTTACGGTGACAGCAGTAACGCTTCGGTGAGCGACCTCCAGGCCATTGCGCAATCTACACCCGTGACTTATTGCCAAACTAAGACGGGAATGGGGGATAAATATTCCGTCATTGATCTTTTAAAAACTAAGAATGTGCAGCTGGGAATTTCGTTAGCCAAGACCAACTATCAGCGAGAAGACCTCATAGAGCTTGCGGGAGTTGGAAGCTACCTCCTTTATGTCGATAGCGGCCGTTTGGATAAGGTTTATTTAGCAGATCTTTTATCTAAAGGGGTTCAGCTGGTGGTCAGCAGTGGTGATTCTTCACTAAGTAAATATGACCTTCTTCATCTGGCGAAGACGAAATCTTTTATTTATCACGTCAACTCTATCGCCACGAAAGAAGAACTTTTAGATTTGGCCAAGGCCGGGGTGCAGTTGGTGCTGCGCTCGGGGAAAACCTTTTTACCCAAAGAATATATTGTGGAGATTTCCAAGCAGCATCCCGGCTTAGTTATGTTAGTGCCATAGCCTGTAATTTCTGTTACATACGCCCCCATGAAGACAACAAAGGTGCGTTTCACGGTTGCCTATGACGGAACGGGTTACTGCGGATGGCAAAAGCAGAAGCAAGAAGGCCAGATTTCAGTAGCCTCTTTAATAGAGAAGGCTTTAGAACGCGTATTTAATGAAAAGATCACATTGTTCGCCTCGGGAAGAACTGATGCGGGAGTTCATGCCTTTAATCAGGTTTGCCACTTTTCTACGCACCGCAAGCTAGATCCGGCTAAAAAATGGGATATTTGTTGGGCCCTGAACTCTCATCTGCCGTCCTCCATTGTGGTGAAGAAAGCTTGGATTGCTCCCGAAGAATTCCATGCGACGATTTCCGCGACTCATAAAACATACCGTTACTTTATATTGAATCGTCCTCGCCCCAGTGCGCACTTGGCGCGGCACATGGATTGGGTGCGTAAGCCCCTGGATATCGATATTCTGCAGGTAAGTACTCAATATCTTGTGGGAAATTACGATTTTAAAAGTTTTCAATCCGTGGGAACTCCGATCACCGATACGGTGCGAGAGGTCTTTCAGGCGGATTGGAAGTGGCGCAAACCCGATGTATTGCAGTTCACGATCACCGGTGACGGGTTTTTAAAACAAATGGTGCGTAATATCGTCGGAACAGCCCTGATGATTGAACGCCGCCAAGAAAACCCAGTCCGGATGAAGGAGATTTTGGACAGCATGGATCGCCGTCAGGCCGGGCCTCCGGCGCCCGCGGCGGGTCTTTATTTGCTGCGAGTTTATTATCCTCAGGACCTTGACAAGCAGTGTATAGAACTTTAAAACATCCCTTCCCGCAAAACAGTGTAAGAGCCCGTTGTTAAACTCAAACATATTTTGCCGAATGTCCGGACGGTAAAACCGCGACGTTCACTAAGAAACTGGAGACCTTAAATGAAAACTTTCAATGCAAAAGCAGAAGAAGTTGAAAGAAAATGGTGGATCGTTGATGCCGCTGACCAAAAAGTCGGTCGTGTTGCGACTCACGTAGCGAATATCCTTCGCGGAAAAAACAAAGCCATCTACACTCCGAACGTAGACACAGGCGATTTCGTCGTTGTGATCAACACGGACAAGATGGAACTTTCTGGGACTAAATGGGATGACAAAAAGTACTATCGTCACTCTCGTTTCTTCGGTTCTATGAAAGAAATGACAGCAGCTCAAGCTAAAGAGAAAGATTCTACTTTCATCATGCACGAAGCTGTTCGCGGAATGCTTCCTACAAACAAGCTTTCTCGTCATGTAATCATGAAAATGAAAACCTACACTGGTGCTGAGCATCCTCATTCTGCTCAAAAGCCAGCTCTTTTCACACTTCCAAACAAGAAGTAATCGGAGTTAGAAGATGGCAGCAGCAGAAAGATTCTATTATGCAACTGGAAGAAGAAAAACAAGCTCAGCGCGTGTTTTCCTTAAACCTGGTAAAGGCACAATCACAATCAACGGCAAAAAAGCTGAAGATTACCTAACTCGTATGCAATCACGCATGGTTATCGTTCAAGCTTTGGACCTTTTAGGCCAAGTTGGCAAGTTCGATGCTAAAGTGACTGTTGCAGGTGGTGGTGAGTCTGGACAAGCTGGAGCAATCCGTTTGGGCATCACTCGTGCATTGATCGCTTTCAATCCTGAATTCAAAGGCACTTTGAAAAAAGCAGGATTTGTTACTCGTGATCCTCGTATGGTTGAGCGTAAAAAATACGGTAAAGCCGGCGCTCGTCGTAGATTCCAATACTCTAAACGTTAGAATCGGCTCTGCCGAGAATGCGCGCAAAGATCCAAGATCTTTGCCGCTGGACTGGCGAAGACGACAATGTTTTCAGAGAAAAAAGGGAGCTGTTTCAGCTCCCTTTTTTTATTCTTTCGGTGTTCCATTCGCCATAAATTAAACCAAATCTGATGCAAAAAATTGTTTAGAAGTCTGGGTAACATGTAATCGTACATTCATTGCAACTCCTGGCCGCAGGTTGCAGTATGTGAGTACTTATGATGTTGAGATTTTTTTGTGCAGGATTGATGAGTGTTTTGGTGTTGAACACGCCGGTCGTCGCTTTTGCCAGCAAGATTGAAAAAATTCAGAAAGCGTTAAAAGAAGAATGCCAGGTGGGTGTGAGTTCAAAAAAAGCGCTGACTTTAATCCGCCCTCTTTATCTGACGTGTGTCCCGGGAACAAAAGTTTCATTACAGTCAGATGAAGACCGCTGTGATGTGAAATGTTTAAAAGGAAATTCAAACGTCATCGTCGAAAGATAACAGCGTTCCTATTTTGAGTATCTCTCATTAAAATCAAACCGTGGCCTGCCTCACTTTTTGCGGGACACGCAATCTTGTTAGAAATCCTTAAGACCTTCTTTCCCCCTTCCGATAAGTAAGACATGAAGTCTTTGTACGTTTTGATCACGACTCTTCTTATCGCCATTGAGGCTATAGCTTCACCGAGTACCATTAATTACCAGGGTCGGATCTTGCGCACTGACGGTACGCCTCTAGAGGGCTCAAATATTTCATTTAGATTCTCGGTTCTAAATTCGCAAGGAAACTGCGTATTGTTTCGTGAGCAGAAAGACGGCGTAGACTTACAAAGTTCCAAGGGTCTGTTTGATGTGCCCCTGGGCACGGGAATAAAACAATTTCCGAGCGATGCCACCTCTTTAATTGATGTCTTTAACAATGCCTCAACTCTGAATTGCGAAAATGGCGGGACTTATCAGCCGTCTCTCGATTCAACAAGATTACTTCGCGTTCAGTTTCATGACGGCCACGGCTGGAAAGTGGTCTCGCCCGATAGTACTATCCGATCTATTCCTTTTGCCACCTTTGCCCGAAATGCAGCGACAGCGACGAAGTTAGGATCAAATACCGCGGCTGACTTTATATTGAAATCCGACGTGCCCGTTACGGATCCCGGAGAGTTCCTACGTCATAATGGCACGACCTGGGAAAAGATGAAAATCCGTTACTCTGATTTAGTGAATGGAGCGGGCAACTCTCCTTGGCCTACAAGTTCATGTCTTTCGGGACAATTCTTAACGTGGGTTTCCGCCAATGATGGTTTTAGTTGTACAAGTTTGGATTTAGGCTCGGGAGCCAATCAAATACCACAACTTGATAGCAGTGGAAAAATAGGGGAGGCCTTAATGCCGACATCCTATTCCGATGCGAAATGGACCGCCTCTGGCAGCCATATCTATCGGGCCTCAGGGAATGTCGGCATTGGGACCACCACTCCGAGCTACGGTTTGGATATGACCGGAAGCGTGCGGGCTAAGAATGTTTCACCGGGATTTTTACTGCCCATGCAGGCAGCCACTGGACAGTGGATACGTTTAGCTCGGGTGCGCACGACGGTTATATACGCCAACTCGTTCATTCTTTTTTCGCTTGTTGGGGGAAATACCGCCGACGCAAATTCCCCTTCTGCGCTGGTCAGTTGGCGCGTCAAGCAAGGCGGAGTTATGGGAGTCAATCCTACGGTCAATTTGAACCTTTTAAGTAGCTCCGATTCGCTTTTGGCTCCCGGAGATCTGTCGAGTGTTATAACCACGGTCAGCTCTTCAGAAAGTATCGTGGAGTTATGGCTGCGAGTGAATCGCGCCTGGGATGGTGTTTTATATCAACCACTCACCCAAAGTATTAATTACGGGGCGGCGGTTGAATACGCGAATGCTTGGACTCCGGCATTTAGTGCTGCGCTCCCGACAGGCACCGCAGCCACGGCCACCCAAGCAAGCTTTACGACGACGGCATCGGGGGGCATTTCATATACCGGCAATGTCGGTATTGGCACCTCTTCCCCGGGATATAAACTTCACGTGGTGGGAACGGCGGGCCTCAGTTCGGGAACTTCTTGGACCAATGCCTCGGATTTAAGACTGAAAGATATCGAGGGAGACTACACGAGGGGATTGGCCGAAATCTTGAAGCTGCATACGGTGAAGTATCGATATAAAAAAGAGAATCCTTTAAAGCTGCCCTCTGATTTTAGCAAAACCGGTTTTATCGCCCAGGAAGTAGAAAAAGTCCTGCCGGAAGCAGTACACAGACGAGAAGATGGTTATTTAGAGCTCAACGTAGATCCCATTCATTGGGCGGCGGTGAATGCCATTCAAGAACTGGCCACCGAGGTCCAAGTTTTAAGGGAACAAGACAAAGCGAAAGATCGTGAGTTGCAGGACTTGCGACAGCAAGTTCAGGAAATAAAAGAGCGTTTAGACAATCCAAGATAGCCTTTTCCATTGTGTGTCTTTGATCGACCTTGGGAAGACACAGTTTTCTGAAACCTTTTCAGTAAGCCCCCCTTTGCACATCAATTTCAGTAGCTCAAATTTCCGAAAAAGTTTAGGATCGGCCGTCTTTTAATCTTTGGTAATTTCTTATGAAAAATTCCTTCGTCGAGGCGTTAAATCAGATATTTGCAGACCGTGTGACAGGAAATCCCCGTTATTCGTTGCGGGCATTTGCTCGTGATTGCGGTCTTGATGCGTCGTCATTGCGTAAAATCTTAGCGGGCGAACGCACAACCACCGGGGCGCTCATCGCGGTCATCGCTGAAGGCTTGAAAATAGATGAGGCCATCGCCCAGAATTGGATTCGAGAAAATGAAATGTTCCGAATCTATCAAAAAAACGAAGCCTTTCTGGCGGCCTCGGGTTACACGCCCATACAAATGGAAGAGTTCCGTTTTATTTCTGAAAGCAGTCATTTTGCGATTTTAGAATGCATTAAGCTTAAAGACTTCGATCATTCTTTAAATTACTTAGAACGAAAATTGGGATTGCCCCACCAAACCGTTCAAATAATGGTGGAACGTCTGCAAAAATTTGAATTCCTTAAAATCGATGAAAATGGAAAATTTCATCTTTTAAAAGGGAACACGTCCTTATTTTCGTTGCCTCCCAGAGCAGAAGAACCGCTTAAAAAAATGCAGATTGAAATTTTAAATAAGGCGGTGACAGCGGTTGAAGAAATTCCGTTTGCGGAGCGAAGTCAAAGCGCACTCATTTTTTCATTTTCCCGATCCGAGCTGCCCCGGTTGGTGGACCAGCTCAACAAGTTTCGTCGCGACATAAATGCGCAAAGCAATGAAACCACTCTAGAGGCCGACAGTGTTTATTGTTTGAGTCTTTCTCTATTTCCAATGACCGGGCAAGGTCCCTCGTGAAAATAATAAATTGGTGTGTTCTTATAAGTCTGATGGGTTCTGTCGCCTCTGCTGAAAGTGGAGTTTCGGCTTATGATCTTGAAAGCATGTCTGATGGGGCCGAAAGTTTTCATTTTTCCTTTATCGCCAAGGAAGCTTTGGTCTATTTGAAGCGGCTGCCGAGCGGTGCCTTTCCTTCCGAAGATTTTTTATCTCGTTTTGAGCAGTATTTGAACGAGCTCAGTGTTTTTCAGGTTCCAGACCTTGAAGGTGACAACGAGTTTCATTATACGGCGATTAACTTTCCAGATAAATGGGATAAAATTATTGTCGTCGCCGAAGACGACTGGCGCGAAATGGGCGCTTTGGATCGTTGGGGCGTTGTCCTTCATGAGATCTTGCCCGGCCTGGGATATAATGACGAGAATTATTATTTAAGCGGAAAAATTTTAAGGCAGATATGGGCGTTGCGGGGCGAGGGGTCTTTGGCCGAAAAAATCGTGCAAACGAATATGACCTGCGATGATCAAGAATTGGATGATCTCGCTACACTCCTTGGCGGCAACACGGCTTCCCTGGAGGATCAGGAGCAATTTTTAGAGGCCGCTCTTAAGACAAAATGTCGAAAAGCGATTCCTTTATTTAAGAAATTTTCTTCAGACCCAAGTTCTATAAAAATTAAAGACATCTCTTTTTTAGCAAGAGTGATGGAAGACCTTTACTGGAGGCTCCGTGGCGATCCTAAAGGTATGTACAGATATGACGACAGCTTGATTTTTACGCGCGAATTTTTAAGCGCGGGTTACCCTCTGGATGGCTTGTATAAGTTTAGCAGATCGGATTTGGAGGGGCGACCTACAAGCCTCAAGCAGTGGTTGGACACTATGCCTGATGAAGGACAGAAACGTGATTTGGGAGAATTAGGGGTTTTAAAATGAAAATAGTTTTATTTCTTTCGGCTCTATTTTTGGGGGGACAATGTGTTTTTGCTTATCCCCGATTCCAAGGACATGAATCTTTTGGCGGCGGGGGCGTCAGTTTTGAATTTTCTTTCCTTTTTAGGAGTCAGTTAGCCTTGTTGCCCCAAGATGACCGGGTTTCTTGGCTGGATCACGAATCGGAATTTTATCAGGTGCGATCTTTATCACAAGAACTCGTCAAATTTTGTGAATCTCGTGAGACGGGTCGAATGATTTTTGTGGTGGCGAAAGAGACCTGGCTGCCATTGACGAAGGAAGAGAAAATCGAAGTGGTTGATGAGGTGCAGGAGATGATTTTAGCAAAGCCTCGCGGCACTCATCCGGATTGTCAAAATTAATAAAAAAAAGGACTCTGAAAGAGTCCTTTTTTAGTTTCATTTTTTGAAAGAGAAAAATTACTTCGTGCAAGTCAATGGATAGATGTTTCCTTGAGCCGCTAAGAAACCGCCGAAAGAACCGTCTGTATCTTTGCTAAGACCCAAGAAGCCTGTGTTTACGATAACACCGTCAACTTGTGCGGACTTGTCAGTCAGCGCTAGTAAGTTCAGGTAACCGGCGTCGATTTGGTCTTGAACAGTGCCCTTATCCATTTGTGAGAAGAACAATACTTGTTTTGCTTTTTCAACAAGGACAACAGTGACGAAATCCACGGATTGGTCATCACCAAGTGCGATGTTTAAAGAAACTGAAGTGCTGTTCGGAACTTTACAAGATAAAACTTGTGTGTCCGCAAATGCTGATGTTCCGGCGAAAATAAGTGCTGCTACGATGAATGCTTTCATTGTTAAACCCTCCTATAGGTGCGTGAGGGAGGCTATGTCATGCGGGCAAGTGTAGCAACCTCGGGTGCGCTGGGTCTAAGTCGGGCTCATCACTGTGTATTACCGTTAAGTAAGAAAGCGGCTTAACGCCATTGCTATATTGACCCCACAAATGACATGTTTATCCTTAAATGAGCACAATGAAAAAGACCCTGACTCTGGTACATATCTTCTTTCTTAATCAGGTGGTAACGGCGGTTACCGTCGCGTTGATTATCATTATTTATGGAACCCATCTGTATTTTTCGGAACAGGGGGCCATTCGGGAGCGAATGGAGCCGGCCCTCACGCGGGAGACGGAGCGGTTAAGCAGTGATATCTTGGTCTTAGAGGGAAATATCCATCGACTTAAGAATATAGTCGAGATGATGGATGTGATTCCGCCCGGCTTGCGTCTGGAAAAGTTTCGTCATGTGGCTTCAACAACAATTGCGCCTTTTTCCTCCCAATTTAATGCCTATTTTGCGCTTTCACCGCAGTGGGCAAAGAAACTTTTTAAGCGGCCGTCATATGTGTATGTGGTTTTGCGCGATCATTCGCTTAAAGGAACCTCACGCTTCCATGACCCTAAATTTTTAATCGCGGAAGAATTTTTGACTCCGGGTTACACGCAAGATCCCGAGGCCGAATGGTGGTCGATCAACGAAAAAAGTGCGGGGCTTAATTTTTCAGAATTCTATTACGACAAGGGCTATATGGAGCAGGTGATGTTTAGCACCACCATGGGCCTTTATGAAAAAGGCAAACTGCAGGCCGTGGTGGGGATTGACACCCTCGCCAGTGATATTGCTTTACGCATGGGAACCTTCCAATTTGGCAAGACGGGGGGAGCGATCATTGTGGATCAGTACGGTCGTCCGGTGTTGCCACTGATTGCGAAGGATATGCCGATCATTGGACATACTTATCGTAAAGCGGCTTCACGCGAAGACTTTGTAAAGATGCCCAAGATCTCTGAAAAGATCTTTAATATTCAGGGGCAAAAACTGCAAGACTTCCCAGGTATGGACGGGAAGACCTACGTCACTTATTCAAAATCTATTCGCGGTCGTCCTTGGAGTATCGTTTTATTCCAAGAAAAGGATGAAGCTTATTCTGGATTTTATTTCCGCTTATTTTTCTTTTCACTGGTGACCTTGGCAGGATATGCACTTTTAACGTTAATGGTGTGGCTGACGGGTCGCTATGTGGTGTCTCAAGATAAAAATGTTTTAGCCGAATTACGAGAGTCTCGCGATAAAGCCGAAGCCGCCACGCGTGCAAAATCTCAGTTTTTATCGACGATGAGTCACGAGATCCGCACGCCGTTAAACGCGATCTTGGGGTCCTCAGAACTTTTAAGTGAAACCAGTTTGGATAAGGATCAACGTGAACTTTTACGGAATCTGCACAGTTCCGGCGACACTTTACTGAGCATGCTGAACAATATTTTGGATGTTTCAAAATTTGAATCCGGTCGCATGCAGTTAGAAAAGCGCGAGTTCTTATTAAGTGATCTGATCCACGAAGTCGAGGCAGTGATCGCCCCGGGTTGCCTGCAAAAACAATTGCAGTTTAATTTTGAAGGTCCTGAATTAGATCGTTGGGTGGTCGGTGATTCATTGCGTTTAAAACAAGTTCTTTTAAATCTTTTAGGAAACTCTTTAAAGTTCACAGATCACGGTAGTGTTCAGTTGCTCTTAAAGCCGTCATCGGCGAAAGAGCCTAACCGAGAGACCTTTTATTTTGAAGTGCGCGATACCGGCGTGGGTATTGCCCGCGAAAATCTTAAAAAAGTTTTTGATGAATTTGGGCAAGAGGACTCTTCCGTCACGCGTCGCTTTGGTGGGACCGGCTTGGGATTAAATCTATCGCAGAAAATTGTTCGCGCCATGGGAGGCGAGCTTGTGTGTGAGTCTGAACAAAATCTGGGTTCAAGATTTTATTTCTCTATAGAGTTGCAAAGCCGTATCGCGGAAACCTGGAACTCGCGACCTTTGGATAACGGTGGTAAACCCGTTGATAAAGTTAAGACGAAGCCTCTGGATTCCGCCATGTCGCCAAGACGTATTCTGATCGTGGATGATATGGAGGAAAATCACACGCTTTTACGTGCTTATCTAAAAAAGATCGAAGCCTTGCAGATCGATTCGGCGCTGAATGGTTTTGAATGCCTAGCTAAGTGGGAAAAAGATCACTACGACGTGATATTCATGGATGTGCAGATGCCCAAGATCTCCGGCCTTGATACCATTCGTCGCATTCGCGAAATGGAACGTGATCAACAGCGTAAGCGCACCCCCGTGATCGTGATTTCTGCAAATAGCTTTACTGAAGATATTGAAAAAAGCCTGCAAGCAGGCGCAGATGAGCATTGTGGTAAGCCTATTCGTAAACAGGCGGTTTTAGAGCTGGTGGAAAAATACAGCGGCAATATTTTGTAGCTCGGTCCTTTCTCAGAATGAGAGGCTAAAAAATCTGCTGTGAAATTATCATACACAGTCAAGTTTCTAACAGCTCTTCCCGATATTACTTAGGTCTAAGCGCGGAACAGTTCTTGCCTCTATTCACTATGAGGCGTGAAAAAGGGGGGAATAAGTGAAAAGAGGTTTGGCACTGATAAGCGCTGCCTGTCTCATCCTGGGATTCCAGAACTGTTCGCAAAGTAATTTGCAAAGCGGTGTGGGTCTTGGTCAGGATGTTTCAATCACTGCACCTAAGAATCTAAGTACGGGCGAAGATACTTCTGGCGTGACCGCGAAGGTCACCTTCGTGGAAGTTCCGAATATGTCTGACAGCAGCTCGGCGGCCCAAAAAGCCTCCGGCGAAATCACCCAATATCGACTGGTGGTTTCGTTGCAGTCAGGAACTATTAATCTGATGGATAATCGAAACGAAGTATTGGAAAAACGCTGTTTAAGTTCTTCGTCGTTGCAAGAAATAAAAACGATCCTAAGTGGTTCTAGTATCTGTGCCGCGGCGGTTTCAGCCGGTGATGTGTGTGCGCAAGTGTACAGTCCTGGGTATGCATCGCTTTATGCTGATGACGAACGTATTAACTTAGGCGAACGCCGTGATTCTTGTGGCCATGGTCATAAAGATCTTTGCGGTAGTGTCGCGGACGTATTTCAAAACTACATTTCGCACCTTCGTAATCACTGGGCGGAAATGTCCTGTGAATAAGGGCTTGCCGCTATTCCGAGCGGCAAGTGTAAGCATACATACTGGCCCGACGCTGATTTTTGCTCGGGTTGAGCTTGTAAGCCAATCTTTCAATCCAATTTGATGGCAATTCTTGAGCGATCGCAAAGCTCTTAAGCTGATCGCCATACTGATTTTTCTGATCCTCATTAATAATAACCCAAGTTTGACAGTCTATTGGCGGCCATTGCAAAGGCGTTGCGCCATTTGGGATGTCAGCAACCACGTAAGATTTTTGTGCGACAAAAACTTCCGGGAACCATTCAGGTTGCCCTTCCGTGCGATAAACCTTGGTGATCTCAGGATGCTTATTAAGGTTCAGTGCTAGTTCTAAGATCGCATTTTGCGGCCGCGTGAAACTTGCGGGAATTAGTAAGACCGAATTCAGGGCGATCAGTGAAATCCAACGTGCCTTGCGTTGACGACGTTCTTTCCACAGCTGCCAAAAAAACGGGGCGGTTGCGACCATCAAGATCGGGAAAATACTGACTAAGAAGCGTTCCCACTTTTGCGGAAACATATTGTGAAGCAAAACGAACAGGGCCAAGAAGATCCAAGCTGTGCGGTATTTTTTAAGCTCGGATTTAACATAACCCGCTGGGTATTTCGCAAATAGAAAAGGCATAAGGCCGGTTACGAAAATCAGAACCAAATAAAAATGCCAAGGCTGGGATCCATAATTGGCCCCGTATTTGACGTTGTAAATGGTCACGGCTTTAAGGCTGAAATGATATTCTCCGCGGATAAAGTAATCGGGAATTCCGGCCAGCAAAAAGAAAACCAATCCCAATGAGCCGGCATAGATAAAGTCGCGATAGTTCTTTTTTAAAAGAGGAATAATCAAAGTCGCTAAAGCGCAAAATCCCAGCTGCTGTCTTAAGCAGAAAGCAACGCTGACAAAAAACACCGAAGCTAAAAGGTTTTTAAGTCGGCCTTCGTGGTCATATAAGTAACAATTCACCATACTTAAGAACAGCCATGGGGCTGCAAGACTTTCAAACATGGGTCGAGTCATTGAAAAAGGCATGACGAAATAAAAGGAAGCTAACGCCAGTAAAAATAAGAAATAGTGTTCGCTTTCGGGATTGTTGCGGCGTTGTTCAAAGTGTTGGATTTGTTTTAATCCGATGAATAACATGCCTGCAGCCAATAAAGACAAAATCGTGAGCATAAAGCGGTATTGCAAGTAAGGACTTTCAATTCCCAAGCTCAATGCCGTTTGGGCTAGGGCGTGAAAGGGTAAAAGCTGCAAGGGGGATTTGACGTCATCTATTCCCACCAAGTTCATGATGGAAGAGGTTTGCGCCGGGATGTATCTGGTGATGCCGACAAAATAGTCATCTAGCGCCATAAAACCATCATTTAGAACGATGGTCAGAAGATACATACCCAAAAAACAAATCAGGACGACGGCCTTAAGATTTTGCTTCACTTAAACCCCAAGCAGGCTTCTTACTTTAACGAACGCATCCGCAAGCTTATCACGTTGTGGAGCTGCTCCTTGGGCAAAGTCTGGACGTCCACCACCTTTACCGCCCATGATACCGGCCATTTCTTTTAAAAGATCGCCAGCTTTGGTTTCGCCCGTGATGTCTTTAGAAACGCTCACGATAATCGGGTGGCTGCCTTCACCTTGACCGACAACAACCACAACACCATTTTGGATTTTATTTTTTAAGTGATCCGTGATTTCGGCTAGGACTTGGCGATCATCCAACGGGACATCGGCCAAAACCAATTTCGCCGCGGCTCCGGACTTGGTTTTAAAGGTCAACGCTTTGGCCGCAAGTTCGTCGACATTGACTTGGCCTCCTTGAAGCTTCTTCATTTCCTTTTCAAGCATTTTGATTTGCTCTTTAAGACCTTCAACACGATTTGCCAGGGTTGAAGTTTCCCCCGTGGCTTCAAGATGTTTTAGATAATGAGGACTTTTTTGTAAGCCCGCTGCGGAAAGAGCTTCGTCAAAGTGCTGGATCGCCGTCATCGCAAATTTCACCGCGTGATCGCCGGTGGTTGCTTCAAGGCGACGAACGCCAGAGCTCACGCCAGATTCAGAGAGGATTTTGAAAAGACGAATTTGCGAAGTGTTCTTAACGTGAGTACCGCCGCAAAGTTCAGTTGAAAAATCACCCATCGTCAACACACGAACGACATCGCCGTATTTTTCACCAAAAAGCGCCATCGCTCCTTTGGCAATAGCGTCTTTAGGATTCATTAATTCGATTTTAACGTCTAAAGATCTGGCGATCTGTTCGTTCACCATATCTTCGATTTGACGAATCTCTTCAGAAGAAACAGGTTTGTTGTGAGTAAAGTCAAAACGAGTCTTTTGTGCATCCACCAAAGATCCTGCTTGCGTCACGTGAGTTCCCAATACGCGGCGTAAAGCAGAATGCAGTAAGTGAGTGGCTGAATGGTTAGCCATCGTATTGCGACGATCGATAGGGTCAACAATCGTGTCTACTGCGTTACCGATTTTAAAGTCGCCGTGTTCAACTTCGACATGATGTAAAACCACGTCGTCTGTTTTCGTGGTATTCACGACGCGCGCCCGTGACGGTCCATTCATGATGTAACCAACGTCACCGACCTGACCGCCACCTTCGCCATAAAACGAAGTAGCGTCTAGGATCATAACGCCGGTTTGACCGTTTTTAAGTTCTTTCACGACTTCGCGACCATTTGAAAGGGCCGTGATGTTTCCGCCGCCCGCGAAGTCATCATAACCCGTGAACTTCGTGGTTTTGCCCGTCGCTGCATAGTCTTTAGAGAATTTAATCAAGTGCTGTTCGTCAGCATCTAAAGCTTTTCCTTTCCAGGATGCCTTAGAGCGGGCGCGGTTGTTTTCCATCTCTTTTTCGAAGGCTTCTTCATTTACTTCGATGCCGTTTTCATTTGCGATCACGCGAGTCAGATCGGCTGGGAAGCCGTAAGTGTCATACATTTTGAAAACGACTTCGCCGGAAAGTTCTTTTACACCTTTTGCTTTGGCTTTTTTAAGCTCTTCCATCAGCAAACCGGTGCCGTTATCTAAAGTCGCGCTGAAGCGGTCTTCTTCATCACGGATGGTATTTAAAATATGATCGCGACGTTCTTTAAGCTCGGGGTACACAGACCCCATGCTTTCAATCAAAGCTTCGGCCATGCCAGGTAAGAAAGATTTATCCGTGGAAAGTTTACGGCCATAACGAATCGCCCGTCTCATGATACGGCGAAGAACGTAGCCGCGACCTTCATTTGATGGCAAAGCGCCGTCGGCAATAAGAAACGCGGATGAACGACAGTGATCCGCTAAGACACGCAACGCCGAAGTTCGCTCGGCAATTTCTTTGTTGGTTTTTAAAGTGTTTAGATCCGTAACGTATTCAATGCCCCCAATTTTGCAGGCGACATCGAGCATGGGTTTAAACAAATCCGTGTCGTAGTTATTAAACTTGCCTTGCATTGCTGCTACCACGCGCTCTAATCCCGCTCCTGTATCCACGGATGGTTTTGGCAGCGGAGTCAAAGTTCCCGGAGGATTTTCAAAGTACTGCATGAAAACCAAGTTCCAGATCTCGACGAAACGATCTTCCCCCGCGGCAATCCCTTTGTAAGGATCGGCGATCGTACCGGCGCTGGGACCGTGGTCATAGAAAATCTCAGTGCAAGGACCACAAGGTCCTGTGTCACCCATTTTCCAGAAGTTGTCTTTGTCAAAGCGGAAGATGCGATCTTTGGGAATGCCTTCTTGCTGATGCCAGATGTCGGCGGCTTCATCGTCAGAAAGATGAACCGTGACATAAAGCTTTTCTTTAGGGATCGCGAGGTCTTTAGTTAAAAACTCCCAAGCAAAACGAATGGCGTCTTTCTTAAAGTAGTCCCCAAAAGAAAAATTACCCAACATTTCAAAGAAGGTATGATGGCGAGCCGTGAAGCCCACGTTTTCTAAATCGTTGTGCTTACCGCCGGCGCGGACGCATTTTTGTGAACTGACGGCGCGAGTGTAATCACGTTTTTCTAAACCTAAAAAAGTATTTTTGAATTGATTCATCCCGGCGTTGGCGAAAAGCAGGGTGGGATCATTTTCCGGGATTAACGACGAAGAAGGAACATGGCGATGTCCCTGTTTTTCGAAGTATTCGATAAACTTTTGTCTGATCTCAGAGCTTTTCATATAGAACCTTTCTTACGGTCTCAGAATCAAAACCTCGCGAAGCTAAAAAACGACCCGCACGGGCCTTTTCTTCACGAGAGAATTCATAATTTTCAGAGTATTTATTTTTCACAACATGCAAAGCTTTTTCAAGCTCTAGCTCACGATCCGTCGCGACCGGGGGGAGACCCTTTTCACGAAGATAATTGTTAATGTAGTGAATGCCTTTATGACGGCGATGAAGCGTGTCCGCCATGCGCTCGGCCAACTCATCGGGGTTTCCGATAAACCCGCTGTCTTTGGCAAAATCGATGGCTTCATCTAAGGCTTCCCCCAGCTCTTCGCGGTTTTCCTCATGCGAAAAGGCTTTGCGTAATTTTTGACGCAATTCCGTTTCGGAATGATCGCGCTTAGCAATAAGGTCCATGACCTTTCTTGCGGCAGCCTGCTTGATTTTTAGGGAGTCTTTTTCATCGGACATGACAGAGATTATTACTCTGTTTTTTAGCCCTTGCGAAGAACAATTTCGGCCAGCTCACAATATGTGCCCAGTCTTAAACGGGGACCCCAGTAGCCCGTGCCTTGATTGACATACAGCCGCATATTTCCGATGTGGTAAAGGCCTTTAGAATATCTCTCGAAAAACACGATCAACCAGTTCCAAGGGAAAAACTGCCCACCGTGAGTATGACCGGAAAGCTGCAGGTTTACTCCGATATCTCGAATTTGGTAAGCCAGGGATGGCTGGTGAGAAAGCATGATCTTAAAGCTTGATTCTTGAAGCTGGGATTGAACTCGCGGGAAGTCAGGTCCTTCTTGTTGAAAATGTAAGGCCGCGGGATCCGGAATCCCGGCAATTTGTAAAACGGCTTCGCCTAAGGAGATGTCGGCCACCTGATTGACCAACACCTTAAAATCGACATCGCGGAAGGCCTGCAAAGCTTTTTGACCATCCCAATAATACTCGTGATTGCCCGGAACCAGGTAAACCCCGTATTTCGCTTTCAGCTCTTTGAGATATTCAAGCTCTTCGGTGTGTTTTTCAACGAAACTGTCCATGATGTCGCCGGTAAACACCACGACATCCGGTTTTAGGCTGTTAATTTTTGTGACCAATTTTTTAACGAACTTGGCAGGCAAACTCTGGCTGATATGCAGATCCGTGATGTGCATAATACGCAGGTCCTCAAGCTCCTTGGGGAGTTGCGGAAATCGCACCGGAACTTTCACTAAACGGGGACCGACGCGAACCACGACATTGCCCATGAAAAGTAAAATCACGGGCATCAGCATTAAAATGCCGGTGGCTTCGGTGCTGTATAATTTGACGATGGGAATGGGTAAAACCAAATATTCAATAAACGCATAGATATCGCGCAAGATCACAAAAGTGACCAAGAAGTTAATATACGCCATGACCGTTAACGAGGTATCCAACAAAAGATCTCTCCACCAGTGGTGATCTAATTTTTTTTCTTTCCAGAAAAATAAAAAAGTCCCAATAACCAAGGTGAATAAAAACGCCAGACCAAGGACAAGGGCAAGCTTGGACCACCAGTCCATATCCGTGAAGCGCACCAACTGGTGGCAAACATACATGAACAGAACCAAAATAAATGAACTTGCGATGATTCGGAATGCGCCCATAAGTTTTCATTTTCTATCATGCTTCACTGTGTTTGCACAGTCTAATGTAAAAACACAGCAAGGAAGATGAAGTTATCAGTGTTAAACTGGGGACTGGCCTAACTCGGCTTGCGCAGGAGGTTTTATGAGTTTTCGTGGTGAATTCGAACAAGCTAGAGATTTCTTGATTCTGCATCGTTCTGATTATGATTATGCCTACAATCACTTTAAATGGCCTCAGCTAGAGGAATTCAACTGGGCCCTTGATTATTTTGATCCCATGGCTTCTTTGAATTCTCATTTAGCTTTATGGATCGTAGACGAAAACGGTGTGGAGCAAAAAGCCACGTTTGAGGAAATGTCCCTACGTTCGAACCAAGTTGCAAATTTCTTGAGAAAGCAAGGTCTCAAAAAAGGCGACTCGATCTTAATTCTTTTAGAAAACGAAATGTCCTTGTGGGAAATCATGTTAGGGGCGATGAAAATAGGCGCGGTCTTGGTGCCGGCAAGTCCATTGCTTTCTCATCAGGAGCTGCGAGATCGTTTGGAGCGTGAAAGTATCAAAGCTATTGCGACCAACAAAAAACACTCGCAGAAATTTGGACTAGATCAGTCAGCGATTATTCCTCTTTTGGTGGACGCGCACGCGGGCGAATCGGAAGACAAATGGATCCCTTATTCCGAAGTTCGCAATGAACGCACGTCTTTTGTTCATTCCGATGCCGAAAAAACCAAAGGCAGTGACCCCCTTTTCCGATACTTTGTGTCGGCCAATACGGTAAAGCCGAAAATCATCGAACACACGCACGTCAGTTATCCGGTAGGCCATCTTTCAACCATGTTCTGGATGGGGGTTCATCCCGGCGATATTCATTTGGGGATCAGCTCTAGCGGTTGGTCGATGCATGACTGGAATAATTTTTTAGTTCCCTGGAATGCCGAAGCCACTATTTTTATATACAAACAAGAACGCTTTAATGCCCATAAACTCTTAGAAGCGATGGCGAAATATAAAGTCACCACTTTCTGTGCACCGCCCACGGTGTGGCGCTTGCTGGCGCAAGAAAATTTAAAAGATTATAAAATGAGCTTGCGTGAAGCCTTAAGCACCGGTGAAACCTTAAACGCCGAAACGATATCCATGGTTCATAAATCTTGGAATTTATTTATTCGTGATGGTTACGGGCAAACTGAAATGCCAATGGTGATTGGCGTTTCTCCCAGTGAAAAAAACAGCTTCGGTACAATGGGAAAAGCTTTGCCGGGCTTCCGGGTGCGTCTTTTGAACAACGATGCCAAAGATTCCGACGCGGGGGAAATCTGTGTGGATATCGAGGAATCCCCATTAAAATTTATTGCCGGCGCCAGCGAAGGTATTGAGTCTTACCATACGGGTGATTTTGCCTATATGGATTACGCCGGGAACTACACCTTTTCGCAAAGGGCGGATGGATTGTTTAAATCCTCTGATTACCGTGTCAGTCCTTTTGAGATTGAGGCCGTTCTTTCTGAGTTCCCCGCGGTTCGTGAAGCTGTTGTCATCCCGAGCTCGGACCCTATCCGGGACTTCGTACCGAAAGCTTTAGTCAGCGTGATAAAAGGCACCGAACCCACCCGCGAATTAGCTTTAGACATCATGAGTTTCACTCGTCAGCGCTTAGCTCCATTTAAGCGTGTGCGCAGAATTGAATTCGTAGAAATTCCTAAAAACACCGCCGGCGAAATCCCTCGCGCAGAGCTGGTCGCTCTGGAAAGGGTCAAACGCTCTACGGGCGAAAAAGGAACTTACGAATTTTGGGAAGAAGACGCAAAAATCAGTTTAGCGGAAACGTGGGCGCAAGAGTTGCCCTAGACTTTGGAAGGTCTGCACGGTGGCTCCGAACACGAACTTCGTATATTTACGAGACGAATGTGAGGAGAAATTGGTAATTGGCGGATGCTTATGAGACGCTTAAGCTTATAAGGGGACGTCATGAACCTGCGGTGCCAAATTTTTTTAAGTGGTCTTTTGTTTTCTTATTCTTTGAGCGCTGCCGCTGATGAAAAAAAATGTTTTGGAATTAGAAATACTCATTCCGTGATCTTTGCTAGCGAAGGTGCAAAGGATGGTTCGCTGGCGATTCGTCGTTCTGTCGATGGTGTTTCAAAAGATGAAATTCTGGATGATACCGGTTACATCAGCGCCCAATTTTTAGTTTCTTCGTTACTACACAAAGAATTTGAAAAGACCACGGTTTTGGTGGCCGAGCGCTCCGAAACAGTTCAACTTTTGCAGTTGCGATTGAAAAAATTTGAAGAAACTCTGAAAAGCTATGGTTTTGGTTCTTCCGCAAAAGCATTTGCTGAAATTAAAAGAATCCAAACGATGTTGAATCGATCCATGGTGGTGAAGGACAGCCTTAAATCGGCGTGGAGAGATTTGGACAATGCCTTGGCGGCTGATGAAATTACAATTATGGCTAAATCTCGTCCGCCAGGAACGTCAAAGTGGAGCGACAAGGAAGAACCATTAAATATTTTCTCCATGCCCGAAATTTTTCCGATTGCGACCTCGACGGCGTGTCCGCACACGGTGGGGGACCTGCAGTTTGGCGACGCTAAACAGGCATCGATTCCCAAAGTCAGTAATGAGAGTGGCGGTCGCCAAAACGATCTTAATTCCTTTATGAAATCCCAACAAAGCAAGTCTGCGCAAGGGACCAACTAGTTATTTCTGTGACGCCCACCATTCCGAATTGCATGCGTCGGATGACCAGCGTATCTCTTTGATTGATGAGAGAATTTTTAAAACAATTGGCGACACTTTTTGGGGTCGGCCGAATCAAAAAAGCTCCAGGAACCTGGGGCACCTTAGCGACAATTCCTTTAGTCATTGGGTTGAATCACCTCGGCCCGTTTTACTACATGTCGGCGGTGGCTTTGCTGCTGGTAGTCGGAACCTTGGCGTGCCATATTTATGAGCAGGACCATGAGGGGCATGATCACAAAGAGATCGTAATCGATGAGGTTTTAGGTTTTCTGATCACGATGGTCTGGTTGCCAATGACATGGCAGGCCATTTTGATTGGCTTTGTCCTATTCAGAGTGCTGGACATCGGTAAGCCTTTATTCATAGGATATTTAGATAAGAAGGTCCAAGGAGGTCTTGGAGTGATGCTGGACGATGTGGCCGCCGGCTTAGTTGCGAGTCTCATCATGCAAGTTCTCTACACTCAAACCAACTGGTTGGGCTCTCAGATCACTGTCATACACTCCGGCTCCGTCGGAGTAAAAAGTCTATCCCTCTTTTTTGCGGGGTTGGTGTAGTGACACGAGATGAGCGTCTTCAAGATCTCATAAGACTTCTTCGCGACCGAAAACTCACCGTGAGTTTTGCGGAAAGTTGTACTGGAGGTGCACTTTCTAGTTTTTTAACAGAGCAGCCCGGCGTTTCAGACATCTTTTTGGGCTCTGTGGTCTCTTACTCTAACGAGGCGAAGATGGATCTTCTGGGGGTCCGTCGAGACACTCTCATGCAAGAGGGTGCGGTGAGCGAGTCAGTCGCTCGTCAAATGGCGCACGGAGTGCGTCGACAGCTTAAAACAGAATGGTCTGTGGCAATCACGGGGATTGCAGGTCCGAGTGGCGGAACAGCTACGAAGCCTGTGGGCACTGTATGCATTGCCATCACTGGTCCGAGCTTTGAAGATTCGCGAAAAGAATTATTTTCGGGAAATCGCAAAGACATCCAGATGGCTTCCGTAGACTATGCTGTTCAGTGGCTGTGTGAAGTTCTCGACAAGAAATAGAATCGGCCCCGGCCGGAAATTTAACACTACAGATTCACAACAGGTGTTGTGAGAGAGGGATACAGATGGCAAACGCTACTGTGGCAGATAAAGCAAACGAAAAAGCAAATAACGAAAAATCAAAAGCCTTAGAATTGGCCGTTTCGACAATCGAAAAACAATTCGGCAAAGGTTCTATCATGCGCCTGGGTGCGAACGAGTCTTTGGTTAAAGACGTGGAAGCCATCAGCACAGGAGCATTGAGCTTAGACATCGCTTTGGGTATCGGCGGTCTTCCTAAAGGTCGTATCGTTGAAATCTATGGACCAGAGTCTTCTGGTAAAACAACTCTGTGCTTGTCTGTTATTGCTCAAGCTCAGAAAAAAGGCGGTGTGGTTGCATTCGTCGATGCGGAACATGCATTGGACATTAACTACGCTCGTAAATTAGGTGTGAACACCGAAGATCTTTTGATCTCTCAACCAGACACGGGTGAGCAAGCTCTTGAGATTACAGAAACGCTAGTTCGCTCTGGTGCGATCGACGTATTGGTTGTCGACTCCGTTGCCGCTCTAGTTCCTCGCGCAGAGATTGAAGGTGATATGGGTGATTCTCACGTCGGTCTTCAAGCTCGTTTGATGTCTCAAGCTTTGCGTAAATTGACGGCGGCGATCAACCGTTCAAACACCCTTGTTATCTTCATCAATCAAATCCGTATGAAAATTGGTGTGATGTTTGGGAACCCCGAGACAACTACGGGTGGTAACGCGCTTAAATTCTACTCTTCCGTTCGTTTGGATGTACGTCGTATCGGAGCCATTAAGAATGGTGAAGACGTAACTGGAAACCGCACGGCGGTGAAGGTTGTGAAAAATAAAATGGCCCCTCCGTTCACGAAGGTTGAATTTGATTTGATGTACGGTGAAGGTATTTCTGAAGAAGGTGATTTGCTGGATCTAGCAGTCACTGCGGGCATGGTTGATAAGTCGGGTGCTTGGTTCTCTATCAACGGAGAGCGCATGGGACAAGGTCGCGATGCTGCAAAAGTCTTCTTGAAAGAACATCCTGAATACATGACAGAGCTTCGTAAGAAGATTTTAGCGGCCAACGGTATCGGTAAACTTCTCGTTGATACAAATGGTAGCAACGGTGAAGACCATGAAGGGACTGAGCCAACAGCTGAAGAAGAAGCAGCTCCAAAAAAATCTAAAAAAGCGGCAAAGCAGCACTAGTCGTTTAGATTCTTGAGTTCGTTTTAAACCCCCCGCATGTAAATGTTGGGGGTTTTTTCTTTTCTGATGTTAGTCTTGGCTGGCGCATTAACATCAAGTAATAAATCGGCAGTTTTGTTGCGAAATCTGCGTCTTTTGCGTACCTTAATGTAGCGCAACAAGGTGGCTTGCTTTGAAGTTTATCCGCGAACGAAGAATATCCTTAATCGCCGCATTTATCAGTCTTGCCATGACCAGTACTGTGATGGTCGGGTGGATCTTAGATATTCCCCGCATGCGGTCTTTGTTTCCGGGGCTGCCGCAGATGATTCCTTTGACGGCGACGGTCGTCGTGTTGCTTTCTTCAAGTCTTCTTTTATTAAGCCTTGCTGCTGATCATCCTTCAAACCGCCGCAGTAAATTTGCCGCCAGTTTTTGTGGCCTTGTCGTATTGATAGGACTGTATTCATTCTCATTGCATCTAATCCCTTATTCTTCGGCGCTAGAGTTTAGCCTTTTTCGGGATAAGGTTTTATCCAGTGATGGCGTGATGTATTCCGGCAAGATGTCTGTTCAAACATCATTAGCTTCGGTGTTTCTGGGCTTGTCGCTTTTGTTTTTCCGTCTTCCGGGACGGCGAAAAGGTTTTTACCTTTTTGAAGGTTTTTTGGTAGCTGCGGCTTCATTGTGTTTTATCGCGATTATCACTTACATGCATGATGTGACCATGTCAGGACCTTCTAAGATGATTGGCATGTCACTGCCCACTTCGGTGTGTTTCTTTTTATTGTCTTTGGGAACGGTGTTTTTAAAAGTGGATGAAGGCTTGGTAAAAAACCTTCGTGGACGCGATGGGGCGGGGCTTTTTTTAAGGTTTTATATTCCGTTTAGTATTTTGTTTCCGCTATTTTCTAGTGTTTTTATTCACTGGGGGGAAGAAGCCGGTCATTATCCTCCGGTATTTTCTAAATCTCTATTCGTCGTTGTTATCATCTTCAGTTTGCTTATATTAGGGGCCTTCATGTCCATCGCTATTCGCAAATTGGAAATACAAAGAATGAGCATGGAAAAGGCGGAGTCACGAGCGGCTTTGCAAGAAAGTCAGGACAGTCTTAATCGCACTCAGGAAAGTCTGGAAATGGCGCTAGAAGCGTCGTCCATGGGAACTTGGGAGACTGATTTACAGACGGGTCGTCTGGTTTTTTCCGCGATGGCTAAATCTTTGATCCAGGTAAGTGAGGAAAGTGTCACTTCGGAAATATTTTTTTCACGCATTCATCCCGATGATCAAGAAGCTTGTCGAATCGCACGTGAAGATGCTTTGCAAAAGGGTGCGGATTTGAATGTGGACTTCCGCTACGTCTTTCCGGATGGGTCTATTCGCTGGTTCCGTTCGCAAGGACGAGCTAAACATGGGTTAGACGGCAAGGCCGTTCGTTTGACCGGCACTATTTTAGATATTACTTCTGAAAAAAATCATCAAGCGCAGCTAGAGGCGGCACTTAAAGAAGCTGAAAGTGCAAGCTCTTTAAAAAGTACGTTCTTAGCGAATATGTCCCATGAGATTCGCACGCCATTGGGGGCGATCTTAGGTTTTGCCGACGTATTAAATGATGCTGGTTTAACGGAAGAAGAACGCTCTAAGTACGCGCAAATCATTCGTCGCAATGGCGAAACCCTGTCGCACATCTTGAATGATATTTTGGACCTTTCCAAAGTCGAATCAGGTCACTTAAATGTCGAAAGAATCGGGTTTTCTTTAAGGTCCTTGGTGAATGAAGTGGTTTCGTTGTTGGAAGTTCGCGCGAAAGAAAAAGAATTACAGCTTCATGTTGATATCGATCCGAATTTGAAAGATCACATCACTTCTGATCCGCTTCGCTTAAAACAAATTTTAATGAACTTAGTCGGGAATGCGATCAAATTTACATCTCAAGGCAGTGTCACTATATCGGTCACCAGCGGAGCGGATGAAAGCATTCGTTTTGCGATCACGGATACCGGTGTGGGCATCGATAAAGAAAAACAAAGCAAACTGTTTCAGGCCTTTTCCCAAGCGGATAGTTCGATCACACGTCTTTTCGGTGGGACGGGTTTGGGGTTGGTTCTTTCTCAGAAACTGGCAGAACTTTTGGGTGGGGGCATTGAACTTACACGGTCTGAATTAAAAGTCGGCAGTACTTTCACACTGACGATTCACGAATTTAAAGGTGGCGTAACGAAAGCTTCAGATAAAACTAACATCCGAAAAACTGATGTGGTTGCGAACAATCCCTTGCAGGGTAAAATCGTTTTGTTGACGGAAGATTCTCCGGACATTCAAAAGCTTTTAACCCTGATCCTGCAAAAAGAGGGGGCTGAGGTCGATTTAGCCATTAACGGTGTGGACTGCCTGCAAAAGTATAATAAGAGAAGTTATGATGTGATCTTGATGGATATCCAGATGCCCATTATGGACGGATACACCGCCGCCCGCAAACTTCGTGAGGAAGGTTTTACTCGATCGATTATTGCTTTAACGGCCCATGCGATGAGTGATGAACACCAGCGCTGCATTCAGGCCGGTTGTGATGGGTACCTTTCAAAGCCGGTGCAGCGACAAAAGCTTGTCGATATGATTTTGGAATACACCTAAAGCCTGTCTAGTCCGGCATTTCCCATGTCGTGGGGATTATTGTCCCTGGTTTACTTTATAAATTCGCTTATTGCTTTTTAGGCCTGGTGCCATGATTGCATTTAAAGACGGCAGGGGGATTTATGAGAATTCTGACTTCTTTTTTCGCAATCATTTTCTCTTTGGTCTTATTGCAGGCCTGCACTCATTACGGTAGCGAGGTGAATAAGCACGCTGATCTAAGTGAAGGGGAATACATCGTGGTGCGTTTTCCTCCAGGTAAAGACCGTTTACTTGAAAGTGAAAAATTAAAGCTGATTCAATTTAAAAATGCCATTGAAGGACGTGCAAACGTGGATTCCATTGAGGTTTTGGCATGGTCCGACCAGGAATATCCCGTGGAAGGGGTGGCCAAGCCTTCCATGGAAGAGCAGCGTTTAGCGGCGGATCGGGGCCAAGTGGTGAAGGAGTTCTTGAAAAAGGATTTGGGCTCTAAAAAGGACGTTGATGTCCACAATATGGCTAAAGAACCCGGGGTCTTTGCGAAAATCTTTACCACGGATGAGTTTCGGATGAAGGACTCTTTGGAAAGTTCGGCCGAAATCGGCTTCGTTTCGGATAACAAAGAGTCCAAGGCGGTGATCCTTGTAAAGTATGAATAGAATTACAGGGATGAAAACAATACGGCGGGTCTAAATACGGATCGTGACTGGTATTTAACAGCATGTTACGAATCTTTGATATTTTTGATATAAAAGGACCTATATGACCGCACCAACGATTCTGGTTGTTGAAGATGCTCCAGATCTTTTAATGCTCTACAAAAGGTATTTCGCAAAACTCGGTGCGACTGTACAAACCGCGGAAACTGGGGAAAGAGCCTTAGAGCTGTTAAAACAATCTAAACCGACTGTTCTTGTGATGGACTTAACTCTCAAAGATATGGGAACGGACGATTTTTATCAGAAATTTGCCGCGATCGAAGGGGCCAAAGATCTTTCAATGATCTTGATTTCGGGCCGCGATGACTTATCCACTTGGGCAGGTCGTTTTGGCGCGACGAAGTTTTATAAAAAACCCGTCGAGCGCGATGTGATTACAGCGGCAGTTAAGTCATTCCTTTAAAACTGAGAAGCTAAAGACGACAAGCGAAACGAAAGAGTATCAATAAATACCTTGGCGCTTCCTTGTTGGCTTAGTTGATTCAGCTGATGTTGCAAGTCTTCGATCCGTGTGTCCTTATTGCCCTGGATTGACTTGCCGGTCATGAAGTAGTCACCTAATTCTTTTTCTAAGGCCAAAATTCTTAAAAGCAATTCGTTTTCTAGCGGATTTAATTTTCCGCTAAAATATTCGCTTAAGGTTTGGCAGCGGTAAGCGACTTCTTTCATCACGCAATCTTTGGTATTTAAGCCAATGATTTTACAATTTTTGAATTCGCTCGCTTTATACATCGCAAAGATGTCGGACTTTTTTTGAATCTCATAGCCCGCGTTTTGGTCTGGGCCGTTTTTAGTAAAACCGGTGCCGTCACCCAAGTCTGTATAACCGTGAACTTCAGACATAAACGGTGCGGGTAAAATCTTTCCGTTAGCAGAATAGCGACGTAAAGCAATGATATCCCCTGTGCGCGTTTCGTTGGCCGGAACTTGCTTGCAAAGTGGCGATTCCATTAAATATCGAAACTCACTTTCATTAGTATAATGAGTGGCGGCTGAAATTCCCGCCAGATAAGTGGCCGAGTTCCAACAGTTAGGACCGGTCCGCTGAGCCTTTTTGCCTTCTAAAAGTTTTTGTCGTCCTAACATAAGGGCCGCTTTTAAGTCCACGTATCCGCCAGATCGGATTTCTGGTTCGGGGGTCATTTTGTGGGCTGTTGCAATAAATAATTCACGAACTTCTGTTGCTGTTAAGTGCGGAAGTTCGGACCATAACTGCACCACTTGATTCACCATGTAAGGTGACGCCATGGAGGTTCCCGAATGCGCTATCAATCCACCACCCAAACTTGCCGCCATGACTTCCCAACCTGGGGCAAGGATATCGATAGATTTTTTTCCCCAATTGCTGAAATAAGCCATTTTTGTTTTTTCGTTGATCTGCTCTAAGCTGCCCACGTCCAAAGCGCCGACTTTTAAAACATTGGGTTGCATGAAGCTTGCGGGGTATTGGCGATTTGCAAAAACATCTAAATTCTTAAGTTCATTTCCCGCGGCGACCACAAATAATGTGTTTGGATTGCTTTCAATCATACGTTGATAAGCGCGCACGCTGGCTTTTAGACCCAGCTGATCTTTATGATCAAGTGGAATTCCCAAGGACATATTTACGACTTTAACACCGTGTTTTTTGATAAAGGCAGAAACCTTATCCATGTAAGCCACGTCGGTGTATTCGCCCCCAAATCCAATCAAGCCAATGTTACTAAGGCCGTGAGACGCAATAGCCGCGACATGTGTGCCGTGGGACAACGGGCGTTGATCGCGAGCAAATGAAATAATGGCTTCTGATGGTAGATGCTGATTAGCGACCTGGTCCCAACCAAAATTATCGTCCACCCAACCATTGCCATCATTGTCAATACCATCAATAGGATCTGTCGGATTGTTCCACCATTTGGTCACAAGGTTCGCGTGATTATAGTCAAACCCAGTGTCGATGATAGCTACCAGAATTTTTTCTGGATTTTCACGTTGCGCCGTTAAGACTTTCACTTCGGCGGCGGTTTTTCCTAGCTCGCGCAAGCGTGCGGGTACATCAAATTTTTCATAGAGCGAAAACCGAGAAAGAATTTTTCCGGAAGGATCTTTTTCCACGAAAGAAACTGGTTTTTCACGGCCTTCTTTATAAGTGAAGGTGATCGTAGATTTCAGCTGGTTTTTTTCATTCAAATACTGCTTTGCTTGAATGCGGGATGGATTGTCTTTGTCATGAACGGCAATGTATTCTAAATCATAGGGGGCGCTCGTGTCATAAACCCATGAGCGCAATAAAACTGCCTGCGGAGTGGTGTTGTTTTTATTGTCTAAACCGGTCCATTCTTCTTGCGTAAGAATGCGCATTTTTTCGTCTTCTTTGACTGAAAGATTGGTTTTGATAACTCGGCCAGAACCAGGATATTGATAGCGCAACCAGGTACCTAAAACACCCGTTGAGCCATTAAAAAGACGTTCTTCGACAAGTCTTTCATTTTCATAGGATTTTTGTTTCGTCACGATTCCTGCGGCATTTTTTTCTTCGATCGTGCGAAGTTCAGCTAAGGCCGCTTCATGTCTCAAAATGAGAATTGCAGAGAATAGAAATGCGAAGTTTTTTAGGTTCATCAGAAGCTCCCTTAATCTCAGGTTGAGGTTGCAACCTGAGTGCCGCGAGTTGGAGGCTCGAGCGGCAGCACAGAGCTTCTTAGTGTAAAAGGATCAGACAATAGCCCCAAGCGCGGCTTCAATATCAGCTTCCAGATCTTTGGGCTCATCTTTAGGGGCATAACGCTTAATTACTTTGCCGTCTTTACCAATAAGAAATTTCGTAAAATTCCATTTGATAAACTCTGTACCTAAAACACCTGGAGCTTCGGATTTTAGCCATTGGTACACGGGATCAGCGGCTTTGCCATTCACATCGATTTTGGCCATCACCGGAAAAGTAACGCCAAAATTCAATTGGCAAAATTCTTGGATTTCGTCATTGGTGCCGGGCTCTTGGGAGCCAAACTGATTTGATGGAAAACCCAAAATGACAAATCCACGATCTTTAAACTTTTTATAGATTTCTTCTAAACCCGTATATTGGGGCGTGAATCCACATTTGCTGGCGACGTTCACCACCAAAACCACTTTACCTTGATGTTGAGAAAGTGGAACGGCTTTGCCGTCTTTGGCTTTTACTTCGAATGAAAATAAGTTTTTTTCCATAAATGTCCTCTGTTACAGAATGAGATTATCTGAGAAGACATCAGAGTCAAAGATCAACGCTTTAGAGAGCTAGACCTTGTGCCGAAAAGCTCTTTATGGGGATATTAAGATCGATCCGTCTTTTTCTATTGGTTACGTCCTTATTTTGGGGAGTGTCTGTCCTTGCCGCTGCAAGTAGCGGTGATGATGACAGCGGCTCTTTAAGCGGCGGACTGCAAATGGGAAATGGCGGCAGCAGCGGGATCAATTTCCAGTCTGATGTCAAAATTCCCGGCTCGGGGAGCCACAACGATACTTCTGGCCAAGTTCAGTCTGCGAGGGATTGCTCTTCGCGGGCTTCTGATACCTTTGATGCGGCCGGTTGTTGGGGGATGACGCCTGAACCTAAGGGCTCCGAGACGTCTGATGCCGAGGAAAAAAAGAATTCGGATAAAAACGCCGACGGAAAAAAAGACGGTAGCAAATCAGGAGACAAGGCAGGCAGCACGGCAGATCAGGATGCCGCAGAACGGGCGGCGGCTTTATGTCGTTCCCAATATCAGTCTGCTCGCCAGTCTTGTGAAAGTGCGATCAGCAGTGCCGGTGGGACTTGCGATTCAGGTTCTGATGCAGAACTAAACGCGGCTGCGGCGGCCGCAGGAAAATCTCAGAACACGACTTCGATGGTGCAGCTTGCCTGCTCTGAAGCCGGCGGCGTTTCTAATTCTGCAAAAAATGCATTAACGGGTTTTCGTAAGCGCTGCAGTTCAGCGGCGGAAAGTTGCTCCAGCGCGTGTGCGGAGCTTTCTTCGTTTTTGCAAAACAACCCGTCATGTTATTCGGCTATTGGCTTGAATCAAAGCTCGGCGCAATCATTAGCGCAGTCAAAAAACGCAAGCTGTGAGAGCTATCAGGGAAAAGTGAGCGAAGCGGATCGTGCGATCTCCAATTACGGAAATACTTCCGCAGGAGCGGCGGCTTGTCAGATGGCGACATTAGGTGGACAATCGGCCGGTTCTGCTGGCGCGGCTTCTGTCGGCATCCTCCCATTTTGCCAAGCGAATCCTTCTTATCCTGGGTGCTCAAGTGCGGCGAGCTTAAATTGCAATGATCCGTCACAATCTAACAATAAAATTTGTGTGTGCTCTAGAAATCCTAACGATGCCTTGTGTGTCGGATCTTTGAATGCGGAACATGTCTCTTCATTCGCGGGAGGATCGGTGGATTCTTCTTCGCGAATTTCAAATGCAGCCAATCCCAACACCGGAGATCTTCCCGATGTGCCAGGCCTTCAACATGCGCCCCTTCCATCAGGTGGCGATGTCCAAGGTATTGATGGTCGCCAAGGTGGGGCCGGAGTTGGAAGTTCCACGGTCGGATCCGGCGGGGGGCTTCCCAAGGCGAATCCAGAACCTTTGGATGAAGAGTTCTTATCGGGGGTTGGGTCTGCGGGCGGTGGTCGCGGAGGTATGCTTGCTTATGCGCGTATGCCGTCAAGTTCCGGAAATGATGGATCCTCCGTTGGCAAAAAAGATTCGACCGATTCGAAAAATCAAATGCCTGACTTAAGAAGGTTTTTGCCTGGTGGATTTGCTGATCCGCGGGGAAATAATGGCATGACGGGATCAGTAAGAATAGGTGTGGACGGAATCACCGGACCTCATTCCAACATCTGGCAGAAGATTCAAAATCGATATCAAATTATTCAAGGGACGTTAGAGCCATAACGTCTTGATCTGAGACGGATCAATCAGAAATTGTGGAAAGTAAATGAGGAATTCTCCATAATTAAGTCATGGGGAAAATCTTGTCACTCGTTGCAGTTATATTTGCGCTTCCACTTTATGTGAACGCTGCGGAGCCGTTTTTAGGTTGCCATTATTTCTGCAAATCGCAATATCCCAACGATCAAAGAAATTATGAATATTGCCTGATACAGACTATGCAAGAAAAGTTTTGCGGAAAAAAAACCAACACGACAACAACTAAAACGCCCACCGTATCGAATGTCCCCGTGCCCACACCTCGTCCCACACAAGACGGTGAAGCGGCGCCAGCAAATAGTTGTAAAACGAAGTACGATGAGCTGATCGAAAAATGTGAAATGAGCACCAGTGATACAGCTGCAAGTTGTGATGAAAGCAATCATGCGAAAATGAAAAATGCGTCTAACAACGCTCAAACGGCGGCTCAAAGCGACACCGCAGCCGTGCAACAAGCCTGCGGTCAGGCGGGGGGTATTTCAAATTCGGCCAAAGAAGCGATGAAAACTTTCCGTGAAAATTGCGGAGGGGCCTTGGAGACTTGTCAAAGCGCGTGTGGTGAACTGTCAGAGTTTTTACGGCAAGATTCTTGCTGGAGTACATTGGGCTTAAATCAAAACTCCGCCAAAGTATTGGCGGATTCAAAGAAAAGATCTTGTGATACTTATCAGTCCCAAGTCGATGATGCGGATCAGGCGATTTCAAATTACAACACGACGGGTGCGGGTTCAGCGGCCTGCCAAATGGCGGCGATGGGAACATCAAGTCCTGAAGAAGCTGCTAAAGAAAATGAAAAGAAAACTTTCTGTGAAGCCAATCCGACCTATCCGGGTTGTGCTAGTGCGAGTGCCGCGAACTGTGATGATCCTTCACAAGCTAATAACAAGGTCTGTGTATGTTCTAAAAATCCCGGGCATTATATGTGCCGTGGTGGGATGAATGCTGAAAGTGACGCATTTGCAAGCTCAAGCATTGATGCCTCTTCACGTCTGCCGACGTCTCAAGCTTCTGCGAACGCGGGCGATATGCCAAGCTTACCAGGCTTAGAGCATGGGCCGCGCCCCAAAGGTGGGGATGTGCAAGGTATTGATGGGCGCCAAGGTGGGGCCGCCGTTGGAAGTGCGAACTTAAGTGGAAATGTGAATCCCAGTGGTATCGGTGGCGGCGGCGGTGGCCCGGCAGATGTCGTTCCCGGATCCGGCGGCAGTTATGGCGGCGGTGGATCTGGAGGGCGTGCTTTAATGGGCGCGAGTCTAAGTGGTTCTGGGGGCGGCGGCCGTGGTGGAGGATCTGGTAGTGCAAACGGGGCTGTTAATCAAAACCCAGATTTGCGTCAGTTTTTGCCTGGCGGGTCGCGCGATCCAAGATTGCAAGGAAATGCCGGATCAACGGGGGTTGACGGCATCACGGGGCCGCACTCTAACATTTGGGGTAAGGTCCGAAATCGTTATCAACTACTAAAAAACACTTTAGAGCCTTAAACAGGCTCATTTCTTTTTAAGCTTGAATTAAAGAATGCAAACTTTCGATGACGGCTTTCCTCTCCGAAGCGGACGTCATGATCGTCATGCTCATGGCACTCATAAGAATTTTTTCACTTGGTAAAGCGCGAGAGTGCAAGACATCTAAAACTTGCTGTACGAGTTCTGGAGATGTCGCTCCGGTGCACGTCAATGTGACCGTAGAATATTCGTTGTCTTGGACGACGAAGTTTTTATTTCCTTTAAGCTCACGCTTCATCGCGATCATGATTTCTTGAGGTCCCGTTAAAAGGATTTCGGTTGTCCCGTTTTCTGATGAGCATTGAAGCATTTGTGGGAATGCGATTTGTTTTTCATTAAACAAGTGCTGCAGGTCGCGTAAAGCTTTGGCTGGATTTTTTTCGTGGCAATGAACGGAAAGCACCAGTTCATGAGAATTCAATGAAAGAGCTTTGCTTGATTCAAACATATTCAATCCTTTTTTTACCAAGGTGCCGTCAGAAGTTTTATTTGAAGCGGGACCAATATACAAAGTCACGTTGCGGATTTTTGCTAACTCCACCGAGCGATAGTGCAAGACTTTGGCGCCCCAGAACGTCATTTCCATCAGCTGATCGTAATTGAGTTCTTTTAAAGGCTTTGCCGTTTTAACGATATTGGGGTCAGCGGTGAAAACCGCCGGAACATCTTTTAAAATTTCACAGCGTTCAGCATTAAAGGCTGCCGCCATTGCGACCGCCGAAGTATCCGAGCCTCCGCGTCCTAAAGTTGTAATTTCTTTTGTTTGCGGGGATACACCTTGAAATCCGGCTAGGATGACAACTTTATCTTTCTGTAAAGCCTCTGCAATACGAATGGGTTTTACGTCTTTGATAAAGGCATTGACGTGAGAATCGTCGGTGAAAATTCCCGCCTGGCTGCCGGTGAAGCTAATCGCAGAACATCCCAGGTCATTGAGGGCCATACTCATCAGCGACATGCTAATGCGTTCACCGACGGTTAAGAGCATATCCATTTCCCGGCGATGGGGACGTTGTGAAACTTGATTAGCTAAATCAATCAGTGAATTGGTGGTTTTTCCCATAGCACTGACGACGACTAATAAAGAATTTTCTTGAGCTTGATGACAAACGCGAGCCGCGACGGATTTGATTTTGTCCGGATCGGCTAGGGTGGCTCCGCCGTATTTTTGGACGATGAGAGGCTTCATTCCAAAGTCACTTTCCTGTTCTGAAGGACATAGCCAGAAACCAAAGTGCCGGCTCCTTTAGGAACCCGGATAAAATGTTTGCTGACCTGACGAGGAATGTACCCTAGATAGAGCTCGGCATTCAAATCTTTTAGTGCTTTGCGCGTAACCCCTAAGTGATCCGCTAAAGGGTCTAACTCAACGCCTCCGGGAACGCCGACGATGTCGTAATCCAGTGGGTCCATTTTTTCTAAACCGCGAAAGCCATACAAATTAGGCGCTTTAGAAATTAACATTACCGCCAAAATTTTTGGCACGTATTCTTGAGTTTCCAAAGGCAAGGCATTGAGATGAATGAGGGACCAGTAATCACGAGTGCCATGCTTTTTTATGCGGGCACGCAATCCATTTTCACCCATATTGTAACTTGCAGCGACAAGATACCAAGAGCCGAACTCTGAGTGCAGGTCGCGCAAATAGCGGATGGCTGCGAGGGTGGATTTTTTTAGATCACGTCGTTCATCCAACCACCAGCTTTTATTCAATCCATAGCGCACGCCCGTGGATTCGATAAACTGCCAAGGTCCGACGGCATCGGCATGGCTGACCGCATTTGGAGCAAATCCACTTTCAATCATCACCATGTAAGCAAGATCTTGCGGTAAGCCTGCTTTGCGAAGTTCATCTTGAATGAAAGGCATGTACTTGTAGGAGCGTTGCAACCACTGACGAAACCATTTGTTATTTCGTTCGCTTTGAAAGTAAGAAACCCATTTACTGACTTTTTGGTTATAAGTCACCGGCAGATCAAAAATCAGACTGTCCGACTGAACATTTTTAGCTTTGGCCGTCAGAGTTTTTAATTTTTCTTTAAGACTTAACGGAGAGTTCGCTAAAAGGGGGGCCGGAGCAGGAGGGACCTTCGCAAGTTCGGCGTGCACGGAAAAAGAAAATAAAAGGGCGAAAACCAATCCCACAACATGTTTCATAGGATTATTAGAAGCCGATTCTTTGACACTGTCGACAAAGAACTGACAATCTTTTGCACCATCGACAAAAGCCTGTGTATCGGTCAAATCGAAAGAAACTTGAGACCAGAATTTTCTTCCTCTGCTTTGGTCTAGCTCGGAAGTCTTTTCCTAGACGAAGATCGGTCCTGTCAAATGATGGCATATGCTTTGCTGCTCTACAAAATAGTGGGGGTCTAATGAGTGTAAAAGGTGTCTATACGGCATTGAGCGGAGCCATGGCTCAAAGTACAAAGCTTGATACTATCGCCAATAATTTGGCGAACGTGAACACGCCCGCGTTTAAACGCGATCAACAGATCTTCCAAGAATATCTTACAGCCAATGAGAAACCGCCGACAACAACGCAGATCCCTCGCGATGTCGCGGCGATTGAAAGTTTTTATAATATGCAAGGTGGCGATAAAAGTTATGTCGACACTAAAGGCACCTTCACTGATTTTTCTCAAGGCAGCTTAAAACCGACCGGTAATAACCTTGACGTCGCCATTGACGGTAAAGGCTTTTTTGAAATTGCCACACCGGGCGGAGTTCGCTTGACTCGCGCGGGTAACTTTACTTTGGATGGTAATGGTCAATTGGTCACTAAAGAAGGACATCCAGTATTAAGCGCGGGCGAACCGGGAGCGGATCCCGCATCACGTGTGATTCGTGTGACGGGCAATGCTCCTTTAAGTATTTCTGATTCGGGCGATGTGATTGAAGGTACGGAGGTCGTGGGTCGTCTTTCAATGGTTCAAGTGAACAATCCTGATTCTTTATTAAAGCAAGGCAGCGGCCTTTATACTTTCAAAGATAATATCGCGCCGGACATGGTCAATGTGGCTAATCCAAGCGTACGCCAAGGTTTTCTTGAAACTTCTAACGTCAATATCGTGCAAGAAATGACAGATATGATTTCTACGCAACGAGTTTTTGAAAGCACCCAGAAAGCCATCAGCGCCTATGACCAGATGGCTGACAAGATGGTTAATGTTGTAGGCAAAACGAACTAGGCCGGCTCGCACTTCGGCTTTGCCGAAGTAGGTACTAAAGATATTTATTTTTTATCCATGGAAGGATGAAGAGATGATTAAAAGTTTGAACACAGCAGCTACTGGCATGGCGGCCCAACAGACAAATATGGACGTTATTGCCAATAACATTGCCAACGTTTCGACTAACGGTTTTAAACGTTCTCGTGCAGAGTTTGAAGACCTAGTTTATCAAACTCAAAAAGAACCGGGATCATCAACAGGCATGAATGCCTATTCTCCCAATGGTGTGCAAGTCGGCTTGGGAGTTCGCACCGCGGCCGTGCAAAAAGACTTTAAGGACGGAAATGCCAACGTCACCAAAAATCCTTTCGATATTCAAATCGAAGGATCAGGATTTTTTCAAATCCAAACACCGGATGGCCAAATTGGTTATACTCGAGACGGCGCCTTCCAAAAGGATCCTAATGGTCGCTTGATTGATAAAAATGGCAATCTTTTGCAGCCTGAAATCACAATCCCGCCCAATATTTCCGGCATTGAGATTTCAGCAACAGGTGAAGTGCGTGTGATCTCGGGACTGAATGATCCTGCACAAACAATTGGACAAATTGACGTGGTGAATTTTGTGAACCCAGCGGGCTTAAAGGCTATGGGTAAAAACGTATTCATGCAAAGTCCTTCCAGTGGACAGCCGATCACGTCTCGTCCTGGCTTAAACGGCACGGGCTTTTTGTCTCAAGGACAGCTTGAAACAAGTAACGTGAATATCGTTGATGAAATGGTCGGGATGATCACGGCCCAAAGAGCTTACGAAACGAATTCGAAAGTGATCCAGGCTTCGGATCAAATGCTGCAATCTATTAATAACTTGAGATAATAATTGATGAAGAAATTGGTTTTTGCCTTTTTGATGATTGCTAGTACCACGTGGGCCCGTCCGGAGATTGAAATTCCGGCGCAGGTTGAAATTTCCCAGCGTCCATTGTTACGTCTTAGTGACGTGGCTCGCTTAACTCAAGGGAACGCAAATCTTTTAGCTTTCATGGATGATGTGGTTTTGCGTGAAGACGCTCGTGATTTGGTTTTAGCAAGTCATATGAACGCCCAAGAAATTTTAACGAAAGTTCGCAGCATCATGAAAAACCGTGATGATGTTCGGTTGTTAAATCCTTCTTTTAAAATTCCGTCGCAAGTGAAGGTGAGCTTTTCTAAAGAAGCCATTTCGCATGAAGAAGTGAATCGTAAAATTTTGAATCATTTAAATGTAACTTGTCCCTCATGTGAATACCGCGTTTCAGTGACGAAAACTCCGGTGCCATCACAAAAAGAGTGGGACTTGGATTTTTCTCAGATGTCGACAAAAGGAGGCTTCCTTTTGCCACTCAGAGAAGGTTCAGATCAAATTAAATGGATTTCGGGAACTATCCGCGTTTCTCAATTAACCCCGGTGGCCACTCGCCTGATCTTACAAGGAGAGCGAGTGCAAAGCGGTGATGTACGTATGGTGATGACGGATGTGACTTATGCCAAGGACAGTGTTGTTCGGGCGGAAGACATCCAAGGGCAAGTGGCGGCAAGATCCCTGGCTGTGGGCACCCCGATCTGGACATCGGATCTTAAAAGAGAGCCGGCGGCCAAAAAGGGACAGATCGTAAAAGCGATGTTAGGGGATGAGACATTTGAGATTTCCGTGAATATGCAAGCCGAAGATAACGGCTTTATTGGTGACCTTATCAAAGTAAAAAATATCGAAACTCAAAAAGTCATGTCGGGCCTTGTCGTTGAAAAAGGTGTGGTGAAACTGCAATGATTAATTTTAAAACTATGATGACATCTTTGTTACTTGTGTTTACAGCGGTGTGTTTTACCGGCTGCGCGACCATGAATGAACTTCTAAATGCTTTTGGCTCAGAAACTCAGAACCCTCCGCTTGAAGAAATCAAATCTGCCCCTCGTTATTCGGACAATGCGAATATGGGCGTGCCAACGGATCGTCAGTATAAGCGTATGACTAAAAATCGCATGGAAGAAGAGTCAGAACTTGGTGCCAGTGCGGGTTCGATGTGGGTGATGGAAGGTCAAGGTTCCTATTTGTTTGCGCAAAACAAAATGCGTAAAGAGGGCGATCTTTTGAATGTAAAACTTGATGGCCCCGCGATGAAACAGGTAGAAACCAAAGTTTCCGTCATTAAAAAATTATTGAAACAATTAGAAGAACAAGAAAATCAAAGTTTGAACAACGGCCTAGCCCAAAATGGGGAGGATCCTTCCCGGGCGCCGGCATCAGAAAAGCCTAAGGTCGATGCTCCAGCTAAGGAAGATGACAAGAATAGTTTGGATGAAGTTCAAAACGTTCCTACGCGTTTGGTTGAAAAGATGGCTGACGGAAACTACCGGGTTAAAGGCCAGCAGCCCTTCATGATTGGCAAAAGAGAGTATAAAGTAATTGTTACGGGCTTGATTCGCCCTGAAGATTTTAACGACGCCGGAATTTCTTCAGACAAGCTTTTAGATCCTCAATATGATGTCGTCAGCATCAGAAGGAATACTAAAAATGAGTAAACTATTAAAGCTTATCGCTTTAGCCGCATTGGCCTTTGCCTCGACGATTGAATCTGCTCAGGCCGCGCGTTTGAAAGATATCGCCAGTATTCGTGGTGTGCGCGAAAATCAGTTGATCGGTTACGGGATCGTGGTCGGTCTTAAAGGCACGGGCGATGGAAAAAATGAATACATGAGCAAATCAGTTGTGCGCATGTTTGATAAGCTGGGAATGAAATTAGATTCGCCAGAATTTGGCAGTAAGAATGTAGCCGCAGTTATTATTACAGCGACAATGCCGGCATTCGGTAAAGCGGGTAATCCGATTGATATTACCGTCAGTGCTGTGGGCGATGCTTCCTCCTTGGCTGGTGGTACTTTATTGCAAGCACCACTGCGTGCAGCGAATGAACAAGTTTATGCTGTGGCTCAAGGAGCGATTGTCATTGGTGGTAATGGCAAAGATTCGCACACCACTTCTGGAAGAATTCCTAACGGCGCGATCATCGAGCGTGATATGACGGCCGATTTTTCTTCGCGAAAAATGTATCGTTTGAATTTAATCAATCCTGATTTTACCACGGCTGCGCGCACCGTTTTGACTATCAATAAAGAATTGGGTGGTCACTATGCGACGGCCAAGGATTCAGGAACAATTGATATCATCACACCGTTTGCCTATGAAAATCGTGGTGTCGAATTGCTGGCGACAATCGAATCAATCGAAATTAATCCTGATATGAAAGCGCGCGTGGTGGTGAATGAAAAAACCGGCACCATCGTCATCGGGGATAAAGTGAAAATTTCCAAAGTGGCTATTTCCCATGGTGCCTTGTCTGTCAAGGTGGGCGAGGGAAAGAACGCCAAAGAGGAAAAAGTCACTGTTCTTGATACGGGTGTTAGCGTGGGTGAACTCGTTCAAGCTTTGAATAAGTTAGGTGTTACGCCGAAAGACCTGATCACTATACTTCAGTCCATCAAGACAGCTGGAGCTTTGCACGGGGAATTAGAAGTATTATGAGATTTGTGTTTCGAAATGACACAGTATGTAATAAACTGGATAAAATAGCATTTAATGTTTCAGACACATGGACGTGTTTGGAACGCGGGGAGGGTGAGAAAGAGATCGCGAACCATGGAAGGTCAAGAGTCGATAGTTTCTCGCAGGAAACAGAAGCAAAAGGTCAACGAACGCCAATGATTGGTGAACATGAGCCGAGGCTTAACTCTAAGAATTATGTGCAGGATGCACTAGTTCTCCGACTCAACTCCCCTTTTTCTCTTTCTTCGGTCGAAGACATTGCTGCGCCGGAATCTGCTTTGGGTTGCTTGCAACCCTCTGTCTCAGACAGTCCTCGCGCATTCTGTTTTTCGGTGGCATTGTGATTCTTCGTTCTTTTTCTTCTGATCATTATCGCCGCGCTTCTTTGGCGCTGCGGAACTCGCATAGGGCTGCAAGCAACCCAAAGCAGATTCCGGCGACACTATTTCTCGTAAAAAAGAAAAGTTGGAGTGAGCGGTTCTCGGAACGCCTTGGATCTGGCTTGCTGCGCTCGCGTTGGGCTTTTTGGGTTTCTCTTTTTACGGTGTTTTATTTTTCTTTTTCTTGTTTTGCGGAATCTTTGAATTCGGCGGCGGTCAGTGTGGGGGAACCCTCTGCTCAGGTCGCTGGCGCTCCTGAGGCCGTTAGTGTTGATGGTAAAAATTTAGATCGTTCTAAATTTATTGCTGCGCCTTCTCGATTTATGCGTAAGCCTCAACAGAAAACTCCGGATCAAAAGTTGCGTGAAGTTTCTGATATGTATGAAAAGCATTTTCTTCGTCAGATGACAAAGGCCATGCGATCTACCGTACAAGAGAGTGGATTCATCCAAGCGAATAATGCAGAGAAAATTTTTCGTGAGCAGTTAGATGAGCAGTACGTTGAGAAGTGGGCGGCTCGTGGGGGTATCGGTTTTTCGGATTTGATTTACAATCAATTGGTTGAAAAATTTGGTGCGCAGTTGGGAATGAAAGCGAAGGTTGAAAAACCAAAAGGTCCTTTGCCATTGGATCGGGCTAAAAATTTTCAGCATCCGGGAAAGTCTAAATCGACATTGTCTTATCGCATTGATGTGGCTCCAGAAATCTTGGGGAATGTTCCTCGACCTGGGGCTAGGGACGTGAAAGCCCCTTGGGCTGGGCGTTTCGGGGCAGTGACAGAATTAACTGATCATCAAACTCAGGTAGAAATTGAACACGACAATGGTCTGAAATCTCAGGTCGTTTTTAAAGGCTCACTGTCAAAACTTTTTACAGGGGACAAAGTGCAAGCTGGCGACACCCTTGGGTTTTTAAGTTCTGAAGCAAAATCGATATATTGGACCGTTGAAACAGACAAGACCCCTAGACCACAAACTGTCTCAGAATGATTTGGTGTAACTTGTCCCATTGTGATACTATAAAATGAATTATACAGAGTGTGATCTAACACTCGAAAGTATGGAGGCTCTCAATGAAGATCACTCATAACAAAATCGGACAGAATTTGAATCTTACTGATTCAGCTAAATCCGACAAAGCCGGTGGCATTGCATCGAAATCTGCAGGCATCGGTAACGCAAACAAAGCAGATGCTTTGATGGGTTCTTCTCTTGGTGAATCTACGAAAGTAGAATTGTCTCCAAAAGCTCAAGAAGCAAAACGCATTAAAGAATTAGCAATGGCGGCTCCGGATGTGGATGAAGCCAAAGTTGCAAAATTCAGACAGCTTATCGACGAAGGCAAATATAAAACGGACGCTAAGGCCATCGCCGACAAAATGGTCGACGAGCATTTGGAATTTTAGTCGGCGGACGCCGGCAGAGCGGAGCGGCTTCGGGCCGCAGAGCTGGAGCAGCACCAGCTTGCAAAAATAAAAATCTGCACAACTCATCAAGGATGATGGAGAACGAATGGACACTACAGTAGAACGTGCATTTCAAAAGTTAGAAGCCAATCTCGAAGAGCTTACCAAGATCTATCGTTCACTTTTAGACATCGTTCGCAAAGAAAAAGATCTTTTGGTTAAAGCCGATCTTCCGGCGCTAGATGAAAGCAATAAACTTAAAGAAGACCTTCTTTTCAAGCTTCGTGCTCAAGACGCCTTACGTGCGCGTTACGCGATGGACTTAGCAACCATGGTTGGAGCCGACGTTGAAAATCCACGTTTGCTGGAACTTGCTCAAAAACTTGCAGGCACTCCAGCGGCAGATCGCTTGCGCACTCAACACTCCGCGCTCGATGTGCTTATCAAACGCATCACTGACATTAACAAAGAAAATGAAGAATACGCAAAATCCGCTCTAGGCACATTGAATGGTGCTTTGAACGATGTGAAAGACTCACTTGCCGGCAAAAAAACTTACGGCGGCAAAGGCCAATACAAAACGGGACCACAAGTAGCAGGTAATTTCGTTAGTAAAGAGGCTTAATTTATAAATGCGCTCAGGAAGAGCCATTTTAGAAAAAGTGTACACAACTACGATGTACACCAGGAGGAACGAGTACTTATATT